>MEDT01000041.1 GCA_001724175.1 Cytophagaceae bacterium SCN 52-12 | reverse complement strand
GGGCCAGGGAGATGGCTTCAGCCATGTAGTGCTCGTCTGACAGGTAAGGAAACTGCATGAGCGTAAAACGCGCCTATGGTCTCAATACTTTGATCACTGCGTAGTTCATGTCTTGCCTTACCTGGAAGAAATAGATGCCTGACGGAAGGGTGCCCATGTGAATATCGGTTACTGCCGAGTTTAAGGGAAGCGTTCTCAGCGTCCTGCCTGAAAGATCGACAATTTTCAGTTCTATCCCCTCGTATCCCGGTACGTCGAGCTCTACCTTGCAGTAGTCGTAAGTAACGGTAGGCAATACCTTCACCCAATTTTCCGCGGCAGGCTCCACTCCGAGGATCTTATCCACCTGGACCCGCGTCTCGCCGATAGAACGGCCGGCGCCGCACTTGTTTTCTATCGAAGTGATGGTGTAGACAGCTGTGACGGCCGGCGTTACGTTCAGCATATACGGAGATGTGCTGGTGGTAACGGAGTTGGTCTCGCTTCCGTTTGAATAGGAGAAAGTCCAGGGCGCTGCTCCTGTCAGCCCGATAGACAGCGTAGTGGACTGGCCTTCCAGGATAGTCCTGTCGTCGGGCAGGGTGGCTGTCGGCTTGGGATCTACCAGGATGTTCACCCCGCTCACGCTTCCGATGGTGCTCAGGTCGGGATTCGGGTTTTCACTGATTGCCCTGACGAAATAGGTGCCGCCTTCCAGCGTATCGGGAAGTGTGCTGGTAAGCGTGTTGCCCGATACCTTTGTTTCGATCGTTTTAAAGCTGTCTTCTTTATTTTCCCTGGCGATCTGGAGTACGAATTTGCTCCCGGAGGGGAAATCTCCCGAACGCTGTATAGGGACGGCTATTTCAGAACCTGCGCAGACGGAAACGACATTAGGGTTGCCGGTCGTAATAGTGGGCCTCAGTACCGTCACGACGGCGCTTCCGTTTGGCGTTCCGTTACCACAGGAGTTGGAAACTTCCGTTACGAGGTAGGATGTCGTAAAAGAGGGCTGAACCTGGATGGAAACCGTATTGGATTCGCTGGTGCCGCTATAGCCGTTGGAGAGCTTGTACGACCAGGGGCCCATCCCGGTAAAGGTAATCTGGATGGAGGCCGTGCCGCCGAGCGGAATGGATGACTGACCCGATATAGTCGCCGAAGGCAGCGGGTATACCGTTATCTTGATCTCCTGCTTGGGGCTCTCGCAATTGTTATCGCCGGTCTGCGTCACGTAGAAGAACTGGTCGCCCACAGAGGCGGTAAAAGGTGTAAAGGGAGTGGTCTGCTTTTCGCCGTTGGGCCTGTACCACATCAGCCGTTGCCCGGTTGCCGACAGCTGCGTGGAAGGAGCGTTGTGACAATAGGAGATCTCTGTCTGAGTCTCCGGTTTGGGAGTCGTTTTGACCAGGACCCTGATCTCTGCGCGATCGCCTTCGCAGGCTTCAAGGGTCTGGCTTACATAGTAGGAGAAAGTGCCTCCTTCAGCGGTAGACGGCGACGGTGCTACCGGCGAGGCAGTGCCTCCGGTAGCATTGAGCCCGTACCAGTTGGGCGTAGCGCTGTTTTCCAGGCCGGCGCTTAAGGCGGGCGTATTTTCAAACTGGCAATATTCCAGGTTGGAAACTACCGGCAATCCCGGCAGCCGTTTTACCCTGATTTTAACAGCCTTGCGCGAGCCTATACATTCCTTGGCCGATTTCTGGGCGACGAAATATTCAAATTCTCCCGGCGTCTTCAGGTTGCGCGAAGGTACTGCCGTTTCCGCGGCGGCGGTGGTCGCATTGGGATACCACACCAGAGAGTTGCCTGAACCGTTGGTAGCGGCAGAGAAATTGAGCGTCTGATCGTTTCTTGTCTGGCACACTACCTGGTCTGTAGAGCTGGCTGCTGCCGGAAGCGGATTGACCACTACGTTTATCCTGGCTCTGGTGCTTTCACATGAAAGAGATGTGGAATAGGCCTGCACCTGGCTTACATAGTACGACGTTGTCTGAACGGTCGAGGTCGCCGGGACCGGAGCGCTGGCCAGGGCATTTCCGCCGGTAGCCGCGTTATACCATTTCAGGGTATTGGTGCCGGTAGCTGTTGCAGTGAGCGGAGTGCTTGACGTCGCCTGGTGGCAAAGGTCGACAGTTGCCGTTATGGAAGGAGCTGCGGGCAGGGCCTTTACCTCCATCTTAATGTTTGCTCTGGGGCTTTCGCAGCCTTCTACCGATTGTGTTACATAGTAATTCTGGGTTCCTGAAGCGGTAGTAACCGGCGTAGGAGCGCCAGCGGTGCCTGTTCCCCCCGTTGCGGCGGTATACCATTTGAGCGTCCCGGTAGCGGTTGTCACCGCATTCAGCAGCTGCGTGGAAGAAACGGTAGATGCCTGGCAGACATCAGGGATATTGGCAACGACCGGGACTACAGGGACAGCCTTGGTCCTTACATCGATCCTGGCTTTTTCGCTTTCGCAGCCATTCAGCGTTTGGGTCACATAATAAGCCACCGTGCCGACGGTAGCGGTAGAAACTGTTGGCGGCGTGGCGGTGCCTGTTCCACCCGAGGCTGAGGTATACCATTTGAGCGCCGTGCCCGTGGCCGTCAGCGCAGCCGGTGTCTCGCCTTTGCAATAGGCAATGGAGCTGGTCACGACAGGGGCTGCAGTTTTATGCACCTTTGCCGTTATGGTGGCTTTTGCGCTTTCGCAGCCGTCTACTGTCTGGCTTACCTGGTAAGTGAAAGTTGCGGCCGCCGCCGTCGGGATAGTCGGAGCCGATGCGATGGCTGTACCTGCTGAATTATACCATTTCAGCGCCGTTCCCGTAGCTGTCAGGACCGGTGCGGGCGTATCGCCTACGCAGACGTCGAGCGCTGCTACCCCCGGAGCAGAGGGAAGAGGTTTTACGGTAATGTCAACTTTCAGCCTCGGGCTTTCACAATCGCCCTGCTTCCGGGCTACATAGAGGCTCTTGACGCCCGCTGTTCCGGTGTTGACGGTGACATCGGCACCTGTAAGGGGCGTTCCGCCGGAAGCGGCGCTGTACCAGACAAGCGTGCCCGTTCCGGCAGCGATGGCATTTGTAAATGTAGTTGACGGCACTACGGCCCCTGCGCAGACCGCTGCGGGCGGCGTGGCAATAACCGGAGTCGGCGGGATAGCGCTGACATTGACGGCTATGGTAGCTTTCTCGCTCTCGCAACCGTTGACGGTCTGCGTAACGCCGTAGCTCGAAGCGGCGGCTGCGGCTGTAGAGATGACGGGTTTCGAGGGAAGGGCTGCTCCTGCCGATGAATACCATTTGAGGTCAGTCCCGGTAGCGTTGAGAACCGGGGCCGGGGTTGTACCGACGCATGCATTGACCGGGGTCGTGACCGACGGAGCACCAGGGATAGCATTCACAACAATGCTCACTTTCAGCCGCCCGCTTTCACAGCTGCCGGTTTTCCGGGCGACATACAGGCTTTTTTCTCCTGCAGTGGTGGTACTTACCGTGATGCTGCCGGGCGAAAGAGGAGAACCTCCGCTTGCCTGGCTGTACCAGACCAATGTGCCGGTGCCGGTAGCGACGGCACCGGTAAAGGTGGCTTCGGGCACGGTCGTGCCCTGGCAGACCGGCGAGGGAGCTGCCGCCAGGGTAGGGGTGGCGGGCGCTTCAGTTACGTTGACTATGATTTCCGCTTTAGGACCTTCGCAGCTCCCGGTCGATTGCGAAACCTGGTAGGTATGAGCTCCGGCAGTAGCCGGGGCAGTGGCCGGAGGCGATGCGAGCAGCGTACCGGTAGAAGAATACCATTTGAGGTTGCTTCCCGTGGCAGAAAGGCTTATAGCCGCTCCGGCGCATGCAGCTACGGGGGTGACGACCCCCGGTACAGCCGGCGTAGACGTTATGGCAATATTTAAGGCGCCGGTAGCGGAGGTGGCGGGGGTTGCCGTGACGAAGATCTTGATCTTGTAGTTTCCGGCCGCGACACCTGTGCCGGGGATCGTTACATTTGCCGGCGATGAGGTGGCAGTCCCCAGATTGATTGCCGGGCCCGTAGTGGGCACGAGCTGGATTGTATAAGCTCCTGCAGGCGCTGTAAATTGAACAGAAACAGACTGGCCTGTACAGGCAGCTGCCGGATAGGTGACCCCGGAAATTTGTGCCAGCGTGTGTTGGACGGCCGCAAGGCCGGTGATTAAAGTAAAAATTAAAGAAGTAAAAAATCCAGCTCTCATATCCAGATAAAAAATAGAATCAAATTGAGAATCAAAGGTAAAAAAAAATTGCTTGCGCGTAGGCAGGTAAAATAATCCTTAATCGAAACGTCATTTTTACGCTTTTTGAGTTAAATGCATTATTTTTATATGCTAAATCAGGAGGCCGGTTCATTATAAAAGCTGAGGTGGGGGAATCCGCCGGTCTTCTGTTTACAAGGTGCCATGAAAATATTTAAGTTTTTTCTTAGCGTTATCCTGGCCCTCCTGTGCGCTGAGTCGTTGTACGGGCAGTCTGTCAGCCTTTTGAAGCTCAGCGAGCTGGAGGCGAAGCTGCAGAGAGGAGGAGATGTTACGTTTGTAGTCAATTTCTGGGCTACATGGTGTGCGCCCTGTGTCAAGGAACTGCCGCACTTCCAGGAGATTCATGATAAATACGGCGCTTCGGGCGTGAAAGTTATGCTTATCAGCCTCGATAGCCGGAATACGCTGGAAACCAAGGTGAAGCCTTTTGTCAGCCGGACAGGTATAACCGCAGACTTTTTTCTCCTGGATGAAGCGAACCAGCAGGAATACATAGACCGGGTCGATGCTTCCTGGTCAGGCGCTTTGCCTGCCACGCTGATCATCAACCAGAGAAAGGGAAAGAAAACCTTCCGTGAAGGCGAGATGAGCTACTCCCAATTGGAAGAGGCTTTAGAAGGGTTCAGGGAATGAGGACCGATAACGGTTGAAAAAAAACAGGACCCTTTCGGATCCTGTTTACGGTGAGCGGAAAATGGGGTTCGAACCCACGACCTGCAGCTTGGGAAGCTGCCGCTCTGCCAGCTGAGCTACTTCCGCGTACGGGGCAAATTTAGATAGTTTTTCCTGAAAATGTCAACAGTAAGCGGGAAGTAATTTTTTATTCGACCTCGATGATCACGTCGTCGGTTACGGGATGAGCCACGCACGTCAGGATAAATCCTTCCTTAAGCTCGGCTTCGGTAAGCGAATCGTATTCGTCAAGTACTACTTTGCCCTGCAGGGCGCGTCCGAGGCAGGCGGTGCACATGCCGGCCTGGCAGGAGTAGGGGAGGTCTATGTCACTTTCCAGCGCTGCTTCCAGCACGGTCTGGTGGGCGCCGACCCTGAGGTTATGCTCTTCTCCTTCGTAGCGCAGCAGGATGGTCCGGTCCTGCAAAATATTCGTTTCAGGCTGTGCCGGAGGTTCGCTCTCGACAATGTCCCTGTTGATGTAAAAGCTTTCACGCGAGACGGCTTCTTTATTTGCCCCGAGCGTTTCGAGCGCCAGCATGGCTTCGTCCATAAACTCCTCCTGCCCGCAAATAAAGAACCTGCTTTCCGGAAGCCTCACCAGTTCTGCATAGGGCTGCAGGATGTCTCCCAGCTTGTCCTTTGTGAGCCTGCCCGTATGGCCTTCCCAGCCCGGGAGCGGCTGAGTGAGCGAATGTATGACCTGGAACCTGTCTTTGTATTTTTCCTGCATTCTGAGAATAGTCTCAAAGAAGATGATGGTCTCTTTCCGCCTGTTCCCGTAGACGAGCACCACCCTGCTTTCAGGTTCGACGACGAGGACTGACTTGGCTATTGAAATAAGAGGTGAGATGCCGCTTCCCGTACCGAGGAGGAAGATCGTCCGCTCCAGGTCGGCGTCGGGCTCGAGGAAGAACGTGCCGGTGGCCTGCATGATTTCAAGGATATCTCCCTCCCTGACATCTGAAGCCAGGTGACCGGAGACCGCCCCGCCGGCAATCTCTTTTACGGTAATTGCCGGAGAAATATCGGTATAGGGAGAGCTGGACAGCGAGTAAGACCGTCGCAGCTTTGTGTCGCCGGCTGCCGGCCAGAGGATAGTAAAATACTGTCCGGGCTTATATTGGACGACTTCGTTCCAGGGGTGCCAGAAATGAATGGAGACAGTGTCGGCTGTTTCCCGGACGACTTCCTTGACTTTAAGATGGTAGTATTTGGACATAGGAAAGAAAGAGATCGCACCAATCCCTGATGCGATCTCTTTTTTAAAGGAAGGTTTTTTATCGTGTGCCTCCTGCCCACCACACGTTCTCAGTATACACGTAGCTTCCGTTTCCGTAAGCATCGAATATATGCTGATTCGTAGTGACATCCGAGTTTCCATACGGAAACCGCAGCGGGAACTGGCTGACGTTTTTAGGGTTTGCGAGCGTTATGAAATCCTCGCCCAGCGCTTTCATTCTCCGGATATCGTTGAAAGCTTCGGTGGATTCGCCCGAGGCTCCGTAGAAGCCCAGGTATTTTTGTACCATTATCTCTTTCAGCGGGTTTTCCGTGAAGCGGGCTTTTACCGAATTTTCGAAATAGTCGAGCGCCACTTCTTCCGACAGGTCGAGTACCTCCGGCGCCACCTGAGCGACATATTCAATACCATACTCAAGAGACCTTTCGAAATTCGCGAAAGCTGCTACAACTGCGCCTTGCAATGCTTCTTCGGCTTCTTCCGTCCTTTGCAGCCTGGCCAGGGCTTCGGCTTTCAGGAACATCAGCTCATGATAGCTCAACAGCATCGTAGGAGCTCCGTAGGCATAATTTGCGAAGCACAGCGGGTAAAAATATTGCACCTGCTCGGGAGCTCCGTTCGGGGCGGCTTCTTCCAGGGCATCGGCAAGGGAAATGTGAACTACCGCCTGGCTCCCCCATACACCGAAGGCCGGCTCTCCGCGCGGGTCCTCATATTCCGTAAACTTGGTGAGAAGGCTCTTGCTGGCGCCTAATCCATCACGTGCATTCGTATAGCCAAACAGAGGATTGACGGCTTGAACTCCGTCGTACCGATCAAATTTCATTTCATCGGATACACTTGTGAACGACTTATCGATGTAGGACAGGATAGTGGCCAGATCTGCATTGGCATTGGAAGATACCTTCAGCGTATGCATCAGGTACCTGGCTTTCAGTCCGTAGGCAGCCTTTATCCATTGGGCTTTTGCGCCTCCGTAAATCAAATCCTGCGTACCGATCCCGCCGGTAACTCCGGCGTCGGTCCCGGCGAGGCTTGCGATCGCCTCGTCAAGAAACTGCTGGATCTGAGGGTATAGCTCCGATTGCTTTTCAATCTTAGGCTGGTAGTATTTCGGAGTGCCGTCTTCGTTCATGATGCCTGTTTCCGAGAAAGGCGCATCGCCGAAAAAGTCGGTCAAAACCCCCAGGTTGTAAGCCAGGAGGACTTTAGCAATCCCGTTGGTGACGTCGTTCCCTTCTTCCGGGCCGCCGGCAGAAGTTTTAGCGATCGCAATTTTAGCGTTTTTGATGTTCTGGTAAATTGCGTTCCAGGAGTTGTTGTTGGTAGTGGCCAGCGTAGGCTCACCGCTCCTGATCTCGGCGTTATAAGTCTGGTTGTGGACTCCGGTCTCATGCTCCACATAAACGGAGGAATACAACGAGATATCCCCGCCTGCTACAGAGAAAGCGGTAGACGTCATGAGGTCTGTCAGGATAAACTTGGCAGATACATCCGCCGTATTGTTCCGGTCGCGGTTTACTCCGTCTAAAGCGTCTTCAGAGCACGAAGCAAAGAAAACGGTCAGCGTCAGGAGCCCGGCCAGGTATTTTTGATTTATGAGTTTCTTTTTCATATTCTCGGATCTTAAGAATTAAAACTGAAGATTAATACCAAACCCGTAGCTGCTTGTCTGGGGTAAGGTGAATCTTTCGAAGCTACCCGCCATATTCGTATTGCCCTGGCTTGATTCCGGATCGATTACCGGTGAGTTGGTCCATAGCAGCAGGTTACGGGCAAAGAAATTAACTCCCAGATTGAACCTCTCTTTTTTAATGGCCTGGTATCTCAATGCGATTTCTCTCATTTTAAAGAAAGACGCTTCTACGATGCTGCTTTCGTCGATGTTGTTCAATATAGTATAATAATCCTGGATGTTACCATACCCGGTTATTTTGATATCGTTCGGAGTTCCGTCTTCTTTCACGGCATTCGGGAACATTATTTCATTCTTATCCCTTGCTTCCGCAGACTCCATGCTGTTGCCGTATAAGCCGAACAGCCCGGTAGTGCCGCTATACATCTGGCCGCCCTGCTTCCATTCCGATACAGCAGAGAGGGTCAGCCTTTTGTAACGCAGGCTCGTGTTTAAGCCGAGAATAAAGTCCGGAGCCACACGACCTATCACACCGGGTGCTCCCGCGGTAGGTAAACCATCCTCATCTACAACAATCTGTCCTTTTTGGTTTCTTGCATAGCTAGATCCATAAATTACCGGGAATTTATCGCCGATACCGGCCCGCGCCTGCGGCGTAACAAACCCGCCGAGGAAAATGCTGTTTACACCCTCAGCCAGCTCGTCGACATAGTTGTCTATCTTGGTGAAGTTGGCGCCGATGCTCCAATCCAGATCATTTTTACGGAGTATATTGACATTTACGGTTGCTTCATGCGCGTTGGTATGCACCTTGCCGTTGTTGGTCATAAACTCCGCTGCTCCGGTAGACCCTGCCAGGGGTACTGCGAATATCTGGTCGGTAACGTTCTGCCTCGAGAAGGTATAGCTGACATCGACCAGGCCCTTCAGGAATCCCAGGTCCACCCCGATCTCGTAGGAGTTGGTATTCTGGGGAACGAGGTTCGGGTTGTATATGGTTTCGCTCGGTATATAGGCTTTGATCCCGCCGATCGGGTAAATGATGGGCTGTCCCGAGTAAAATCCGCCTTCGTAAGTGGGAATCGAATAGTAGCTGGGCAGGTAGTTCCCGGCCTGTCCGACCTGCGCATAGGACGAGCGCAGCTTGCCGAACGTAAGGACATCGTTTCCTCTGATGCCGTCCAGCTCGGTAAATACGAAACTAAGTCCGAGCGAAGGATAGAAAAATCTGCGGTTATTGCGGGGCATCGTCGAAACGATATCCTGCCTCCCTGTGGCGGTCAGGAACAGGAAGTTCCGGTACGAGAGGTTCAGGTTCACGAAGCTACCGAAAGTTCTGGAAAACTTGTATTCGGAACTAGCATCCTTATTCGCGGTATTATCCATGTGGTTCCAGCCGCCGAATGCGAAATCGGTGCCGTACGCATACCTGTAGGTCGTCGCCGTATTGACGATCTCGTTGCCCACCAGCGTGGTCAGGTTGAAATCGTCGTTGATATCCCAGCTCAGGTTGGCGGTCAGCAACGAGTTGACCATGTTATTGGTGAAGCTGTATTCTTCCAGGTACCCATTATTGGCCGAACCCCTCGTAGGTGATCCGAAGCCCCAGACATCCCGGAAATTGGTCGTATAGATATCGGTACCAAGCTGGTATTTAACATCCAGAAGCAGCTTTTCGGAGTTCAGATCGGTATTATAGGCGATGCTGCCGCTGCCGAAAAAGCGGTTGTTCTTTTCGTTGAAAGTGTTGTTCTCCATTCCCCAGTACGGGTTGACAAATGCGCCGCCCCTGTACCCGTTGGGTCTGTACGGGTTGTTCTCGTAGTAGCTGGGTATGCCTTTCAGGTCGTAGCTCGGCGGCGCCGGGTAGACCGTGGCTACTATCCCGTCGTTGGCGGAGGGAGCTTTATTGATATTGGAGTTGGAGAAGTTGCCGGAGAAAGCCGCTTTGAATCTTTCGGACAATTTCAACTCTGTACTCAGACGGGCATTGTATCTCTCCATCCCGGTGTTGGGGATGATACCGTTCTGTTTGGTGCTTCCCAGCGAGAACGAGTAGTTGCCGCGTTCGGTACCCTGCGAAACGCTCAGGGAGTTGTTAAAAGTGACTCCCGTATTGAAGAACTCCTTAATATTGTCATACGCCTGTGGTTTTACCCAGGGATCCAGACCTGCATAAGCCCTCTGCGGCACGTAGTACATACCCGGCTTCTGCCCGTCCGCCCGGGTGAATGCGTTCTCGGTTTCACCGCCATGGGAAGCGCTCTTAGGCAGGTCTGCAATTTTTGGGCCCCATGAAGTTGAAGCAGTTGGATTAAAGTTGCCGCCGGTACCCTGAGCATAGGTATTCTGGAGTTCAGGATACCTGGAGATCCTGTCGAAGCTGATGTTGGAATTGAAAGATACCTGGGTTTTACCCTGAGCTCCCCTTTTGGTTGTAATGACGATCACCCCGTTGGAAGCCCTCAGCCCGTAAAGGGCCGNCCTTTCAGAATTTCCACGTTTGCAATGTCATTGGGGTCGATATCTACGCCCCGGTTTGCAATGTCGGCGCCGGTCACGCTATTCCCGGTATTGATGTCTGCGTTGGATGCCACAGGGAGCCCGTCTATAACGTAGAGCGGCGAGTTGTTCCCGTTGGGGGACAAAGAGCGGGCGCCACGGATGACGATCTTTGCAGATGCGCCGGGCATACCGCTCGACGGAACGATGCTTACTCCGGAAACTTTACCCTGCAGGGCGCCTGCGAGGCCGGTATTGGCGGCCTGTACAAGTGTTTCGGATTTGATGGCCTGGGTAGCGTACCCCAGAGATTTTTTCTCTTTTGCGATACCCATTGCCGTAATGACTACCTCACTGAGCGCCATCACGTCAGATTTGAGGGCAATGTCGATGACCGAGCTCGTACCAACAGGAGCCTCCTGGGTAATGAATCCTACAAAGCTATATACCAGAACGGCATTAGCGGGGACGCTGATTGTGTACTGTCCGTCTATGTTTGTTGATGTGCCCGCAGTCGAGCCTTTGACGAGGATACTCACGCCGGGAAGAGCACTCCCGTCTTCTTCGGCGATTACTTTCCCTGTGATTGTGCGGTTTTGCCCGAAAGCGGCTCCGACCCAGAACAGGAAAAAGAGAGCTAGTAAATTTTTGTTCATACGGTTAATTTGTTGTTAATAAACTGCTGCCAATATAATAACTTTTTGATTGAAAGGCAGAAATAAATTTATAATAGTCGAGTAGACGCACAGGCTTCACGGCTTTTAAAGAGTTTTATCCGGCTGTCGCTAACACTATACGTTATCATTCCGGGAAGCCGCTCCTGATAGGGTACTCTGAAGAAAAGTAATATTTTTTGTTAAGACGGGAAAATTTTTCTGGGTCACGGATTTTTTTCGGATGATTATTCCTTCGCCGGTTTGGCAAAAGCCCGCTATCCTATCTCCATCCGTATCCGTTGCTCCGTCGGATAGTAGTTGTTGAACCGGCTGCCAAGATGCCGCAGCCAGCCAAGGGGCAGGTTTTTGTGTTTGGCAAGATACCAGCCTTTTTCAGGAGCAGATACCGAGTTCAGCTCTTTTTTAAGATAAAGAAGCGATTGCGTCTCATCGAGGTCAATAGAGGAAAAACCGGTTCTCAGCGTATTATTTTGTAGTGCCAGCGCATGAGACGGAATGTAGTCCCTGCCTTTGACCTGGCCGGTTTCATGCAGCCAGACACCGTGGGGCAACAGGAAATCGAGGGTCAGAAGATCATGGACAAGAGCCGCCGGCGCATGGAAAAGCTGGCCATCTGGTGTTTTCAAAAAGACATACTTTCCAATATCGTTTATCCAGCCGGAAATAACTTCAAGCTCCTTTCTGCCGGCAAATGTCAGTTTTTTAAAATCTTTTTTTCTCTTTTCTGCCGCCCTGACAGGTTCCAGCTGCCTGAGCGCGACGATGTAAAACCCTTCCCCCCGTACCTTGTGCGGGTATAGCTGGTAGCCCGACTCCCGGCGGGAGACACCCCATTGTTCCGGGATTTCCAAAAGGATTTCCATCATGCCTTTTTCGTTCCTGAGCCATGCTGCATTTAAATCGTTTTCCTGTTTGTTGTAGGTACATGTACTGTATATAAGCGTACCCTTCGGGCTGACCAGCTTTTGCGCCACGCTGAGTATCCGCTTTTGCCGGGCGGCGCATAAGGTCACATTTCCGGGAGACCATTCGGCCGGAGCGAGGTCATTTTTGCGAAAGAGGCCTTCCCCCGAGCAGGGTGCGTCTACCACCACCAGGTCGAACCATCCTGCCAGCGGCAGAAACGCCTCAGGATCGTAGCTGCAGGTAAATACGCCGGGGTGTCCCCAGCGCGTCAGGTTCTGTTTGAGGACGGGCACCCTGGATCTGATTACTTCGTTTGCAACGAGGATCGATCCTTCAGGCATCCAGGAGGCGATGAGCGTGCTTTTACCGCCGGGAGCGGCGCATAGATCAAGGATTTTCAAAGGGCGCTGCCGGCCGGTGCTCTGGTCGAGAACTTCGTGCAGGAACATGGAAGAGGCCTCCTGTACGTAATAGGCCCCGGCATGGAAAAGAGGGTCGAGGGTAAAGTTCGGTCTTTCAGTGAGATAGTACGCGTCCGGATGCCAGCTTACTTTTTCCCCGAGGGGGAGATGGGAGAGCCCGCCGGGAGTAATTTTGGTGCGATTTAACCGGATGCTTACCGGCGGCGCTGAAGCCAGCGCCGCCCCGAAAGCCTCGAAGTCTGTAGGTAGTAGTACCTTCATCTGTTCGATGAAGGCAGAAGGAAGATGCTGGTCGTTCATTTACGGTTTGTTGCTATCCACTTTTATCCGCTCCCCGCGGTTGGCAAGCTCCCAGGCAGTATGGAAGATCAGCTTTACAATTCTGGCCTGCCGGTCGAAAAGTATTTTTTCGACGTCATCGCCGGGACGATGGTAATCTTCGTGGACGCCGGTGAAATAGAAAATAACGGGTATGCCCTTTTTAGCGAAATTGTAGTGGTCGGAACGGTAATAAAAGCGGTTCGGATCGTCCGGATGATTAAATGTGTAATCCAGCGTAAGGTTTACATATTTTTGATTGGCGTTCTCGCTGATGGCATGAAGCTCCGACGAGAGCTTGTCCGACCCGATCAGGTAGACATAGTCCGGGTTATCTTTGTGGGCGTCGTCAACTCTTCCTATCATATCGATATTCAGGTTTGCCACGTGGTTCTCAGACGGGAAAAGCGGGTTTTCTGAATAAAATTCCGATCCGAGGAGTCCCATTTCCTCGCCGGTGACGTTGAGGAACAGGATGCTTCTCCTGGGGCCTTTTCCTTCGGCTTTTGCCTTTGAAAACGCCTCTGCCAGCTCAAGAAGCGCCACGGTTCCCGTTCCGTCGTCGTCGGCGCCGTTGTTGATCTGGCCGTCGGGCGAGATGCCGATGTGGTCCAGGTGGGCGGAAATGACAACGATTTCGTCTTTTTTATCGGTGCCTTCCAGGAGCGCGGCAACATTTTCGGTGGGTACTACCTCGCTTTGCCTTTTGGCCATAATCGTGATATCATCACCGATATGCTTCTTCCATGAAGAGCTGCCTTTGTCTGTTTTTGCTTTTAATTTTTTCAGCTTTTTCTCCCTGATCCCCAGAAGCGAGGCCGCGGCTGCTTCCCCGACCGTGAAAGCGGCCAGGTTCCGGGCCGGCGCTTCTTCCTGGCGGAGCGAAAGCCTCCTGACGCGCGGCGCCATGGAGGCGCGCCTTTGTATCTCCTTCTCAAATCCCTGGGCATTTTGGGAAGAGATAATGATAATGGTCCTGGCCCCTTTGCTCAATGCAAGCCTCGCTTTTTCCTCCCAGGCCCTGGCGCGTCCCCATTTGGAGGGTTCCGTACTGCCTGACAGAAGGTAGTTGCCGTTTCCGCTTCCCGGTTCCCCCTCAAATACAACGACCGCCTTATTCCTGACATCCAGGTTTTCATAATCATTGTAGCTCCCTTCCGAGATGCCGTATCCTGCAAAAATCGTCGTCAGGCTTTCGTCTTCCGGCATATTGGCCAGCCCGTCGATGTAGAAATCCCGGTTCAGCTCATACAGCTGCCTGCCTTTCCGGATGTGCGCCGATTCCCAGGCTCCCCTGTAAAGGTTATAAACCTGGAAGAAGCCCGGCTTGCCGCTGGCATCGGCAGCGGCGGGTTTCAGGCCGTATTGACGATAGTACGAGGCTACATACTCAGCCGCCTTTTTCTGCCCCGGCGATCCGGTGGCCCTTCCTTCCAGGCTATCGTGCGCGATGACGGTAAGATGCTTTCTCAGGTTTTCGGGCGTGATGGTACCGGCATAGTCCCCGGCGGTACTTTGGGCTCCGGCCTGGAGCGTTAGCAGGACCAGGGCTCCGCTTAGAAATGGAAGGCGTTTGAACATTAACGTGATGATTGGTTGATGTGATGATGGGCTCTTCGGGACTTCCAGTCCCGAAGTCCTATTACGTCGCTTTTAGCGGCTATTAAAACACTCTGTTATAGCTGTTTTCTTTCATCATTTTACAGAAAACCGGTAGGCGGTTGTCGTCCGGTAGGTTTCTCCCGGCCTTAGTATGGTCGTAGGGAAATGCGGCTGGTTGGGGGAGTCGGGATAATGCTCCGTTTCCAGGCAGAGCCCGAAGCGTTTGCTGTAGGTCGCTCCCTTGCCCTTCAGCTCTCCATTCAGGAAATTCCCGGTGTAAAACTGAACTCCGGGCTCGGTGGTGGATACTTCCATCAGCCGTCCGCTCGACGGATCGTAAACCGTGGCTATTTCGGCGAGCCCGTCCCCGTTTTTCCTTAAAACCCAGCAGTGATCATATCCGCCGCCGAATCTGATCTGCTCATGGGTATTGTCGTCAATCCGCTCACCGACCTCATGAGGCGTGTTGAAATCGAACGGGGTACCGGCTACCGGGATCAGCTTACCGGTCGGGATCAGCTTGTCGTTGACCGCAACGAGGCTATCGGCGTTTATGGTAACCTGGTGCCCGAGAATATCGCGTTTCAGTCCTGTAAGGTTGAAATAGGAATGGTTGGTCAGGTTCACTACCGTAGGCTTGTCGGTGGTGGCCTTATAGTCGATTTTCAGTGAATTGTCGTTGGCAAGCGTATAGGTAACCTCGACTTCGAGCGTGCCGGGGTACCCTTCCTCCATATCTGCGCTGACATACGACATTTGGAGACCGGCTGTGGAATCGGTAGTCACTTCCCTTGTTTTCCATAAAACTTTATCAAACCCCACTTTCCCGCCGTGCAGGGCATTGGGACCGTTGTTAACATACAGGTTATAGTTTTGCCCGTCAAGCTGGAATTTGCCGTTCGCGATGCGGTTCCCGTACCTTCCTACCAATGCCCCGAAAAAAGGGTGCCCGTCGAGATAATTCTGAAGCGAGTCAAATCCAAGGACGACATCTTCGAATTTGCCGTTTTTGTCAGGAACAAAAAGGTGGGTGACAATACCTCCGTAGTTGGTTATCCTGGCCGACATGCCGTTGGAGTTGGTCAGCGTATAGAGATCTGCGGCGCTGCCGTCGGGCAGCTGTCCGAAAACGGCTTTGCTTATAGATGGTTTGTCCATTGTTTTTTGACTGTTTTCGCCGGCGCATCCGGCCAGAAGCATGGAGGGTAATAAGATCGCTGCCCAGAAACGCATAGCTTTACTATTGATTAGGTTATGATGATAAACGGCGCCGGGAAAAGGTACTTAACGGATTTCTCCGGTACCTGCCCCTATTTCTACCCGGTAGCACGGAAGTTCTCTCCCAAAAGTCCCCAGATAGGCCTCTTTTACTTGTTTTTCAAATGAATCGAGCTGTTCGCTCCTGACGAGGTTGATGGTGCATCCGCCGAAACCTCCTCCCATCATGCGGGCTCCGGCTACTTCCGGCAGAGACCTGGTAAAATCCACGAGGAAATCCAGCTCCTCACAGCTCACTTCGTAGTCGTGCCGCAGGCCTTCATGTGTTTCATACATTTTTGCACCGAAAGCCTGCGCCTCGTTCTCAAGCAGCAGCTGGCAGGCTTCGGGTACCCGTTGAATTTCACGGGTAATGAACCGGCAGCGGCGGTAAACCGGGTCTCCCATTTCATCCTTGTGACGCTCTACCTGGTCTGCGGAAACGTCTCGCAGGCTCTTTATCCCGGGGTAATATTGCTGAAGGAGAGATACGCCGGTTTCACATTCTTTGCGGCGCGTATTATATTCGGAGCCGGCAAGCGAGTGTTTGACGGTAGTGTCGCAGAGCACCAGACCATAACCTTCCAGCACGAACGGATAATACTCGTACTCCAGGTTCCTGCAATCCAGCCGGATTACCGATCCCGGTCTGCCGAATACGGAAGCGAACTGGTCCATTATACCGCAATTGACCCCGACGAACTCATTTTCTGCTTTTTGAGCCATCCGGACTATATCAAGCCGGCTAAGCCCCAGCGTGTAAATTTCATTCAGGGCAAACAGCAGGCAGCACTCGAGCGCTGCCGACGACGACATGCCTGCGCCGGCGGGAATATCGCCCCCGAAAACAGCCTGGAACCCGCCGATGCCGATCCCGTTTTTCCGGAGCTGGTCCAGCACGCCGAGCTGGAAGACCGGCCACTGTACGGAAGGCTTCGAAAGGTCGTCAAGCGGGAAGTGATAGTGCTCGCCGAGGTCGGCTGCATATAATTCCACATTCCTGTCATCACGCGGTTCGATGGCAAAATATACGGCTTTATCGACACTGGCCGGAAGAACGAAACCGTCGTTGTAATCAGTATGTTCACCGATGAGGTTGATGCGGCCCGGAGAGTGGAAAAGCCTTGGTGATCCCTGGTATATTTCCCGGTATTTGGCTGCTATTCTCTCCTGTGTTTGCATACGTGATAAAAAGAATGATGAGAAGACGGTCGCAAAGATCTTAATATCCCCTTGAAAGCGATACTTCGAACAGGATTTTTTCTCCTTCCAGGAAACGGGAAAAATTTTCGATGAAGTTGGCCGCCTTCCCGGCGTCTTCATTGGCCTGCCCTCCGCCGGAATGCTGGGTGAGGATGACGTTGTCCATTTCCCAGAGCGGACTCTCTGAAGGAAGCGGCTCTTTTTCGGTGACATCCAGCACCGCACCCGCCAGGTCCCCGCTTTTCAGCAGCCCGATAAGCGCCTGCTCGTCGGTAGTGGAGCCCCTGCCTACGTTGGCATATACGCTCCCTTTTTTCATGGCTTTCAGAAAATCTTCATCCACGTATTTCCCGGCGGCTCCGGGCAGCGTACTAATAACGATATCTGTAGAAGGGAGCACTTCGAACAGCGCCTCCCGGGAGTGAATATCGGCTTCGGGAGAGGACCTGGCCACCAGCTTTGAGTTGGCGCCGAAACCTGCAAGTATCGCTCTGACGGCCAGGCCGATGGTCCCGCTTCCCAGCACGACGACATCTTTCCTGTATAAAAGGCCGAGCTCTTCCCGTATGGGAGTGCCCACCCATTTTTTCTCTTTCTGAAGTACCGCGAGCTTGTTCAGGCCCCGGTATAGCGCCAGGATGCCGCCCACTATGGTTTCCGCGCAGGGACGTGCAAACCAGTCGCCCATGTTGGCCACCTTAGCGTTTACGTCTACCTGCCGGTACTGGTCGAACCCGGCAGAATCCAGCTGCCAGAATTTCAGGTTCCGGGCCTGCGCATTTTCAAACCAGGCCAAAGGCGGGTTACCAAGAATGGCGTCGGCCTCCAGAAAGCTTACCGGCGCGCTCTGCTGGACGGCCTGCTCTGTTCGGAAGGTGATCCGGTGATGCTGCCCGAAGGCGCCGGTAATATTGGCAGATAATGCCGGGTCTAAAAGGGTATGGATGTAAATATTCATGGAAAGAATGACTGAATGACTGGCAAAGTTAGGCTTTTACTTTTGCTTTGCCTGCCGGTTTTTCCATGAAATAGTCAGAAGTTAGGTTGCAGGTGTGAGGTATTAGCTAAAACCTAAAGCCTCAAACCTGATCACGCTTCCATTTTCCGGAGTCTTTTCCAGACGGTGCGGTTAACGCTTTTTACCGCCCAGTTTTTAGCTGAAAGGATGGCTTGTGAAACGGCGTCTTTTGTAGAGATTCCTTGCCGGATCAGCTCGCCGGCCAGCATCAGGGCGCGTTCGCGGGTAGTAGGAGTGAGGTAGGCCAGTTCGGGGAACGAGGTCAAGTTTTCCATGGTGTTTCAGTTTAGAGAGTTAATGAATGCTGTGATTGTTGATTTACTTTGGTTTCATTATCAACAAACCGTATGCCAGAAGCGCTGGCGGCGTATTCTGGCAGTTTGATGGAAGAAAAAGTGTGGAGAATCAGGACAAAGTGTCGCAGTCGCTACTTAGCCGATACACAGGAGCATGCCGGTTTTACTGCCGGCGGTCGGCCGGGCGATATCAATCACGTTGCTATCCTTGTGAATTTTAAACTGCCGGAGAGGTCTGTTACGCCCGAAAATTGCTAAATTTGCGGCCATTCGATACAAAAATAAAGGTTCGTTTTACCATTCCTACATAAAACCGCTTATTATGTCTAATACCCCCAAGATTATCTACACCAAAACAGATGAAGCTCCTGCTTTGGCAACATATTCCCTATTGCCTATCGTAAAGGCTTACACCACTTCTGCCGGTATCGATATAGAGTTGAGCGATATTTCCCTTGCCGGGCGCATACTGGCAAATTTTCCGACCTACCTGAAAGAAGACCAGCGGATTGAAGACGCCCTTTCCCAATTAGGACAACTGGCGACGGCTCCGGAGGCTAATATCATCAAGCTTCCCAATATTTCTGCATCGATTCCCCAGCTGAAGGCCGCCATCAAAGAACTTCAGCAAAAAGGATATGCAGTGCCCGACTATCCGGAAGACCCGGCTACGGATGAAGAAAAAGCAGTAAAGACGCAGTATTCCAAGGTCCTCGGTTCGGCTGTCAATCCCGTTCTTCGCGAAGGGAACTCCGATCGCCGGGCGCCGAAAGCCGTCAAGAACTATGCGAAAACCCACCCGCACTCGATGGGTGCATGGTCGGCCGATTCCAGAACACGCGTGGCATCGATGTCTGCCGGCGATTTTTACGGAAGCGAGAAGTCGGTAACCGTAGCGGAGCCGACCACCTTTAAGATCGAATTTGCCGGGTCGGACGGACATACGCAGTTGCTGAAGGATTTTGCCCCCCTGAAGGCCGGCGAGGTGCTGGACTCGACTGTCATGAGCCTGTCTGCGCTTAAAAGCTTCGTCGCAGAACAGATAGAGGTGGCCAAAGCCGAAGGCGTACTGCTTTCCGCTCACCTGAAAGCCACCATGATGAAGGTATCGGACCCCATTATTTTCGGGGCCATCGTGGAAGTCTATTTTAAAGACGTTTTTGCAAAATATGCCGCCCTTTTTAAAGAGCTGAATGTCGATACCCGGAATGGTCTGGGCGATGTCTATGCCAAAATCGCGGGACATCCGCAGGAAGGAGAGGTCAAGGAGGCGATCGCGGCGGCTATCCAGGCCGGGCCGGCTTTGGCGATGGTCAATTCCGACAAAGGCATTACCAACCTGCACGTACCTTCAGACGTGATTGTCGACGCTTCGATGCCTGCGATGATACGTACCTCGGGGCAGATGTGGAATGCCGAAGGAAAGCAGCAGGATACGCTGGCTTTAATCCCGGACAGGAACTACGCAGGCGTATACCAGGCGGTCATTGAAGATATGAAGGCGCATGGCGCGTTGAACCCGTCGACCATAGGCTCCGTTCCCAACGTAGGATTAATGGCGCAGAAAGCAGAGGAATACGGATCGCATGACAAGACTTTCCAGGCTGCCGCAAGCGGTGTAATCCGTATCGTAGACGGTAACGGGAACGTGCTGCTGGAACAGCCGGTAGAGCCGGGCGACATCTTCAGGGCCTGCCAGACCAAAGATGCGCCTGTCAGGGACTGGGTGAAGCTGGCCGTTAACCGGGCCAGGCTGTCGGATACGCCCGCTGTGTTCTGGCTGGACGAGAACCGTGCTCACGATCGCGAAATTATTAAAAAAGTAAACCAATACCTGGCTGAGCTGGATACCCAGGGACTGGATATCAGGATACTGAACCCGGTCGAAGCTACTAAATTTTCGCTGGACAGGATCAGGAAAGGATTGGATACCATCTCGGTAACCGGGAACGTGCTCCGGGATTATCTCACCGACCTTTTCCCTATTCTCGAGCTGGGAACTTCCGCAAAAATGCTGTCTATCGTACCGCTGATGAACGGGGGCGGGCTGTTTGAAACCGGTGCGGGCGGTTCGGCGCCCAAGCACGTGGAGCAATTCGTGGAGGAAGGATACCTGCGTTGGGATTCCCTGGGCGAGTTCCTGGCCCTGGCCGTATCGCTCGAGCATCTCGGGCAGACGCAGGATAATGCAAAAGCACTTGTATTGGCGGAAACACTTGATGCCGCTACCGAAAAATTCCTGGCTAACGATAAGTCTCCCGCGAGAAAAGTCGGCCAGATCGATAACCGCGGCTCTCATTTCTACCTGGCGCTCTACTGGGCGGAGGCATTGGCTGCCCAGGACAAGGATGCTGAGCTGAAGGCGCAGTTTGCTCCACTGGCGGAGAAGCTGGCTGCCAACGAGGCGAAGATCGCGCAGGAACTGATCGATGCCCAGGGGAAACCCCAGGATATCGGCGGGTACTACGCGCCGGTTGATGCATTGGCCGAGAAGGCAATGCGCCCCAGCGCGACGTTTAACGAGGCGCTGGCAATCTTTTAGGGCCTGCGCCCTATGATTGGGGAATGATACCCTTCCAGGGCTTTTATTTGGATTGATGCAGATAGCGCCGGGTAACACCCGGCGCTATTTTTGCGCGTGTTGGAGGTACGCGATCAGGTCGACGACCTCTTGCTCGGTCAGCGCTTCCAGGAGTCCCGGAGGCATCATGGAAACCGGTGTTACCTCCCTGGACTGGATGGCGGATCTGGCCAGCACGACGGGCTCCTGTCCCACCACTTTTAAGGTCAGCTGCTGGTTATTTTCCGAAGAGACGTTACCTGCGTAGGTACGGCCGTCTCTTGTGGTGATCACTACCATTTTATAGTCGTCCTGGATGTCGGCGCCGGGTTCGAGGATATTGGCTAAAAGATAATCGAGGTTGGTCCTGTTGGAACCGGTAATATCAGGCCCGATGTCTCCTCCCGCGCCGTGCATTTTGTGACACGGGCCGCAGGTGCTCGTGAATAGCTTTTTCCCGGCTGAGAGGTCGGCCTTTGCCAATGCCTGGCCGGACAGGATCCGGCGGTACCGGGCGTACTCCTGCTGTCCGCCTGCATTTTGCTGCTCGATTGGCCCCCATACCTCTACAAACCCGCTTCCGACCACGCGCAGCAACTGCCGGGCTGCGTAAGCAGGAATATCTTTCCTGGGAATTGTCCCCGAAGCAATGGCTTTTGTAAGCAGGTTGCCATAACCAGGCCGCGACGCCAGGGACATGACGGCTTCGCTCTTTTCAGCAGAAGAGTAGGAAGAATAGCTTTCAATGAGCTTTCTACCGAGGGCGGCAATGTCATAGGCTGCTACGGCGCGGATGGCTACGGGCCTGAGTACCGGATCGTCGAGCAGGGCCGGAAGCCGGGTGGAGAGCTCTTTTGTCTGTCGCCCCGCCAGTTCGGAGATCGCCTTTTTGCGTTCGGCTGCCGGTGCATTTTTGTCATGAATCGTTTTGAGGAGCATAGCGTTTATTTCGCTGTCACCGAATTTACGGGCAATTTCAGTAGCGAGCGTACTTACCGTCTTTCCGGAAGTTTTGAGCCTTCGGAAGGCGCCTGCCCAGCCGGCGGGAGCGCCCATACCGGGATGGGTATCAAGCCCGTCGCGGATGCCTTCGAGAAGATACCTGTCCGAAGCGGTTTGCATAGGCAGGAATGCGAGCAGCGTTTCCAGCTTGCCTGCATCGAGTATCCTCCGGGCGGTATAGTTTACGGGAAGTGTGAGACGGCTCTTCGCAGCCAGCCGGAGCGCCCTTTCCGGGTTTTCACTTACCAGCGGTTCCAACCCGAACCAGATCATTTTCGGGATATTATGGTCAGTTTCATCGTCGCCACGGGCAAGAAGGCCCTCCAGGATCGCCCACCGGTTAACGGGATCGAGCCGCTGGAGAGCGGCGGCAAGATACAGCCGCACTACAGGTGAAGGGTCGGACGAGGCCAGCCGGCCCAGCTCTGCCAGGATTTCCGGCTTATTGCCGTCGGTTTCGCACAGTAGTTGTACAGACCAGGCCCGGATGTACTCGTCTTTGTCTTTCAGCGCATCCGTGAGCTCCTTCTGCGAAACCATGCCGGTAACATGCAGGCTCCATAGGGCGCGTAACCTATGATCGGGATTGTCGCTGCCCATGAACAGCGATTTCAAAGCGACCGTTGCTTTCCTGTCGACAGGCGCCTTGAGCGCCCTGCCCTGGAGGATGAGCCGCGCCCTGCGTGCGTGCCAGTCGCTTTTGCTGGTCTGTAAAGCTGCGAGCTCAACATCAGGCAGGAGCCGGAGATCTTCGTAGCGCCCTTTCCAGTTTTCAGCCAGCGATCTTTCCGGGGTGATCCGGAAAATACGCCCGGTTTCCTTATTCAGGACATCGGAACCGCAGATATCGGCGTCGTGCCAGTCGAGCACATACAGGGCGCCTTCAGGCCCTGTCTCCATGCTGAATCCGACCCACTGCGCATTGTTGGCCATCAGGAATTCATCCCCGTGTTTACCTACAAAGCCGGAGCCTTTCGGGATCAGCAGGTCGGAAAGCACCGCATGCTCATGGATGTTGGCCATGAAGATCCTGCCTTTCTGGTCTTCCGGGAAAGCGTCGGACTGGTAAATACGGGCGCCGCCGTGTGCAGACCTGTGGCTGTGGTCTGCAATCGTGCGTATGTCGCTGTAATGATAAGGGTTGAAATGCTGCCCGCCCTGGCGGTGATATATCCCTCCGGGGATGACATGCCATAAATGGGGGATCACGCAGGCGGTGATAAAAAGCTGGCCTTTAGCGTCGTAATCTATTCCCCAGGGATTGCTGAAGCCGTGCGCGACTACCTCGAATTTGTCTTTGGAGGGGTGATAGCGCCAGACTCCACCGTTGATGTCCGCACCTTCGCGCACCTCGGTTTGTTCGGGATAAGGGTCGTTTCCTTTATACAATTTGCCTTTCCCGATGGGTTTGCCGACTTTCGAAGGAGTAGCAAAACCCTGCAGTCCGTAAAGCCAGCCGTCGGGGCCCCAGTGGAGGCTGTTGAGCGTTTCGTGCCGGTCGCGTATGCCCCACCCGGTCAGCCTTACCTCTATATCCTTCATGTCTGCCTTGTCATCCCGGTCCCGGTCGGGGATAAAAAGAAGGTTAGGGGGAGCACCCACGAAAACACCGTCAAACCCTACCGCCAGCGCAGCAGGGAACGCAATGCCTTCCGCAAATACTTTCCGGCTGTCGGCAATGCCGTCGCCGTCGGTATCTTCGAGTATCAGGATCCGGCTGTCGCCGGCATTTGAAAATCCTTTTCCCCGGCTTTCATAATCCCGGTTCTCGGCCACCCAAAGCCTGCCCCGGTCGTCCCAGCAGAAAGCCATGGGCTGCGTCATCATGGGTTCCGAGGCCCATATATTGACCTTGTAGCCGTCTTTAACGGTCATGGCCTTAACCGCTTCTTCGGGTGAGAGGAATTTTGCGTTCCGTCCTTCTTCCTGCGCAATTTTCCAGAGCTCCGAAGTATTGCCCCCGCCGGAGAAAACGGACCATTCATTGTTGAGCTTCACGTCGTCGAGATTGCCATCGTATACCACCAGCTGGTGCCGGATAATTTCGGAGGCGCCTTTGGGCAGCTTCCATTCGCCCCTGCGCGCTTTGGCCGTTCCTACCCCCATCTGGTTGTCCACGCGCCATACCTGCGGGTAGCCCCTGTTTTGAGGATGGTCGAAGATCGCGATATGGTCAACCTTGCCGCGGCCTTCATATTGAAGCCCGACGTCTACCCACATAGCGGGTTGTCCTTCCGCCTTTTCGTTGACCTGCCGGGCGGCATTGACGACCTGTCCCGCCATCCCTTGTTTCCAGGGCATCCGGACAAAAAGTCCGCCGTAATCATATTGCGCAAAGGTGAGATCCTGCTTCGCTTCGCCGATCCATTCCAGGTCGAGATAATACCGGCCGTCCCGGACGGTCATCGACCAGCTCTGGGTTTCGGTCAGCAGCGCTGCTCCTTTGTCGTCGGGCAGGTCGTAGACGGTCTGCCAGGAAACTGTGTTCCCTTCCTTTTCCGTTACTGTAAACGAAACCCTTTTCCAGTAATCGCCTTTCGGGTTATGGAAATAGTCGCGCCCGTTGATCCGGGTAATTCCCCAGTAAATGCCGGTTTGGTGGGGATGGTGCCCGGGACTGTATTCTGTAAGGATCTTTTTCCCGTCGGGCGATACGAGGGGATGCAGGTAGGGCCTGAAATCGGGCAGTGCGTTCTGCGTCAGGACAGGCTCCGTCATGCCGGAACGGAATATCGAAATGGTTCCTTTCGCTTCGTCCAGCTCCGCCTTCAGGGATTCTTCCCGTGGATTTTTTATTTCCCCGCGCCATTTGAATGCCAGAACGAAAGACACTATGACCAGGACCGGAAAACTGTAAAGCCTTAGCCTCATGAGGAGTGACAGGTTGGGATGTGATGCTCTTTCTTCAAAAAAAGAGAACTACAGGGCCTGTTTACTCTCCGGCGTCAGCACATGGTTCTCAAAAAGAACAGGAAGACCGTCACGAGCGCTACCGTAACGATCAGGCGGACTATGTCCAGCAAGCCTTGCGGCATCCCCGCCGGGTTCTTGGGCATTTTCATGGCAGTTTAGATTCTGGTCTTTGCAAAGTTTGCGGTCTGATGTTTATTGCGCAATACCCAAATAGTGTAATGCAGCCCCGTGGAAAACGGTTCAAAACCTTTGTCAGAGCAGCTTTTCCCGGAAAGCCTTGCTTACCGCCTCCGTCTGCGAGCTGACGTGCAGCTTTTCGTAGATGTGCTTGATATGAACCCGTACCGTCTCGATGCTGATGCCGAATTGTGCTGCTATAAGCTTATAGCTGTTTCCGGAGGACATGGATGTCAGGATTTCCTTTTCACGCGGGGTCAGGCCGTAATGGGAGGCATCGTCTTTGTGCCTGTGGAAAGATTGAAGCACCAGGCCGGCAACATCGGGGCTCATCGGACCGCCTCCTTTCAGGACCTCGTACGCAGCGGGAATAAGCTTTTCCGCGGCATGTTTTTTCAGGAGATAGCCATTGGCGCCGGCGTGCAGCGCATTGAAGATATTGTCGCTGTCGTCGAAAACGGTGAGCATGATGACAGGGACTTTCAGGCCGGCCCGGCGGAGCTGAACGACGGCTTCGATCCCCCTGGAGGTACCCATGTCGATATCCATGAAAATGAGGTCGGGATGGAGAGAGCTGGTTTGACGCAAAATTTCTCTTGCATTTTCAAAAGAGCCCACCACCTGAAAATCTTCATGCAGCGCCAGCAGCCCTTCGATGCTTTCCCGCAGTTGCTGGTTATCTTCGTAGATGGTAATGTTACGCTTCATGTCAGTGATGCCTCCGGCCTTACAAAAATAAACTATCCGAACCGGAAGCAGTATACCCAGATCATGTTACATCACCGCCGGCTCCTCATACCGGAATGTTCACGATGACCTTCATCCCTTCCCCTTTTTTACTTTCAATCATCAGCTCCGATCTCATGGCGGCCGCCCGGTATCTCATATTCCTGAGGCCGTTGCCGGAAGAGGCCAGGGCGAGATCCGTGCCGACGCCGTTGTCTTCTACCGTGATCCTTACAGCATGAATATGGTCGCGAAAGCTGACGGACACCTTGCCGGCCCTGCTGTATTTGGCGGCATTTGTAACGGCCTCCTTCAGGATGAGGTAGAGATCTTTCCGGGAGCTGAGGGTGAGCCTGGTGTCCAGGAGCGTTCCATCAACATCAAAGAAGTAGGCAATCCCCGTCGGATCGAATATTTCCGAACAGAATTCCTTCAGCCGGATGATCAGCCTGTTCAGGGAGTCGTTTTCCGGGTTGATGGCCCATACCATATCGCTCATGGCGTCCATCATCGTGCTGCTGTTTTCCTTGATCCGGCTTAAATAATCGAAAACTTTATCGTGATTATGCTGCTCGATGGCAATTTTGCTGATAATATTGATGCTGGTGAGGGTGCTTCCGATCTCGTCGTGCAGGTCGCGCGCGATGGATGCCCTGAGCTTTTCCTCGGTGAGGTACTGGGTTAATTTCTGGTTGCAGAGGCCGGCTATTTTCTGGAGGATCCTGACGTGCCGCCGGGTATAAAAATTCTTTTTCGGATGTTCGGTATCGATTACGCCGAAGACCTTGCCGCCTATAAAGATCGGGACAGCGAGCTCCGAATATCTTTCCTGGTCGTCGAGGATGTAGCGGCTGTCTTTGGACGTATCCGGCACCAGCACATGTTTGCCGTGCAGCGCGGCATAGCCCGTAATGCCGTTTCCAAGCGGAATTACGATCGGGTTCAGTATTTCATGCTTTTCAGGATTTTTCGGACCGTATGCCGCTTTCTGCACCAGTACGCCGCGCTCTTCATCACACTGGTAGAGCACGCAGTCTTCGAAACCCAGCTGGCTGATGCAGTTTTTGGCAATATCCCAGAAGACGTCTTCAACGGTATTCCGTCCATACAGGGAAGTGGCAAAGTAGTTGATGATCCTTTCGTCGGCCAGCTGCCTGACCTGCCGGCGCCACAGGAGCCAGGCGCATGTAACGAGAACGAGTATTCCTGCCAGCCACAGTTCCCATCTCATCCATAAAGGCTTGCCGATGGTAAAGCCGTACCTCAATTCCTCACTCAGCAGATTTCCCAGGGCGTCGGTCGCTCTTACACGGAATGTAAATGCTCCGGGAGGCAGGTTAAAATAATCAGTATTTGCCGGTATCCCGCCGGATTTTTTCCAGGTTTTTTCGAGGCCTTCAAGCATGTGCTCGTAAAATACGTCGGCAGGGGCGTCGTATCTCAGGAGCTGGTAGCTGAAGCCGATCTGGTTTTTATGATAGGGTATTTCGGAGACCGGATGCAGCGTAAGCGTATCGTTGATGCTGACACCGGTCATGATGAGCGGATATCCTGCATTTTGATTTCCCGGGCCGGGCCATCTGACACGAACGAACCCCTGTTCGACGGGGAGAATAAACCCTTTTTCCGGATCGGCGTGGAGAAGCGCCTCGTCCGGCTTGATGACGGGATGGCTGGAGGAAAGCCATTGGTGTGTTACCTTTTCTTTCCCGTCGAAATGGATGAGACCTTTGGCGCTGCTGATCCACAGGCCGTTGCCGACCCCGGGAAGCATTCCGTACAGGGTATTTTCCGGAAGCCCTTCCCTGGTGGTGAAGGTCGTAAATTTAGCCTGGCCTTCGACTTCCCCGTCATAACGGCTCAGCCCTCCTGATTCGGTGCCTGCCCAGATGGTGCTGTCCCGGGATTGGGCGAGGCATGTGACGATGGAAGACAGCATCCCGTTCGGGGGGATGCTGTCCTTGCTGTAGTAACGGATCTTCCGCGACCGGGTATCGTAGCTTACCAACCCCAGGTTATAGGTCGCGACCCATATGGTCTGCCTGTTCTTATCGACCAGGATGTCCCGGACATACCAGGGAGTATCATTCGACGGATCGCCCAGCTTCTCCCACTTTTTTGCGGCTTTCCGCCAGATGTATACGCCTGAATTGATCGTACCTACCCAGAAGTTGCCGAGATGATCTTCCCGCATCACATAGTAGACCTTCGATCCCGGGAAGGGAATGTCCACCCGGGAAAAGCTTCCGGTTTTCCGGCTGTATCTAAGCAGGTGGTTCTTTGCCAGCACCCATAGGTTTTCTTCGGAATCCCGGAAAAGGAATGTACATTCTTTTAAGGGAATGCCATTGATGCTTCTGATAAAAGAAACCGGACGGTCTTTTCTCCGGATAATCAGCTGACCGCCGAAATCAACAAGCCAGATGGTGCTGTCATTTATGCTCAGCGCATTTCTGATATCCAGGGGTGAATCCTCGTTGTTTGCGGCAATACGCGTATAGGGGAAGAGGTTCAGGTAGTCGGAATAAATGTAGCATCCGCGGTCTGTTGCGAGCCAGCAGCTTCCCTGGGTTTCATCGCTGAACGAATCCCTGATATAAGGTGCAGACAGCTTATCCTGCACGGCGAGCTCTGTCGGATCGAGGGTATTGCTGCGGCTGTCATACCTGAATAATTTCCTCCCGATATTCAGCCACAAGTCGAGCTGTGCGCAGCTTTTCAAAAAAGGGGCTTTCGTAACACGCGTTCCCGGGATTGCATACCCGGTCTCCTCCCGGTAAATACCCAGCTCTCCCTCTTCCTGCTGGAAAACAGCTACCGGTTTGCCTGATGCGTCCGTTCCTGTTTTGAGAAGGCGGATGTTCTTGCGTTGCCCGCCTCCGATGTATTCGAACCGGCGGCTCAGGGTGTCAAAGCCGAATAATCCCATCGTAGTGCCCAGC
Source organism: Cytophagaceae bacterium SCN 52-12 (assembly GCA_001724175.1). Taxonomy (GTDB): domain Bacteria; phylum Bacteroidota; class Bacteroidia; order Cytophagales; family Spirosomataceae; genus Ravibacter. Next base: position 39,624 of record MEDT01000041.1, on the reverse strand, counting down.
CAAAGCCCGTTAGGATAACCGGGTTCTATGGCTTGGATGGCGGCATATTCGTTGACATGCCGGGGGAAAGTTTTGTACAGGAACTCCTTCCACGGAAAATAGATGAACTCATTTGTGCGCGTATCGAAATAGCCCAGATCCCTGTTGTCGATTGCCAGCCACACCTTGTTCCGCTCCGTATAAAGATCCCGGAGCAGGTTGTTCGCAAGGCTTCCGCCGGGCGGCGCTTTTCCGGGAGGAAGCGGCAGGAAAACCGACAGGGAGTCATTTTCGACGTCCAGCCTGTTCAGCCCGTTTTTCGTGGCCACCCACAACATCCCGTTCTCATCCTGCCCGATGCCTGTAATGAATTCGTTTGAAAGCGTAAAGGACTCCTGCCCCGGCCGGTAGATGACGAAGCTGTGGCCGTCATACCGGTTCAGCCCGTTTTCGGTACCGATCCACATGAAGCCGGTCCGGTCTTTGAAAAAGCAGGTAACCCGGTTGTCGGAAAGCCCGTTTGCCTCGGTCAGGTTGCGGCAGATCAGCTGTTTTTTTTCGGCGTTTAGCCGTAGGGGATAAACGACCGTCCACAGACCCAATAAGAAGGCAATCGGCTTCATCCGGCGGGAGGTTATGCAGGCTTCGGGGTTATAGGTTGAAGGCGACAGGGCGGGGGCCGCGATATCGCCGTAAAACTGGTTTGAATTTACGAAAAAAAGCTTTATGCGCGGGGAGCGGCTTTGATGAGTTAGTTAACGGCAGGGGAAGGCCTTTTCCCTGCCGTCGGTAACTGCATAAAAAAGTGACTTATTTATACCAATTCCCGATATTGAACACCAGTCCCACGCTTCCTATGCTGTCGTCGTAGTTCAGCTGGTTTTTGGAAAGCTTGAAGGCCCTTCCGTACTGAAGCTGCAGTTTGATCCATTTGTACCCGCCCCGGACAGTGACGGCCGGTTCCAGGAACAGGTGGGATTTAGTTGCCAGGGTTCCGAAATAGTAGCTGTCCTGCTCCTGGGCGGTGTAGCCGCTAATCTCCGGGCTGTCATAGCTGATCATCGAAAACCTCGGCGCCAGACCTACTTCGACGTAAGGGTTCACCCAGCCGATGCCGGGCTGAACAAACAGCTTTGTAGCGTCGGCGTTGAAATTTTTTGTTCCGGAAGCCTCGTCCATCGCGACGTTAAACCTCCCGGCGCCGGCATAAACCTCATACACGATGTTATTGGGGCTTTTATTAAAATACCCGACGCCGAGCTCCAGCGCTTTCCCTTTGTTATGAAAATCTTTGTCGTCGCTGGTGAAAGAATTGTAGTAGCCATTGGCCATGACGCCGATATGATCCGTGATGGCATAGGCGGCCTGGAGGTTGTTGGGGGCTATCATTCCTTTGAATTCCCCTTTTTCCTGCAAAAGCGGGTTGTGAACGGTATTAGGTGAATATACTGTCCGGCAGGCGCTGCACCATCCCAGTCCCAGGAGAAGCACAGCAATAAGACTTCTGTTCATAAACATATAGGGTTAGATGCCGTCAACCATCGGTTGCCGGCAGGTTTCTTTTTGGTTTACCGTATATGTTACCAGGCTATTTCAAAAGTATGCCGGAAAGTGTAGTCTATGGCAGTATATATCTTTAAGTCAGTGTGTTGCGTGTGTTTTTGGAGTAAGTTTTGGTAGTGTAAAAATATGTTTACTTATAAATTTCTGAAGATTTTTGAGTAATAAAATCGACTGTGTTACTCCGTATTCCCCACTTTTTCTCCCAGGTCCCCTTCGGCCGCAGCGGCGGACCGCAGGCCCGGGGACCGGGAGAGAAGGAGTGAGGTATTCCCCGTTACTTTCCTGAAAACATCGGGAAAAGCTTCCTGATATCTGCTTCCGAAGGCTGTGAGCCGTATTCACATATCTCGAACGTTTCCGCAAGGGGGTTGTTCCCTGTCTTCCCGGGACCGTACCACTTTTCGAGCGACTTCCGGATTTCCGGGGTAGCGGCTGACCTGCTTTTCAGCCCGTCTGACAGCCATTGCTTTCGTGCTGCAGGTTCTTTGGGTACCTGGGCAACGGTATTGTTGGTCCAGGGAAGCCACTCGTAGAACTGCGATACATGAGCGTCGGCCGCATCTATTTTCTTGTCATACACGGTGGTGATATCTACTGCAATGTCGGGCCGGTGCGGGTTGGGGCGCTGGAAGCGATCGCGGGTGTAAAGAAAAACAGGGTTCTTTTTAAGCGGCCGCACGCCGGGAAGAACATTGGGCACGATCACCAGGTAGGCGGCATCCTGCACGAGCAGGGCGGCGTTCCGGTGGTCGGGATGGTAGTCGTTGGGCCGGTGCGAGATCACGATGTCGGCCTTCCACTCCCTGATCATCCGGATCACCTCCAGTCGATTCTCCAGGGTAGGAAGCAGCTCTCCGTCGTGGTTATCGAGAATTTCATATGCCACGCCGAGCCGTTTGCCCGACTCCATTGATTCGGCATAACGCCGCCGTGCAAGCGGACCGCCGCCGAGGTCCTGGTGGCCTTTATCGCCGTTGGTCAGCGATACGAATTTTACCTGGTGCCCCTGCGATACATACAGCGCGGCAAGTCCGCCGGCCCCCAGCTCGCAGTCGTCGGGATGAGCGCCGAATACAATGACCCTGATCGGCTGGTTCTCTGATACCGGCTCGTCCAGCGCCGTATAGCTGCCGGATATCTGGCCAAACGCTAGGTGGCCGAGTGCGAAAAAAAAGATGGAAAGGAATGATTTCATGAGGATGTGAGAATGTGAAAATGTGAAAATGCGCTGCCCTGAGCCTGTCGAAGGGGGAGAATGTGAAAATGCGTCGCCCTGAGCTTGTCGAAGGGTGAGAATGAATTAAAAACCGGCGACCTGGATACGCATCGGCGCCATAGGCAGCCCGGTTTTGTCAAATATACATACGCAGGGGTTATCTCCCCAGGCATATCTCATTTTTGCGGGATTCTGTACACGATTTGAAAATACATATATATCATTTCCTCTCAGGGTAGCCGTAGCAGGATAAAATTGCCCTGCAGTACCGGCCAGCTCGAAGCAGCATTCCGGTGAATTATCCCCGCGCATGGCTACCTCGCCGGCGGGCTTGTCCAGGTGAAGGACGAGCGTATCGCCGCTGAGGCGCCAGGATTGACACGCCGGACCGTCGGCGGTCACATCTTTCCCGTAGACCTTTTTCAAGGCCTGCAAAGCCAGCCTGTTCCCGTAATCCTGCTTGTTTTTGGGGTGTACGTCATACGGGTCGCCAATGTCGGCGGAGACCACCATCCCGGTGCCGTGCACGGCCAGCGCCTTTGCCTGCGCTTCCCTGAGGTAGCTTTTGGTATCGCTTTTCTCGTCAAACTGATGGGAGCTGTAGGCATTGGAGCCCTGGACAAACAGGAAAGGCAGCCCGTCGTTCCCCCATAGCTTTCGCCAGTCGCCTATCAGGCGGGTGAAAAGCTGCGTGTACAAGGCTGGCCTGGCGGCATCCGATTCTCCCTGGTTCCAGATAAAGCCTTTGATCCCGTAAGGAATGACAGGATTGACCATTCCATTGAACAAAAAGGAGGGCTGGTTCACGTAGAAAGGCAACGCGGCCGGTATCGGTTCCAGGTCGTCTTTTACTTCCCAGGCCGTCGCAAGCGAAAGGCTGAACCCCTTATTTACGGCTTCCAGCCTGAAGGCCTGCGGGTCACCGGCTACCTGGGCTGCCCCCCATTGGTTGGACAGCCGGATGACGATCCGGTTCGGGCCGGGTTTCACCAGGCTGGCCGGGACGGTTACCCGGGTGGGGGCAGGGTATTGAACATAACCCAGCTCTTTACCGTTCCAGTAGATATTCGCCTGCCGGTTTAAAAATCCCAGGCTCAGCGTCAATTCGTTTCCTGCAGCATCTGCCGGGATACTGACCTCCTTTCTCAGCCAGGCGACGTACCCGAATTGCTTTTCGCCGGAAGGGAGCGCTGTCTGTGCCCAAGGCTGGCCCCCGGCTGCATTCTGCAAAACGGCGCGCGCTGCTTCCGGACTGGCATAGCTCATTTTATTGCGCCTTTCCCGGTTGTTCCGGATGCTTTCGTGAACCGTTTCCCTCCAGGCACTCAACGCAGGCGTCACCGGAAAGGGCTTTATATCCAGCGAGTCCCTGAAATCATGGAGAGATTCCCGGTTGGTCCATGTCAGGATGGAAGTGCCGCCCCAGGAGCTGTGAATAACGCCGATGGGAACGTTCAGCTCGCGGTTCAGTCTTTTGGCGAAAAACCACGCCGTGGCGGAAAAGCCGGCCAGCGATTCCGGGCCCGCCGGCTTCCATTTGTCCTCTCCCTGGAGGTCCGATAACGGTTCGGGAGAAGGGAACAGGGATACATTAAAAACCCGTATGTTGGGGAAATTTGAGTCTTTCAGCTCCTTATCCGCGTTCAGGATCGCCGAATGGGGGATCCATTCCCATCCTGCCATCGCGTGCTCCATATTGGACTGCCCCGAAGCAAACCAGACGTCACCGGTCAGTACATTCCGGTATTCAATCTTTTTTTTTGAGCCCTGGATCCGCATTACATAAGGCCCTCCGGCAGCGAACGGCGGCAGGTCTACCCGCCACTTGCCGTCGTCTCCTACTTTACCGCGGGCGGATTTATCGCCCAGCTGTACCGACAGCTCCTCGCCCGGGGTTCCGGTCCCCCAGACAGGTATGGGCTGATCGCGCTGCAGCACCATATTGTCCGAGAAAATCCCCGCTGCGCTCAGCTCCTTCGGGAACACAACAGGAAGAACGGTAGTAAACGTGACCGGCCCGAAGAGCCCGGAAGGGATCAGCGGAACGTCTTTCCACTTTATCCTGTTCTGATTTACGCCCTTGATAAAGGTATCGGTGATATGGGTTTTGGTGAATTTTTCGCCGGTAATGGCATCGCCGGTGATCCGGTTGGACCAGGTATTGGCTACTTCCACCACCAGCTTGTTGAGGCCCGGGACCAGCAGCCCGGTTACGTCGAAACGGTAGGGCTTGGCCCATGTGATGCCGAGAGGCCGGCCGTTCAGCCATACTTCCGCGACATGGGAAAGGTCGCCGAGGTCGAGGTACACCCTGCCGCCGGGATGATCATTGGCGTGTACGGGGTGCAGGAATTGCTTTTCATAGCGGGCAGTGCCGGAATAGTACTTAATGCCGTTTATGTCGGACTGCGTCCAGGAGGTGAGCTCCGGGAACACCGCTTTTTCGGGCGCCCCCCAATTTTTGTCGAAATATACTTCCCAGGCCCCTTCAAGCGTCTTTACATTCAGCCTGTTGCGGATTTTCCGGGTTTCCTTTCCGTAGTGCAGCTCAAACTGCCCGTCCTCCCAGATCTCCACATCGTTTTCCCGGTAGGTGATTTTCGGCGGATCGATCCCTGCGGAGCTGATCTTCGTAAACCTGTTACCGGTATTGCCCGGCCTGAAGACCACGAATTTGCTTTCAAAAGGCGCCAGTGACAGCGGAAGGCTGATCTGCCCCTGTCCCTGCTCAAATACAGCGACCGTTGCTATCCGGCCCGTTACCGGGTCCCATACTTCGGGCGTTTTCTGCTGCTGGCGGAAGCTCAGTGTACGATTGATCCAGTCGCCGGTCGTATTGACGACGAAGTAAAAATCCAGTCCGCCTTTCCGGTAGTGGGTGTAATCGAGGGTATAGAATCCTTTGTCGTCGTAATCGAAGTCTGGCGCTATCTTCAGCGTTTTCAGCATCTGAGCGACATTTTTTTCAGGATCCGGTCCGCTGATGATAACCGCTCCTTTCTTTTTCAGCTCATTTAGCTTTGCTTCTACTTCGGGGTTCATTTCCTTTTCCCTGGTCAGGGCCAGCAGCCTGAACGCGGCCCCGTTTTTGGGGTTGACCACCCGCCCGTCCTTTACCTCCAGGCCCAGAAGGATCTCCGTATTGATCAGCTCATAGTCATAGCCTGCGCCGGGAGAAAACCTGCCGTGCTTATGGCCTCCGTAGTTGGGGATGGTATCCCCGTAGTAATAAGCGATATCCGCTTCGAAATCAGCTTCCTGAAGAATGTAGGAGACCCTTGCCAGGTATTCGTTGAACGGTCTTGACTTCTTCCACCAGACCCGCTTGTCGTTGTAATGCGTACCGGCATGGTATACGATACCGGGATAGCCGGTACCGGCGGGGTTATGGGTGGAGCCGTGTACCACCACCCGGTTCATTCCTTCTGCAAAGGCCCGGTCGCCGATGGGCTTCATCTCGAAAGGCCCTTCCTGCCAATGCTGGAACGAGGTAAAGGCTTCCATTTCCACGATCTTTGTACCATAAATATTGGAGGCGGACGATACTTCCTTCACCACTCTCAGGATGTCCATTCCGTCGCCGTTGAACTGCTCATGATTGATCCAGAATTCACCCCGGGGGATATCCAGCCCTTTGCCGAGCGCCTTGAGCGGCTCCACCGGCACATGATGCAGCGGTAGTCCCGGTCCGCCTGCCTCGCTGTTGTTCTTCAGTCCGTGGGCGTTGCATATTTCCTTCGACTTCATGTAGAAGTTCCGGATCATCAGCTCCGACAGGGTACGCTGAAAATCGGCTTTGAACTGTGCCGTCACTTCCTTAGGGAAAGAGGCTTCTTCAAACAGGATCGGCAGGAATTTGCGCACGTCATAGCCGTTGATCCGCCTGAATTCGGCAGCAAGCGTAGGTGTCCACGTAAAGCCCCGGGCTTCATAGCTGGCCATATAGAGGCTTTTGAGCGCGGTTTTCCGGAGATCGCCTAAGACCGACTGCAGCCGGCTGATGATGTAATTGAAATGGAAAGCGGTTGCCTCTGCATCGAAATGATCGATGATCGGCCCGGCCGAATATTTGCTGGGCAGCACCAGGTTTTCGCCGGAATTGGAGCAGACATAGCGCACGATTTTCCAGTCGCCCGAAGGCGCGTCCCATTCGAGCGTTTCTGTTTGCGGGTTAAAGTAGGAGGATACGTCGCGGATGGAGCTCGTATCGGTATGTACTCCCGGCGACGCGACAGGTATCGCCAGCACGGCGATTTCTTCCGAATAGACCGGCCTGCCGTCTTTTCCGAACGCGATCATGCGTTTCCTGCCCCGGGGGTCTCTTTCCGGGATCTCCGGGAAGGGGATCTTAAGGCTGAGCCTGCTTCCGCCTTTTGCCGCTACAGCCGATTGATAGATCGATTTGGAGGCGTGCTGCGGCGTTACCCATTTCCCCCCGGCATTCCAGCTGCTGGCGGTGTTGAGCCCGACTTCCATCCCGTATTTCCCGGCTTCATCAACGGCAAGCCTGATGTTCCGGAGCGATTCATCTCCCAGGAATTCCGGTCCGGTACCGACCAGCACGGTGTCCCGAGAGCCGATCTCGAAGATAGTGAAGCCCGCCACGCCGGCTTCTTTAAAGGCTTTGATCTCCTCCTTCAGCCTGACCGTATCGACATGGCCCCCCAGCCACCAGTGGTATACCAGCGGGTGCGCATGCGAAGGAGGATTCTGAAATCCTTCGTAGAATTTACGGTATGCATCGGCCTGCTGGCCCTGCGCCGGAACGTACGAGAGGAGAAAGGCAAAAAATACCAAACGGATGAAACTGCGGTAAAACATGCGATTGAAATATATCGGTGAGGAAAGCATCATGGCAGGCAGTGATATTAGTTTACTTTTTATGGGGGGTAAATTGTATCCAATCAATTAAATACGTGCTGGTCACACCCGGCTCGGGCGGTCCCTGAACCCATTTCGCGGATGTCCAGTGATTTAGCTTCAGCATATAGGGGGCGTCGATCTTTATATCGTGTTCGGCGTATTGATAGACAAGCAGTGTTTTGCCGTCGACAAACCATTCGATATGTTCCGGCGTGATGTCGAAACCCCAGACGTGAAAATCATCCGACGGATTGAAATCCAGCCCTACATCGGGATTCGTCTCGAAGCTTTTTTTGCCTTTGGCATGAACTGCGTAATGGACTTTCCCTTTGTTCGGGCCGAAAGCGAAAGTCAGAAATTCGATGTCGATTTCCTGCCTTGTTGCATCGCCGCCGTTTCCCCAGTCGATGGTAAAAAAGGAATTCAACACCCCGGGAACGGCCGACGGTTTCAGCCGCGCCTCCCATTTTCCGTATAAAAATTGCTTGTTGGTCTGGATTGCGGAGCTTAAAATTGTGCCTTTGTCGTTTACAAGCAGCATATTCAAATTGCCGTCTTTCACGAAGCACCGATCTTTTGCCAATTGACCGCCGTGCTCCTTCCATGTACCGATCTTCCAGACCGATTCGTCGATGCTGCTTCCGTTAAAATCTTCACGAAAGATTTCTGCTTTACCGGGATTATCTGCGGAGTGGTCTGTTTTGCAGAATGACGTAGAAAATACGACGCAAAAGGCAATGGAGATTTTCAGGGTTTTCATTTGGGTGAAATATAACTGTCTGTATGTCTGAAATTTAAATTATGGATGTCGGACGGCACATAAAACATTCGGGATCTGATCAGGCAAATGCCCCTGTAGGGATATGTGTCGATCCTACGGATCTTGGTTAATTCTGCTGACGGTTCGCCTCCCAACTGAAGTTGGGGGCTATAGTATTGGCCGATGCTCCGCATCTTCTTATCATTCATCCGCCGCTCGGTTGGTTATTTATCCAGGATTTCCGAAGGTTTGATAAATCGTATTCCTTCCGACTCAAGAAATTCAATAATCCGTACGAAATTTTTCCAGCGCGTGTCGTCCCAGCTCATGGGATGCCCCTGCAGGTAGAAGAGCGAAAGCGCATGCTTGTTCTCCAGGTATTCCTTTTTGAAGGCCTCAAAATCCGGGTTATGGACCGGGTGCTCGATGCTGATCTGTCTCGGGATGACGATCCCCTTAAAATGTGTTGCCGGCTGCGGAGCTCCCAGCGTGATGCGGATCTGCGGCATTTGCGCCAGGGCGCGGTCGGTATCGTCGTTTGTCCCGCTCCAGTGCGGCCCCCAAACCGGCAGGTCAAGCCCGAGCTTCGCTTTGGCAAGACTGTCGGTCATCCGAAGGGCACGCAACTGCTCGTCGAAGCCGCGTTCAAACTCTCCTACGGAATCGTTCCGCGTACGCTGCCAGAACCCGTGGTTCCAGAATTCGACCAAACCCCTGCCGGCCCGGTCGGTGATCCATTTGAAATAGGCCGGGTTGTCTTTCTCCAGCGAAAAACCGATGATCCCGAAGGCCGCTTTGATGTTTTTACCTTCCAGGTAGTCGGATACCCGCTGCCACCGTTCGGAGATCACCTGGCCGTCGGCGCCGGCAATAACATCGTCCAGCTTCAGTATAACCTGCTTTTCCTGCTGGCCGTAGCAGGCGGCTCCCAGTAAGGAAAATAAGAAAGGAAGAACCAGCTTGCGCATTTTCAATAGGTTTATGTGAATAGAGATATCATTTACCTGATAGAGACGTAGTCTCGAAACATATACCAGCCCCCAACTTCAGTTGAGGGGATCGCATGTCGTTTTCCTCTTCAGAGTTCCGGAGGAACGACTCATTTCAGGCTATCCGGGATTCCAATCCGCTGAAGGCCCGCGTGGTAAATGTGTGATGGGCCGATCCTAAGGGATCCTTTTTCATATCCGGACCCGGGTTTTACTATTTTAAGAATGGCGCAATAACCGGCTGTATCGTTCGATAGCCTTCCGCGTTGAGGTGCAGCTTGTCTTCTGCATAAACCGCCGGGTTGGGATTCCCTGCTTCGTCGAGGAGAGGCGTCCATATATCGATATACCTCGTCCTGCGCGCTGACGGATGTAAGCGCTGAAAGCGCGAAAAAGAAGGCTGCGAGTTTAGGTTGGATATTCATGATAAGCTTTTTTACCAAGAGACCGTAAGAGTGCCGGTCACATTTTCGATCAGGAAATATTTTCCCATTCCATCATTCATTTCTTTAAAGGAATAATGTCCTTTTTTCCAGGGATAGCCTGCGTTGACGTATGCGTGGAAAGTGTCGCCGGTAACATGGTCTTCCGCGTAGACGCGAACGGCAGCATTTTTCAACCCGCTCACCTGGTAGCGTTTGAGAATATCTTTTTCCCCGGAATGCAACTCCTTGAACGAGACCATTCCGTCTTCCTGCCCGACGAATACCCGGCATTCCCGGTTCCACGCGGTCGGAAGGGTGTAGGAAGAATACCCTTTCTCGAGAATGGTTTCAAGCCCGAGCAGCAGCGGCGCGCCCTGCGGGAACTTCATCCGGTTTTTTACCGTGCTGTTGGGGTGATACCCCGAGAAGATAAAGGCATTGCCCGATCTTGATACCGTCAGCACCGGACTTTTGACGTTCGGGTCGAGCTTGTCGAGGTGGATGTCGATACCGAATTCCCCCAGCACATAGCGCAGGTAAAGCGGCCCTGTAAAATACTGGTCGGGCTTGTCGGGCGTCAGCAGCCGTCCGCCTGAAAAATGACTGGAATTGGTACCGCGCAGGTACACCACCTTGCCGCCTTTCCAGGACGGGTTCTGTACCGACCAGGCTACGTCCCGCTGCGTTCCTTTCTGCTCGAACTGGACCAGGGGTTTTGTGCCGCCTGCCTTGCGGTTTCCGATCACCGAGGTAATGCCGCCTCCGTTGAACAGCGACCTGTGGTTGATCCTGGCAGGGAAGGGAGTGGCAAGCTGGTCGGGCTGATAGCGGTTTTTAATGGTGAACTCGCCTTCAAGGGCGGTTTCATTCTTAAGGTTGAGCAGGTTTTTAAAGGCATCGCCGGCATGTCCGGTAGGACCGAAAATAATGAGCTTCCCGCCGTTCTCAACAAATTGAATGAGGCTTTTTTCCAGGTCGGTACCGGCGTCGGGTACAATCGTGACCAGTACCGATTCCCTGAACATATCAGGCTTCTTTTGAATAGCAGAACGGAATGAAGTTGTCGAAATGACCGTATTCAGGGGCAGCCCGTTGTTGATCGCCTGGCGGATAAACCAGTCGCCATAATATACTTCCGAAAGCCGTCCGGGCTGGTTATAGGCCCAGTCGTGGTATTCGTCGAAGGGGTAAACCCATACCAGCGGCCCGGGGGCGGTGGGGGAGTCGTACCTGGCCTTCAGGATATGCGGCGTCACTTCGTCGGGCACCTGCGCAGGCATGTTGCCGTAGGTATCGTCGATCGTCAGGAAATTGAGGTGGGTCGGCCGGCCGTTGTTGCCGTTCTTATCGATGCGCCCTACCGACATCGGGAGGTATATATCGTGCGGCTCCCTGCCGTAGCGGTCGAGCCACGGACTGTTGAGCCACCACGGATCGTGCGTGTAGTACCTGAAAATGAACCGGTCGTCGGGGAGCTCCGCCATGCGCGACATATAGCCGACCATTTCGAGGCCGAAATCGCCGTCGAGCGCAGCCCAGGGCGAGTTGGGGGGCGGCAGCATATTGAACCCGCCGTTGTAGATATTTTTCAGGTTGACCGCATCGCGCGCCAGGTCGGCGCCTACCGAAAGATTGGTGCCCCGGGTTTCGATACGGAAACCGGGGCATTCTTTCCGGAACAGTTTCCAGAACTCCAGCACCTTATCGGAAAAGCCCGCCAGCTTATCCTGGAGGAATTCCTTCCCGTTAAAGGTAGCGCCTGTAGACGACCACCCCTCCGCTCCAAATCCGAACCCGTTGCTGAACCAGATGTAGTCGAAGTCAAGATCGGTCAGGAAATGCTGGCTCTGGCGGCCGAAAAACGTACCGAAGGGCGTCTGATCCGGGATGCCGCCAGGGAAGCCGGCATAATGGTCGCTGTCTGCTTTTAGTACGGAATAGCAGTCCACGAACGATTTGTGCCCCATCGCGCTGCCGCCCAGGATCTCGGGGTGCTTCTTGTATTTAAATTCCGACTTGGCAAACTCGGGTCCCGGGTCAAAGGTCGCGCCGACGCGGATATGCTTGCCCGTAACGCGCCTTCCGGCCTCTTTCAGAGCCTGGATGATGAACTTCAGATCTCCGTATGTGAACGCCGTCGGGTTGTCCAGGTAGAGATAGGCCCTTTCGTGTATCGATAATTCTTTCGGCCCCGAGCCTACTTCGTGCTGTGTGTTCGGGTTGCCCATATATTTTGCCCATTCCAGCGGCTGGTCGGGAGTTCCTTTGTAATCGAGGATCTCCGAGCCGTCGCCTGTCCACAGCATCACCGACACGGTGTCGGTATGCCGGAGCAGCGAATGCCATTGGGTGAACATTTCCGTCGCGACTGCGCGGATGTATTCTTTCTCGTTGACCTTGAAAGGCTTCAGCGAAGCCTCCAGCGTAATGTTATGGAAGGGCTTGCCTTTAAGAGGAGAAAGCGAGGTCTGCGAAAAGGTCAGCAGCGGTAAAAGCCCGCATCCCGCCAGGAATAGTAAAAGTCGGATGTGTTTCATGTTTTTAAAGCTATCGGCTTTCAGAAATCAGCTATCAGTCTCGATGGCGGACCACATGTGCGCCGATCACCAATTTCCGACATCTGACAGCCGTTCTCATTTTACATTGTTTGTGAATTCTCTGTTTAAAATTGTACCTGATCCGTCCTCGATCCTGATCCGCCCTCCATGCTCGTCTCCCCTTCGGAATTGAATTTCATACTTTTTAAAACCGGATTCGAAACCGACTCCTTCACCGTAGGCATTTTTAATAAGCCGGGTATCGACCATTTTGGCCAGATCCCGGTCGCCCACCTGCAGCAGATGCAGAAATGTATCTGCCTTTTCAGGTTTTTCCGGGCTTACCTCGACCCGCCACTGCCCCAGAAGAGGGAGCTCGTTAATGTCTATATCCTTGAACCGGTTGCCGAATGCGGTGGCAGGAATGGGCCAGTTCCTGCCGTCCGACCAGAATTGTTTGCCCGGGCCGCCTATTTTGGTTACCCGGGCTGATTCAGGGAGCAGTATCCTGCAGAACATTTTCCCTTCGCCGGATATTTCGTGAAATTCGTTGCCTGAAATCTGCGGTTCGGCGGCGGTATGCAATAGCCATGTTTTTTTGTACTCCGCTTTTTTGGACACTACTTTGTCGTAGATGACAAAAATATCGGGTATTATAAATAAAAACTGGCGGACGACCTGTTCCGATTTGTCAGGATGGTATGACTTAGTAGCATCCGAGGTAATGTAGACAAACTCATCGCCTGATTCGAGCGCTGTTATTTCTGATCCCAGTTTATTGGATTGACCGCCGTCGTTCGGGAAGGGCAGGTCTTCTTCATCGTCGGCTTTGGTGCCCCAATACCAGGGCATTTTTTCACCCGGCATATGGATCAGGATGCAGTTATGGGCTACCGTTCTGCAGTAATAGTGGGAAAGGTGCTGGCCCGGCTGGGGCCTGGTGCCTGTATCCAGCGCTCTGAAACCGTTTTTGTAAATAATGAAATTGTTGTTGTCGAAATGCCGGTGCTGGATAATATTACCACCTGCGGTAAACAGCGCGTAGGTATCGTCGGGGCCTGAACCCGATCGGAGGAATATCTGTCCCATTTTAGGAAAGTGCATAGCCGACGGCATGTCCTCGAACCCTTTTGCCGGGTCGATGTCCGGGTAATCGCGGGTGAGGAAAAAGCGCATCCAAGGGAAGGTATCTTCTTCCTGCCGTTTTACTTTTTCCCGCATCCACTTGGCTAATGCGATCATTTCCGGATCGGTTTTCCCGTAGAAATGGGTCATTTGCGAAAGGTGGATATGCATATCACCCAGCGGCAGCTCATTGGTTAAATGGCGGGTGTCGCCGTACCCGAATTCTTTGTCGCCGGGAAGCCAGTTCCAGTAGAGATAGTTGATAAACCGGGGAACATGCGGCCAGTCTTCCGCGATGGGAATACCGGTAGCAGATTGGTAGGTATGGAAAAAATTGAACTCTGCCCAGGGGTAATCGTTCATGCTGTAAACAATTGATGACGATGCCGCCCCACCGTAGTCACCCGTATTGGAAGACCGGTATCGAAGCATCTCGATGTGTGAATCGTATCCCCTGGTCAGCAGGGCAGTAGCCAATGAATCGTTTATCCCTGCTTTGTAAAATACGAGCCCGGCATACCACGCCAGTACCGGCGTCCCGTAGAAACCGCTTCTCTCGTTGCCGTTATTTTCCCGGTAGATCTCACTGCTTTTTGCCTGCTCCATCATGTCGTTGAATACGGTAAGCAACTGGTTGCCCAACGTCGTAGCCTCCTGGCTGTCCAATGAGGCATATATCCAGTCATAGGCGCATAACGCTGCAATCCGGGAAAAGCCGTACCAGTTGATATTCAGCTTTTTATCCGTTCTGTATCGGTAGTAGCCTGCCGCCTGCCCGAGGAGTTTCTTTGCCAGCGCCAGGTACCGTTCTTCTTTCAGAGTTAGGTAAAGAAGTGCGGCTTCTGAGGCTCTGAAGCCTATTTCATGATCCCGGTTCATCTGTCCGTCCCGGATATCGCGATCGGCGAATTGGTAACCTTCTCTCTCTATGCGGTCTATCCGGCGTTTAATCCTGCTGAGAAGGTCCTTTTCAGCGCCGGTAGTATGTCGGCGAATACTTTCCAGCGAGCCTGGATTGAGAAAGAGCCTGGGATGCGTATCACTGATTTTGTCCATAGGAAGCTCCGGCCAACCCGCGGATGAAACGTTCCCACCGGCAAAGAGCAGGCAGCAGGAAGTCAGCCACGCAATAAGTGGAAAGTGGAAAGTTGAAAGTGGTGGTCCCTGAGCGTAGTCGAAGGGAAAGTTGATAATGTACCTCATAACTATTAACTCATACCCCTCTCGCCGCCTTCTGGGCCGCGGTAGACTGCTTCACGTAATCGTAGAGCGACAGCAGCTCAAACTCTTTCATGATCGCATCTATTTTAAGCTCCGGTGAAACACACTCGATCACCGACCATTCTTCCTCGTCGAAATTGGTGATCTTAATTTTATCGAGGTATTTCGACTTTATATCGGGGAACTTCCTGACGGCCGGCCAGGTATGAAGGAGCGCCTTTTCGAGGTTCACGGTCGCAATCGCCAGGTTAGGCGACCAGAAGCCGGTTTTCACAATTTCCTCGCCGGAGATGTCGCAGATTTTCGTGGTATGCTTCCGGGTGCTGCTGACCACCACATACTGGTATTTCGCGGCCTTGGCGTTGATGACCCTGCCGCCTGCGTAGGCCGAAGGCCAGAATACGATCTCCGCCCCTGCATCCTTTAAATGCCGCCAGCCGTCTTCCCATAAAACATCAAAGCAGATCTGGAAGCCTATCTTCGCGAAGTCGGTTTCAAAAACCGGCGGAATAACCGGACCGGGTGATACCCCGGCGCTCATTTCATTCTGGGTAGGGTAGGCTTTTTTATGGTTGCCTGTCACATTTCCTCTGCGGTCGATCAGGACTGCAGCGTTGTAAAAACGGCCGTTCTCTTTGATATGCCCCGGGCAAACGACGTAGCAGTTATGGGCTGCAGCGAATTTCCGGAACCTTTCTATTGCAATGTTGGTCGTCTCAACGCGCCATTCTATCGGCTTTCGGGTCCCCTCGCCGATGGTGGAAAAGGTTTCCGGGACCGAAATGATATCAGGTTGGTAGGGAGCAGCGGTCTCCATGATCTCCAGGATATGCGAGATCATTTTTTCTCCGGGTACATAGGGCTGAATGTCCATCTGCGAGACCGTGGCTATCTTTACGCGCCGCGGCCCGCTGCCGGCCGGGCTGTCCTGCTCCGTCAGCGCATGGCCGGCAGGCGACGAAATAAGTCCGCCGCCCGCCAGTATGGCCGATTGAATGAATGACCTCCGGTTAACATTGTTGCTTTCCATATTCTGAAGCTGTTTTCGAAGTAAACCTGCTACTCTTTATCCCACCAGACACGATTAAGATAGGAGTCTTTTCCTGGTTCCACACCGGAGATCAGTTTCGTAGCCTCCTCTACATTCCCGTTGTTTTGTTCGATTTCGTTCAAGGGATATTGGAGGCGACGGGGAATAGGCCTGCCCGGAGGGCCTGCCGGCTCCAGCTCAGGATAACCGCTCCTTCTCCAGTTGGCAAAGTTTTCCTGGGGGTTCAGGAAGAGGGAAATATACAGCTCGGTGTTGATCTCTTTCAGCTCATCCCCGGGAGTCAGGGTTTTGCTTTCGACAAATTCGTCAACGCCTTCGAATGCCGGGGCATCCCTGAACAGGCTCAGTTGGTCGATAGAGGCACGTATACCTGCCTGGTAATATTCTTCAGCAGTCGTGCTTCCCATGTTCCAACCCCGCACCTTTGCTTCGGCTAGAAGCAGCGCGATCTCCGAGTAGGTGACGATCAGTGCCGGGGCATCCATGTAGTAAAGGTAGGTGGCCATTTGTCTGCGCTGATCTTTATTGACCAGGGTCACGCTTCCCCGTCCGGGCACATCGACGGTAATATTCTGCACGGCCGGATTGTTGACAAAGGAAACGGCGCCGGGCTGCAGCCCGATGACCCCGTTGATTGCCGCGTTGCCTGCGGCGGCATAGTGGTTCCGTACCTGTTCGGTCACGTCGGCTCGGGTGTATAGCGCCGCCCCTCCAACCAGGGGAGTCAGCGAAAGATAGCACCTGGAGTAACCGTCGAGGCGCGGATCTACCGGTCCCTCATTTGAAGGCGGGTTGAGGATATCGAGAAAAGTAGTGTTAAAACGGGGCGGGTCAGCCATAGCCAGGATGGCGGTAGATAGTGCGTTCCCCCGGAAATCGGTGGCGCTACCCTGTACGTTCTCATATTTAATATAGCAGATATCGTCGTTGCTTTCCATCAACCCGGCAGCAAAGGCTGCTTCTGCCTCCTGCTGTGCTTTAGCAGGGTTAACCTTTGTCAAACGCATCGCGAGCCTGAACCGGAGTGAATTGGCCAGCTTTTTCCATTTTGCAATATCTCCTCCATAGTATTGGTCCTGAGGAACCTGGTCTTTTCCTGCATCGAGCATGTCGTGCGATTCTTTCAGCTCTTTGAAGAAATCATTGTAAATGTCTTCCTGCCGGTCGTATTTCGGGCGTACGATCAGGTCGGAATACCCACGCGTGGCTTCCGAATACGGGATATCTCCGTACAGGTCCGTTAAACGCAGAAAGGTAATTACCTTCATGATCCTGACCATCGCGTAGAGATTGGTCTTGTCCGGGTCGCCGGCCAGGTTGTCGGACGCATCGATCAGTTCACGCACTACTCCCGGATAATCGCTCAGCCAGACACGTGAATAAATAGATTCGGAGTAAGCGTAGGTAGCGCCGCTGTTGGTCGTAAAGTTTCCGCTTGCCTGCTGGAGAAGCGGAATGATAATGCCGATCCCCGATCTGAGCTGGATCGAGTTGTCGCCGGTATAGCGCATTTGCGCGTAGATCAGTTGTTTCCCCGGATCCATACTGGTAGGCTTGGTCGGGTCAATGTTGACGTCCCCAAAATCGTTGCAGGAAAACAGGCCCAGCAACAAAAACAATATCTTGATTTTTCCTATATTCTTTTTCATTGTCGTAATGGTCACAGTCTTAACAGATCAGAACTTCACTTTTAAACTGACTCCGAAACCTCTGCGCTGGGGAAGAGACCCATATTCGATACCCCGTCCGTTCCCTCTGGATACGTTCGATTCAGGATCGATATTCGGTACGTTTTTGTAAAGAATGAGCGGGTTCCGGGCTACCAGGCTTATGATTACATCATTCAGCCCGATAGGGGTAACGAGCTTTCTGTTCAGACGGTAGGCTAAAGAAATATCCCTGACCTTCACATAAGAGGCATCGTAAATAAAAGGCTCCGCTACACCCTGTCCATCGATCACATGCCCCGACCAGTAGGACGACGGGCTGATCGCCTGGGTATTGGGTGTGAAGGTCTCGTTGCCTTCCGCATCGACCGTCCTGATCACTCCCTGCGGGACGAAGCCGCGCTGGTTGCCGGCTGCGAGCCATTGTGCGGCAGTCATACCGGCTGCTTCCCGGTCTTTTTCAGACTGGATCCATTCATCGCGGCCCTCCAGCGTGCTATTGTCATTCCCCCTGGCTATGTGGTAGAGATTGGTCATGGAGAAAAGCTGCGCCCCAAGGCGGAAATCAAGGCCGAAGGAAAGATTGAAATTCCTGTAGCTGAATGAATTCGTCAGACCACCGGTCCAGTCGAATATGCCTTTCCCTAACACCTCTTTCTGATCTGATTGTACCGCTCTGCGTGTCGCAGGATCGAGGACAATATTCCCTTGAGGATCACGCTTGTAGCTGTATCCCATGATGGAAGCGTACGATTCGCCGGGTTTTGCCACTACTGAAACGCCCAGCCACCTGGCCGTGGCAAGCTCGAGAAAAGGAAGCCCTTCGGCCAGTGATTCCACTTCATTAATATTTCTGGCAATGTTGAACGACGCGTTCCATTTGAGTTTGGTTTCAGCCAGGATTTGCCCGTTCAGCGCCAGCTCGTATCCCCGGTTGGAAATAGTGCCCACGTTTACGATCTGTCTCGCAAAACCCGAGGACTGCGGCGCCGGCACGGTATTGATCTGGTCGCGCGAGCGTTGTGTGTAATACGTGAAGTCAAGGCCCAGCCTGTTTTTGAGGAATTTCAGCTCGAGCCCTGTTTCAAACGACCGGGTCCGGGTAGGCACCAGGGCCCGGTTGGGTATTACAGTGGCGTTGATAGACCCGGGTGTTTGACCGTTGAAAGTAAACGGATACAACGAGTATGCCAGCCCCAGCATATAGGGATCGGTGTCGCTTCCAACCTCTGCTGCAGATGCCCGGAGTTTACCGAAGCTGATAATGTTCTGCAGGTTAAATGCATCGGAGAAGACAAAGCTTCCCGATAGCGACGGATAGGTATAGGTGTTGTTCTCGACGGGCAGGGTAGAGGAGGCGTCTCTCCGTATCGTGGCATCCAGGTAAAGATAATCGCGGTATGATAGCGCCAATATCCCGTAAAACGAGTTTTTGACCCGTTTCAGATAAAAATGGTTGATAGATTTGTCGGAGAAACTATTGGGAGAGATCACATCAGTAACCGTCATCCGGCTAAATGTATTTAAAAAGCCTCCGTTGGTGTTCTGGTAGTAATTGGCCCCGACGCGGGTGGTCAGCCTCAGCGATTTCGTTATTTCTTTGTCAAACGACAGCATCAGGTCAGCCTGGGTGGTTGTGATCTTGCGTGTGGTTTGGTCCAGTTCGCCAAGTAGTGCATTCGGGGAGGAGACGGGACTGTATTTTTCGAAATCCATGTTGTTTTCATCCCGGCTTCCCATTAACCGCAGATTGAAATACTTCGCGAAATCGTAGTTTACAGTCAGCCCTCCGAAGAGTCTTGTCCGCAGTGAATTATTGCTCATTTCATTGATCACCCAGTACGGATTGTAATTGTACCGGCCGCCACCCCATTCTACGTAGGAACCGTCGGCAGTTTTGTAGTTTTCACTAAAAACAGTAGGACTGAGGTTGGCCGCCAGGCCGAAAAACGATTTGGCGATATTGTCGACCGCGTCTCCCAGCGCCGGGCGGTTTTTGACGGTTTCATAATTGTAGATGATCCTGGAATCGACCGAAAGCCGGTCGTTGATCTGTGTAGTGCTCCCCAGGTTGAATGAGTGCCTGTTCATGCCGGCTGTGGGAATGATATCTTTGGCAGTCAGGTTGGTATAGGCAAGCCTGAAGGAAGACTTGTTAAGCCTTTGCGAAAGTGTCAGTGAATTGGTGTAGCTTTTGCCTGTCTGCAGGAAATCGGCCAGTCCGTTCCCGGTCGCAACATAGGGACGCTCGACGCCGTCAAATCCCATTACCCTTACGTTAGGATCCAGGCGCGGCCCCCAGCCCTGGAAGATGGTCATCTGGGCTTCGGTAGGGTCCTGAGGCAGTTGCCCGTTGAGCCCTTGTCCATATATTCTCTGCGTGTTTTCGAAATTGGTGGCCTGACGCTCGATGGTCATCGTACTGTTGAACTCAATCTCCACCGCTCTTTTGGCACTTTTTTTCATGGTGATCATGATGACGCCATGCGACGCGAGGCTGCCGTACAGGGCTGCGGCCGAGGGCCCTTTCAGCACGCTGATCGACTCAATATCGTCCGGGTTCAGCGATGACATGACGTCTCCCATATCGTGGCTGTTCCCGTCGCTGCCGGCAAATTTCCCACCGCCGGTATCACCCTGGCTGGTGTTCTGGATCGGGACGCCGTCGATGACATACAGGGGCTGGTTGTCGCCGGAGATCGATGTATTTCCCCGTATGGTCACATGGGAAGCGCCCCCCAGTCCGCCCGTAGACTGGGTGATGATCAGGCCGGGGACTTTGCCGGCCAGCGAGTTCATGAAGCTCGGGTCGTTCGCTTTGGCCAGGCTATCCATTTTTACTTCCGAAACGGCATAGCCAAGCGAGCGCTGCTCGCGTTTGATGCCGAGCGCGGTCACCACCACTTCCTGGAGTGTAGCGACGTCTTCCTCCATCGTGATATCGATCACGCTCCGGTTTCCTACGGGTACCATCTGCGACTGGTACCCGATAAACGAGAAGACCAGCATGGCGTTGGCACTTTTTACGTCGAGCGAATAGTTACCGTTCTTGTCGGTGGTCGTACCCGTCTGGGAATCTCTCACCAGTATACTCACGCCGGGAAGAGGTTCGCCTTTCGAATCGGTAACCTTACCTTTTACCACCTGCTCGTATAGAATCGCGGCCGCTGCACCGGAGGAATGGCCGGTCAGGAACACTGCGGTAAAAAAGAGGATCAAAGCGCGGAATACCGCACGCCGATCATGGCCAGGCAATGGGTTAGGTAGTTTTTCCATCATATTAAGGGGTTTATAGCAGAATTAGAATATCGGAACAAGCACAGCTCCGGGAGACGAGGCAACGCCGGAGCTGTGCAGAGGTTTAATACCCGTCGTTTTGCCCAAGGTTAGGGTTGATATCGATCTCGCGCAAGGGTATCGGCATGATCACCTCGTGGTCGGCTACCGTAAAAGCCAGTCCTTTAGAGGCAAAATAGGCGTTCATGACGGCCTGCAGCCGGCCTGTCCGCACCAGGTCAAACCAGCGGTGCCCTTCCAGCAGGAATTCGAGCTGCCGCTCCTTTTCAAGGGCCAGCCTGATCTCCTCTTTCGTCAGTCCGCTGAGATCGGGCAGCCCGGCCCTTGTCCTCACAAGATTAATGTAGGTTTGGGCAACGGAAGCCTGGTCGGTTTCATTGACGGCTTCGGCATACATGAGCAGCACGTCCGCATAGCGCAGGGACGTGTAGTTGATGCCGCCGTCGCCCTGGACCCCGGTAGTGAAATCGACGAATTTCAGGCCGTAAAGCTCTTTTTCATACTTGCCGGTAACCAGTCGTACCGAGTCGCTTATGGAAACCGGTCTCCGCTTGTCGCCGGTTTCGTAGGCAGCCGCTACTTCGGGCGTAGGCAGTACCCGGCCCGATCCCTGCATGTTGTTGGGGAATATGGCCATGTCAAAGCGTGCAGGAGTGAAGATCGCAGAGAACCCGTTCCCTTCCCCTACATTCCCTGACAGGTACTTGATCTCGAATACCGACTCCGGGAGCTCGTCGTTCCCGTTGGTAAACAGCTTCCCGTAGTTGCTTTCCAGCGTGTAGGCGTTGCTGTCGATGATCTCCTTCAGCACGGTGGCCGCCTCCTGGTATTTTTTCTGAGTCAGGTAGGCTTTGCCGAGCAGCGTTTTGGCTGCGCCCGACGAAGCGCGCGACTTGCTGAGCCCGCTTACGCCCGTTAAAAGCGTGGCGGCCTCGGTCAGGTCTCTTTCGATCAGGCCGTAGATCTCGCTTACCGGCTTACGCGACATGTCGTATTCCATGATCTCGTTGGGGCTTCTGAAAGCCACTTCCACCAGGGGGAGCTCACCGAAAATGCGGACCATGTAGAAGTAGGCATACGCTCTCAGGAAAAGCGCTTCTCCCCTGAACTGCTTCTTGCGCGCTTCGGCAATATCGGCGCTTTCCAGCCTGGTAAGGATATTGTTCGACCTCGACACGGTGGCGAAGCAGGTAGTCCAGATGCTGCCGAGGTAGCCATTGGCCGCCGTCGGGTTCATTTCGTCGAACTCGGTTTCGGCAGTGGAAGGGGAAGTCCACCTGATCTCCGCGTTATCGGTCGTCAGGTCGCCCAGATAGGTGATCGACGTATTGTGAAGCCCCTGGAGACCGGCGTAGTTCCCGATCAGCGCCGTTTCGAAATCATTGGCATTTTTGTAGAACGAATTTTCGTTTATCTCGTATTCCGGCTGGAGCTGGAGGAAGTCGGAACAGGCAGTCATCGTGACTGCGGCGAATAGAATAGAACCTAGTCTTTTCATAGCTTTACAGGTTTTTGACCGGGTTAAAATGAGGTTCTGATGCCCAGCGTGAACGTGCGGGGCAACGGATAGTTGAGATAATCGATGCCTGCGTTGGTGACGCTGTCGCCCGTGGTGCTCGATTCGGGGTCGTAACCGACATAATCGGTGAAAGTATACAGGTTGGCGATGTTGAAATACACGCTGAAATTGTTGAGCTTGAGCCTGGAAGTGAGCTTCGACGGGAGGTCATAGCTCAGGTTGACGTTCCGGATGCGTGTAAACGAGTTGTCGAAAAGATAGTGGGATGAATTGCCGAAGCCCAGCGCATGGTTGCTGCGGATAGCCCGGGGCATGATCCCGTCGCCGGGATCGGCTTCCGACCTCCAGCGGCGCGTTTGTATGGCCAGCCCGTTCTGTACCCCGTTGGAGCCCAGCAGGCTTCCGCCTGCTTCCAGGTAAGTGTAGGCCCCATGCGAGCCCACGAGGGCGATATTCAGGCTTACCGGTCCCATCCTGAAGGTGTTATCCAGTCCCCAGGTGAAATCGGGCCACGGGCTTCCCACGATCTGGCGGTCGTTCTGGTTGATAACCTTGTCGCCGTTGATGTCCTCAAATTTCAGGTCGCCTGCCTGGGTATTGGGGTGGTACAGCGCGGCATCCTGCAGCTCGGCGCTGTTCATAAAGATCCCCACCTTCCTTATCAGGTAAAAGCTGGCCAGGGGCGAGCCTACCTGGGTGACCTGGTAATCGGAATTGGAGATCCTGCCCCCTTCGGTAGCGAGCTTAAGCACCTTGTTGCGGTTGGCGCTGAAGGTAAAGCTGGTGTTCCATTCAAAGGCTTTGCCGCGTATGTTGGTGGTATTGATCCCCAGCTCAACCCCCTTGTTCTCGATGTCGCCTATGTTCTGGGTAGAGCTGGTGAAGCCGGAGGCAGCAGGCAGCTGGACAGCCAGGAGAAGGTCTGTTTTGAGGTTCCGGTAGATATCGGCAGTCAGGCTGACCCGGTCTTTGAAGAGGCCCAGATCAAGCCCGAAGTTGGTCTGCCTTGATTTTTCCCAGGTAAGGTCGTCGTTCGACAGGCTGCTCGGGACGAGCCCGGGCTTCAATCCGTTGTTTTCGACATACCGGGTGGTGGAAAGCAGCCCGATATGGGTGTAATTACCGATCTGGTTATTCCCGGAAATACCATAGCTCGCGCGCAGCTTGAGGTTGGAAAGCCAGTTGACATCCCGCAGGAAATCTTCTTCCGCAATATTATAGCCTACCGAGAAGGAGGGGAACGCACCCCATTTGTGGTTGGCGCCGAACCTCGAGCTGCCGTCGCGCCGAATGGTAGCGGTCAGCATGTATTTCCCGTCATACGAATAGTTGGCGCGGGCCATCCACGACAGCAGCGACCATTCGCTGGCGATCTGGGTGCCGGTATTCACGATCCCGGCGGAGAGGTATTCCACGTACTCGGTAGGGAAGTCGGAAGCCCCTGCCGAAAGCCGGTCGGAAGCGGCTTTCTGGGCCGTAAAGCCTACGATGGCATTTACGAAATGTTTCTGATCGAAAACCTTGTTGTAATTGAGCGTATTTTCGTTCAGCCAGGTCACCGATCCCGTTTTGGTGCTGCCGGCAGTAGCCGGGTAGTTCAGGGAGGTATAGTTGGGAACGGCCGAAGACCGCCATAACCTGATATTGTTGTCGTTATAGGTAATTCCCACCGAGCTTTTGAAGGTGAGGTCGTTGCTGAGCTCCACTTCTATGAAGTTATTGGTGAAAATGTTCATCGTCTTGCGCATGTCGAGGCTTCCGTTGCTTACGGCGAGCACGTTCTGGAGGAATCCCAGGCCGTCGGTGACGTCGTCCTGGTTGAAATAGTAGTTTCCTTCCTCATCATAAACCGGGATCGTAGGGGCGGCAGCCAGCGCGTTCATAAGAACACCGCCCTGTCCGTAGTGCGACTCGGTATTTGCGAAGCGCCCGAAGCCGTATGAGCCGTAGGTCGAGG
The DNA here is from genome assembly GCA_001724175.1 of Cytophagaceae bacterium SCN 52-12. Lineage (GTDB taxonomy): Bacteria > Bacteroidota > Bacteroidia > Cytophagales > Spirosomataceae > Ravibacter. The sequence goes on along the minus strand of MEDT01000041.1, from coordinate 15,455 downwards.
ACCCCAGGCGGATACGCTTCGTGACCTGCGCGTCGACGTTCACCCTCAGGTTGAAGCGCTCGTAGTTTGAATTGATCACGATCCCGTCCTGGGAGAAATAGCCGGCTGAGATCATATAGCGGGACTTTTCATTTCCGCCTGTGGACGACAGCTGCAGGTTCCGTACCGGCGCCGTCCTGAAAATGACGTCCTGCCAGTCGGTATCGGTCGTAAGCGACCCGGGGTTACGGAATTCGGGCCGTACCCTGGTGGCTACTGATCTCACTTCATTCGGGTCGTTCCGGGAGCCGCCTGCATATTCCCAGGCTGCATCCCGCCCGTCGGCAACATACTCGGCATACTCACGGGCATTCATCAGCTTGAGCTTGTTGGCCACTTCCTGGAAGCCGTAAGAAGCATCGAGGCTGATCTGCGATTTGCCTGCAGTCCCGCGTTTGGTCGTGATGATCACCACCCCGTTAGCGCCCCGGGAACCGTAAATGGCGGTAGCGGAGGCGTCTTTCAGGATTTCGATCGATTCGATATCCGAAGGGTTGATCGACGACAGCGGGTTGATACGGGTAGAGGTATTGTTGGCCATCGATGAGGCGGAGAACGAGGCGCCGCCGTAGCCGCGCATGTTGGAGCCGCCGCCGCCCGATCCGATCGGGAAGCCGTCGATCACGTACAGGGGCTGGTTGCCCCCGGTGATGGAGCTTACGCCGCGGACCAGGATATTGACGTTCCCGCCCGGCGCGCCGGTGGTCTGGCTGATCTGCACCCCCGGGACCTTCCCCTGCAGCATCTGGTCGAAACTGTTGACCGAAGGCTGAAGAAATTGTTCGGATTTGATGCTGACGATGGAGCCGGTAACATCTTTCTTGCGCTGGGTGCCGTAGCCGACCACCACCACGTCCTGGAGCTGCTGCTGGTCCGGGGCCAGTGAAATGGTGAAGGCGGAGGTATTCCCGACGGGGACCTCTCTGGCGATATAGCCGATAAAGCTGACTACCAGCGTGGCGTTGGGGCTTACTTCCAGCCGGAAGTTCCCCTCTACATCGGTGCTCGTACCATTGGTGGTACCTTTTTCGGTTACGGTAGCGCCTATAAGCGGAGCATTCTCGTCTTCCGACAGTACCTTGCCGGTGACGGGTGTTTTACTCCCCTGGGCGTGAGCGGGCAAAACGCCCGTAAGGCAGACCATTATGCCCAGCGTGCAGCATAACAGTAAACGGGTCAAAGTGTTTTTCATTTGCTCAGGTAGTTTGGATTATAACCATTGGAATAATAGGGTAGTAAACGGACTGAGGTCAGTGGGAATCGACGATGACTGATTCCAGTCCCAGGTAATCGGCTATTTTCTGAATCGTCCGGGCGTGGTGGCCTACACCCAGCGCAAAATGATGGGTAGGACCTTCCTTCATCCAGCGGTGCAGGAAGGTACGGACGTCGGGCTTGAAAAAGCCCCTGGTATTGGTATTGCCGGTAGGAGGGATGGGGCCTGCGACGGACTGTCCTTCGGCGATGACAAACCTGAATTTGCCGTCGTAGGTCGAATTGATGCTGAGCATGGTAATGGGACCTTCCTTGATTTTAAACTCCACGCCTGCGCCGAACCCGGGTTTACCGTGATACTTAACCAGGCTGCGCAGCACAGGGCGGCCTTCCGCTATTGCTATGTTGTGCGGACCGTCGTGCCCTACCAGCACGAAATCCTCCCTGAAGTCGACCGGGTGGAACTCCGCAAAGCTCCCGCCGATGCCGAGGCGCTCCATGATGAGCATGGCGAAGCAGGTCTTCAGGTCCGATTCGCCGCACATTGGGAACCCGGCTCCCGTCAGAAGGGAGTTCCCGACAATGAGGTTGGACATCACGGTACGCGTGTCGCTGTTGTCGGGGCCTTCATAGTAGTAGGCCAGGCCGTCGAGCTTCCTGGCTTCGATAAATTTTTCCAGGGCGATCGCCACCCTCGCCGATGTTTCGAGATCAGAATCCCTCAGCTTTTCCGAAATAGGATCCGATACCGGATCGGGCGTGTCGAAAAAGTCGAGAATGCGGGCTTTCATCGGCTCTACTTCTCCGGGAGTCGTCTGCTGGTACTGGCTTACGATCTCGTGTGCTTCACATTGCACGATGTGCGCTCCGAAGTGGGCGGTAAGCATCGTGGAATCGGAGTGCATGTCATACATGGCTTCTATCGGATGCCCGATATGGCCGATGCGGGAAGTCCGCAGATCGTGCAGGACGGCGGCAATCCGGCAGTACTCCGCTATTTCGGCGTCGGCCTGCGGGTCGTCGTGCAGCGTGCCTATGATCATGTCGGGGATTCGCTTTCCCATGCGTGCCGCTACCCCGGCAAACTCGGGCAGGGAGCAGATATCGTCGTTGTAGAGCTGCATGTAAGTAGAGGCCCTGGAATAATCCATGGCCTTGTCGGGCTGAAGCGCAACGAGCACGATGGGCGCGCTGACGCTTCGTATAATCGCTGCGAATGTGCTCGAAGTTGCATACGTAAGCATATCGCAGAAAATCAGGTCGACATTAGCCGCGTTCAGCTTCGGAACCAGCTCATAGGCCTTGAAGACATCGTCGACGAGGCCGAAGTCGATCACTTCCGCCGGCGGGCCTGATTTTATTTTGTCTATTAAAATGGCCTGCTTATCCATAAGCTGGTTCAGCAATCCTTCGAACTGGGACCAGTATTTATAGTAGCCGACGCCGAACACCGCAATTCGGGGTATTGTAGGCTTACGCCTGGTGTAGATCGCGGAACGGACAGTCGCAGGTGAAATGCTGCTATTCATGTGCATAAAAAACTGAATTATGAGTTATGAATTAGTTAGTGTTTTTGTTTTTGTGTCCTTGTGCGTTAAGTTGTAAAACATCATTTTTTCTCCATAAAATTGGAACGAACAGGTTAGTTTTTGGTGGTTTGGGAGGCAAATACCGGGGTTAGACGGGGTATCATCCGGATAAAACCGATAAAAGCCAGCGGGTATAGCACCCCGGAGGCGATCCACAGCGGTGTATAGGAGTAGTTTGCTATGATTTTACCGGTCATCGGGTTGAGAATGAGGCTGGAGATCGCGCCCGCCGTGCCCGAAAGTCCGACTACGGTAGAAGTGGCCACCGAGCCGAAAACGTCGGAAATGGCGGTAATATAGTTGGTAATCCACAGACCGTGGGCAAACATGTACAGGCACATGAAGCCGACGGCCAGCTCGACCGACGACGCCCACTCCGTCATGGGGAGCATCATGGTCAGTACAGCGGCGATTCCCATGACGATCTTGCGGGCCGAATTCATCGATTGCGTCCGTATGGCGAGCTTATCCGAAAACCATCCTCCGAATATGTTGGAAATACCCAGCGCCAGGAACGGCAGCCAGAATAGTTCCCCGATCCTTTCATAGGAGACTCCCCGTATTTCGCTCAGGTATTTCGGTGTCCAGAACATCATGAAATACATTACCGGATCGAGCAGGAAGCGCATGAAAATGAAAACCCAGGTTTGCCGGACGGCAAGCAGCCGGCGGATCGGTACACGCGGTTGCGCAGCTTCCGGCCCCGTAGCCGCTAAGGCATTTTTGTTCCAGGGAATGAAAAGCCAGAGGACAACCCAGATGATGCCGATAATGCCCGGTACGACAAAACCGCTCCGCCACCCGTAAAGATTGGTGAGCCATATCGTAAGGGGAGGGGCTACCACGGCGCCGATGGCCGAGCCTCCTATGGCAATCCCGTTTGCCAGCCCTCTTTCTTTGGGGCTGAACCAGGTATAGACGGTTTTGGCTGCTCCCGGAAAAGCCCCGCCTTCTCCCATGCCTAGCAGGAAACGGAAGGCAAGCAGCTGCGAAAAATTGCTCATGAAACCATGCAGCGTATTGGCGACCGACCAGATCCCTACCGACCAGGCCAGCCCTTTTTTCCCGCCGGCCCGGTCGATAAACCAGCCGCCGAGCGTGAACATGATCGCGTAGCTCAGCAGGAAGCTCGTATTGACCCATCCGTATTGCGTGTCGCTGATATGGAAGTCCTCCTGTATTTTCAGGATCGCAATGGAAAGCACCTGCCGGTCGAGGAAGCTCAGGCCTGTGGCGATAAATGCGAAGAAGACAACGAGCCAGCGGAGGTTATTCATGAGTGAATTACTACTTAACGCACAAAGATTGATCCGGCAAAGTTATCCTGTCGGCAATTTATTTGCAAATTTTCCATATATAAAATAAATATTCATATTGATGTTCCTTAAATTAGCTGATATGGCCAAAATAACATTAAGAATGTTATATATCTTAGTGCGTTAAGATAGGTGTAAGTGCTTTTGTCCGCTAATTATTTTAGCTTTGAGGGTTAAAGATCAGGAAGCGTTGGCTGCTCTCCTGGTGCGGCTATTACAATTCAGGCGTATGGTACCCGGTGGAAATCATAAATTCTCTGTCATAAGCGACGAAATCATAGGTAAGATAAGAAACGGGGAGTTTCGGCCCGGGGATAAGATCCCATCGGAGAATGAAATTATCAGCGTGTACGGCGTAAGCAATACGACCGCGAGAAAGGCATTGCTGGATATAGAGCTGAAAGGGTGGGCAAGAAGAATAAAGGGGAAGGGCACTTTTGTGCTCAACCGCACGATGGATCAGCGGTTGCTCCGCACCCTGGGCTCTATCGGGGACACGCGCGTGGGATTTCACGAGAAGCTCAGAGCGGAAGGATTTGAGCCCAAAAATATCATTCTCGAAAAGGCCATACTGGAAGAAGGAGTTTCGCTGGGCATAGGGGGCAAGCATTTTATCATAGAAGGCCCCGTTCTGAAGATCCACCAGCTGCGCTATGCCAACGAAGTGGTCATGAAAGATGAAACCAAATACATATCGCTTATCCTCTGCCCGAGGATCAATCATTTCCCGACCGACATTTCCTATTATAAGATTTACGAGGAGAGATACCAGCTTTCGGTTTCACACCTCAAACAGACGCTGAGCTGCACGCTGTTCGAGCCTGGCGGGGGGGATAATCATTTCGATGTAGACCATACCATCCCGGTTTTTGTGCTCGATAGCGCTGTGATCACCTCCCTCGACAAAGTGGTAGAGCTGGAGCATTCCTACTACCGGGGAGATAAATACCTGTTTGCCGTGGAGGCGCACCCTGATTTTTAGCTGTCAGGTAGCCACCCCCGGGCTCAGCCGGAAGACTACAAAATGATCGTCCGGTTCCGGTGGATGAACACCCTGTCGTTAAACACCAGCTTGAGCGCTTCCGATAATACCGCCTTTTCTATATCACGGCCCAGGGTAGCCATATCGGCCGCTGTATGCCGGTGGCTTACCCGCTTCACATCCTGCGCGATGATGGGACCTTCATCGAGGTTGTTATTGACAAAATGCGCGGTGGCGCCGATAATTTTTACGCCTCTGTCGTAGGCCTGCCGGTAGGGATTGGCGCCGATGAACGCGGGCAGAAAGGAGTGGTGTATATTGATGATCTTTTCAGGGAAATGGCTCACAAACCCCGGGCTGAGAATACGCATATACTTGGCCAGCACTAAAAATTCGGGCTGGTAGCGCAGCAATAATTTCAGGAGCTTATCTTCGTGCTCCTCACGGCTGAGCCCTTCGTGCGACAAATGGTAGAACGGGATATTGAATTTCTCAACCAGCGGCCGGAGGGTATTATAGTTGCCTACTACCGCTTTGATGTTGGCGCCCAGCTCGTCAAAGGCGTAGCGGATGAGCAGCTCGGCCAGGCAATAGTGCTCCTTGGTGACCATCAGCACTATATCTTTCTTTTTGTCGGATTTAAGCCGCAGCCGCAAGTCTTCAGGGAGGGCCTTTCGAAGGGCGGAAAATACGATGTTCGGGTTGATCTCGCCTTCGAACTCGGTACGCATGAAGAAATAGCCGGAAGGGCTCACGTATTCGTCGTTCCTGATGATGTTCTGCTGATGCTCGAAAAGGACTTTGGTAACGGTAAAAATCAGCCCTTTATGATCGGGGCCGTCCATTAGCAGGATATGTCTGGAACTCATTTCTTTGCCGGGCTTTTGCGGGATAAAGCGCCAAAAATAAACACTTATATTTGTTTGAGATAATAACGGTAACAATTTTACTGGCAAATGGACATAGCAATCGGCAAAGTTGAAGGGCAGGCTACGGAAGAAGTCTACAAGCTGCTCTGCAAAACGGTAAAAGCGCTCCTGGACGGCGAGAGCGACCTGATCGCCAACCTGGCTAATGTGGCGGCAGCCGTCAGGCAGGTAACCGGTTTCTGGTGGGTCGGGTTTTATCTTGTCAAGGAAGGTCAGCTGGTGCTGGGGCCGTTCCAGGGACCTGTGGCCTGTACCCGCATAGCCTTCGACCGGGGCGTCTGCGGAGCCTGCTACACAAGACGGCAGACTATTGTAGTTGATGATGTGGATGCTTTCCCGGGCCATATCGCCTGCAGCTCCGGGTCCAGGTCTGAGATCGTAATCCCGGTTTTTAACCGGAACGGCACGGTTGCGATGGTGCTGGACATCGACAGCGAGCTGCCTGCCAGGTTTACAGAAGAGGATAAAAAAGGGCTTGAAAGCATCGTCCGTCTCCTGGAAAAAAGGCTGTAACTGTATATTCTTCGCCTAATAAAAAGCATCTTCGACATGATAGATTTCGTACTTTCCATCTTCCCGGATCAGGATGGAAATGATATCGAACCGGACGTCTGATTTCCAGTCGAATGTAAAAATGAAGTGTTCGGCCGTTCTTCTGACAAGCCTGACCTTCGTCGGGTTTACAAATGTTTCAGGTAGCCCGAAAGAAGCTCCTCGTCTTGTTTTTACTTCCACAAATACCATCGTACGGTCTTTTTCTGCGATAATATCGATTTCTGCGTGGCTGTACCGGAAGTTTCTGAAATGGATCACGTACCCTTTCTCCTCAAGGTAGTGTACGGCCTGGTCCTCGCCCCAGTTGCCGGTGTCATTGTGCTCAGCCATGTGTCGAAACGCGTATAGTATGGAATATTTTTAAGAAATAAGTTGTTCTTTGTAATATACGAAGTCCGGGCGCATAGCCTGGGGCGCATAGCCCGGGACTTCAGAATGATATAGTTTAAATGGAGTTACATCAAAATAAAAGGGTATATTTCAGGGATCTGGGGCTGCTGGACTATAAGGAAGCCTGGGACTACCAGGAAAAAATATTTTCGGAAATAGTAGACCGTAAGGTTAATAATAGGAAGCTGGAGCCGGAAAAGCAAACGCCGACGGACAATTATCTTATCTTTTGCCAGCATCCCCATGTTTATACGCTTGGCAAGAGCGGGAAAGAAGATCACCTCTTGCTGGATGACCATGCCAGGGATGAGAAAAAGGTAGCTTATTACCGCATTAACCGGGGAGGCGATATCACCTATCACGGCCCCGGACAGCTCGTAGGCTACCCGATACTGGACCTTGACCATTTTTTTACGGATATTCACCGGTATATCAGGACACTGGAAGAAGCTGTGATCAGGGTGCTGGCCGGCTACGGGCTGAATGCAGGAAGGATAGAAGGGCTGACCGGTGTCTGGCTCGGTCACGACGGGTCAGGACCGCCCAGGAAGATCTGCGCTATCGGCGTGAAAACCAGCAGGTGGGTAACCATGCACGGATTTGCGTTGAATGTAAGCCCCGACCTGGCTTATTTCGGGCATATTATACCGTGCGGGATATCGGACAAGGCCGTCACTTCCATGCAGCTCGAGCTGGCCGGGAAAATAGATATGCAGGAAGTTTCAGACAGCCTGGCGAGCCATCTCGCAGGATTGTTCGGGATGGAGCTCGTGACGGATAACATTTACTCATGACGGATAACATTTAAAAAATTTACTATGTCTCCCGAATTTCGAAAAAAAGTAAGGAATATACTCTTCCTTGATCTGGAGACGGTCGCTTCCAAAGGAGCCTACGAGCAATTGTCCCCCCGCATGCGGCAGCTATGGGACAAAAGGGCCGCAACGATCAGGAAGAGAGGTGATTATGAATCCTTTACTACGGAGGAGCTGTATTATGAACAGGCCGGGATATCGGCGGAATTCGGCAGGATTGTCTGCATAGCCTTCGGAGCAGTCTATTTTAACGAGCAGGACGAGCCGGCGCTGAAAGTGTCGTCTCTTTCCGGCGATAACGAAAGCGAAATGCTACAGGCTTTTAAGACGCTTATCGAGCGGTATAACCAGGAACAGCTCGTCTTGTGCGCTCACAACGGGAAGGAATTTGATTTCCCTTTCCTTTGCAGGAGGATGCTCGTCAACGGGATCGCATTACCGCGTTCACTTCAGCTGTCAGGGAAAAGACCCTGGGAAATTTTACACCAGGATACGATGGAGCTCTGGAAATTCGGGGATTACAAGTCTTATACCTCGCTCGACCTTCTTGCCGCGATATTCGACATCCCGGGGAGCAAAAACGAAATGAGCGGGGACCAGGTGACGCGGGTTTATTACGAGGAGAACGATCTGGAGAAAATAGGGCGATATTGCAGGGAAGACGTAGTCGTGCTGGCCCAGCTGTACCTGAAAATGAACCTGCAGCCGGTCGTCAGAGCAGAAAATATTACCAGGGTGGCTCCCTGAAGCAACAGACCGGGCAGAAGCCCGGTACAAAAATTATTTATGACAAAGCAGAGAGAAAAGAAAAAGCAACCAGCTCACGAACAGAAAGCGAACCCGACAACCCGGGACTATTTTTCGGAGCTGGTCAAATCGATAAAGGAGGAGCTGGTACGCGGGCTCGGCAGGTTGAAGGACCCTATGTTCAGGTTCCCGGAATTCATGCAGACCCTGCATGTCGACGATCCGAAATTAAAGGTACTTTACCATGAAATTTTCCAGGACCTGGTAGTGGAAGGCGCAGTCGCCGCGGAAAGGGAAGGCCTCTACCGCTGGCTGGGCGGCCATTCGCCGGAACCAGCAGAGACGATCGTGCCGGAAGGAAAGGCTGCGGGAGGAAGGGCGGACGGAAAGGAGGGCGGGATCGCCGGAGAACGTCCGAATGCAGGCAGGGGAGCATCGAAGACCGGGGCGCTGACCGGCAAGGTCGAGCACGTGAACAGGAACTTTGCCTACGTGGTAGTAGAAGGGAGCGACTCGGATATCTACGTGGATACGGACGACCTGCGGGGCGCTATCGACGGCGACCAGGTGAAGGTCCAGCTATACGGACGGATAAGGAACGGCCATGAGCAGGGCAGGGTAATTGAAATTGTAAACCCGGTAGCGCAGCACATCGTGGGCGTGCTGCACCATGGAGGAAGGTACGTATTCGTAAAACCGGATAACCGGCGCATTTATGAGCCGGTAGACATACCCTTAAACGAAACAGGCGGCGCCAGGGACAGTGATAAAGTCATCGTGGAGATCACCAGCCGCGCTACCCGCTCGCGGCCTGCGCTGGGAAAAGTAACCAGCGTGCTGGGGAAAGCCGGCGATCACAATACCGAGATGCATGCGATCCTGGCGGAGTTCGGCCTGCCCGCCGCGTTCCCGGCAGAGGTGGGAAAGGAAGCAGAGGCGATTCCCGGGAAGATCACCGCAAAGGATATAAAGGGGAGGAAGGATTTCAGGGAGGTGCTTACGTTTACCATTGACCCGGTCGATGCGAAGGATTTCGACGATGCCCTTTCTGTGCGGAGGCTTGCCGGGGGAAACCTGGAGATCGGTGTTCATATCGCCGATGTGTCGCATTATGTCCGGCCCGGTTCGCTGCTGGATAAGGAGGCATTTCGCCGCGGCACGTCGGTCTACCTGGTCGACAGGACCATACCGATGCTGCCGGAGAAAATTTCGAATAATTTGTGCTCGTTGAGGCCCAATGAGGACAGGCTCGCTTTTTCAGCCGTTTTTGAGCTGAATGAAAATGCGGAGGTCGTCAGCGAGTGGTTCGGGAGGACCGTTATTCATTCAGACAGGCGCTTTACCTATGAGGAAGCGCAGGACGTGCTGGAATCGGGGATGGGGGAATTCCCGGAAGAGCTGCGCGAGCTGAACCGGCTGGCCCGGCTGCTGAGCGCGGAACGTTTCAGGAACGGGGCGATCGCATTCGAAACGGTAGAGGTGAAATTTGTGCTGGATAACGAGGGAAGGCCGCTCGGGCTGTACAGGAAGGAAAGGAAGGATGCGCATAAGCTGATCGAGGAGTTCATGCTGCTGGCCAATAAGAGGGTAGCGGAATTTGTAGTAGGAGCGTCGCGGCGCAAATCTGATCCCAATACGATGATCTACAGGATACACGAGCCGCCGGACCAGGACAAGCTGAATACTTTTTCGGTCTTCGTAGCCCGCCTGGGCTATTCGCTCAACGTGGCCGACGATTCGAAGCTGGCGAAGTCCATGAATGCCATGCTGAACAAGGCGGAAGGCAAGCCCGAGCAGAATTTACTGGAAACGCTGGCCGTTCGGACGATGGCAAAGGCCAGGTACAGCACCGAAGATATAGGGCATTTTGGCCTGGCTTTCAGGCGCTATTCGCATTTTACCTCGCCCATCAGGCGGTATCCTGACCTGATAGCCCACAGGCTGCTGCAGCACTATCTCGACAAAGGGGCTTCGGTCGATAAGGAGCCGCTGGAAAAGGAGTGCCTGCATTGTTCGGAGCGGGAAAGACTGGCTACCGATGCGGAAAGGGCGTCTATCAAGTACAAGCAGGTTGAATATATGTCGCTCCAGCAGGAAGATAAAACTTATGACGGCGTGATATCGGGCGTGACCGAATTCGGGATTTTCGTGGAAATTACGGAAACCGCTACCGAGGGGCTGGTTCGGATGAATGACCTGAAAGACGATTATTACGAGGTGGACAAGGAGAATTACCGCCTGGTAGGCGAACGGACCGGCCGTATATTTGCCTTCGGCGACCAGGTACGCGTAGTGGTAAAGGAGACAAACCTGGCCAGGAGAAGCATGGACCTGCTGCTGGTAGGGGAGAAAGCGGGGCGGGATCAGGGCAGGAAGGGCAGCTCAAAAGCCAGAGGCGGACGAAAGGAGCGCGAAAAAAAAGGGAAAGGGAAGATGCGTAGATAATATAATAAGTACTCTTTTAGGATCGTTAGGGTCGTATTAAACATATTCTATAATTAATCTGAAAGCGATGAAAAAAATTATTTCTCTTTTAACAGTATGTCTGCTTATCGGTGGAATTGCCGTATGCCAGAACCCGCCGGCAAGTCCGAGAGTCTCCGCTGAAGGCAAGAATATCAAGATCGAATACGGTCAACCTTCAAAAAAAGGTCGTGTTCTGTTTGGTCCCGAAGGAAGTGAGGCGCTTGAAAAATATGGCAAGGTGTGGAGAATCGGTGCAAATAAGTCGACCGAGATCACTTTCTCCAAGGATGGCACTTTTGGCGGTAAGCCGGTAAAGGCAGGATCGTATTCATTATTTGCGATACCCAATGAAAATGACTGGACTATTATTTTGAATAGTGTTTTAGGTCAGAGCGGGGCTTATGATTATGAAAAAAATAAGGGTAAAGATGTGCTGAGCATCACCGTTCCCAAGAAGACCTATAAAAACTCCGAGGAGAAAATGACTTTTCGGGTAGAAAAGTCTTCTCTTGATTTCCAGTGGGATAATGTCGGCTTTTCGGTCCCGACAAAATTCTGAGGAAATACTAAAGTATAATTAGCATAAAGGACGATTTTCCCCGCCAAAGGAAGATCGTCCTTTTCTTTTCTGACAGCTGAAACCCGGCAGCTGATCAAAAAAAGAGCCTCTCCCGGATACCAGAAGAGGTCTTTGTCACTACTCATTGTTAACCAATATAAACCTTCAATTTTGAATGAGGCTCCTTTCCTTACTACGCCTCTTTCTTCAGCGGCGCCTCCTGCCTGTTCTCACAGTTATCCTCACTGCAGGTGCCGTAAAAAACCAGCGCCTGATCTGTAATATTGAACCCCAGCGCAACTCCGACATTGTCCTGGATGGCTTGTAAGCGAGGGTCACAGAATTCTTTGATCTGGTGACACTCGTTGCATACCAGGTGCCCGTGCTGCCTGAACCCCAGCGCTTTCTCAAAAACAGCGCCGTCCCCGTTAAACCGATGCTTTTTCACCAGCCCGCATTCCACCAACATATCAAGCGTGTTGTAAACAGTGGCCCGGCTCACGTGAAAATTTTTGCTGAGAAGCGTATCATAGAGATCTTCGACATCGAAATGATCGTTTCGCCCGTAAATCTCTTCCAGAATAGTAAAACGCTCTGTTGTCTTACGAAGGTTACGTTTCTCCAGCTCTTTTTCTAAAATCTGTCTTACTTTTTCAAATGCCATCATTCATCAAAACTAGACCTGGAAAGATGCTACGTCGCCGGTAACTTTTATACCCGCCTTCCTTGCTAACAAAAAGAAAGTGACTTTCTGTTCACTTGTACAAGGCGATTACGTTTGCAAATATACCGTATTTAGACTTATTACAAATAGTTTAGGCGGAATATATTTTGATTAGAAGTGATTTTTTTCTTAAGACGCTTTTAATCAACGTGTTGTATTTGGATAAAAACTTCTGTTTTACCTGTTTGATAAGGTGCACCGGGTACCCTCGCCGGCCGGGGCCTTTGTTGGAGAGGTTTGTCTGCCCCGTCAGAAGCTGCCCGTCCGTAGCAGGTAGGTATAGGAAAGTTTAACGTTTCATACATCGTAAGTTTGCTTTTGAGAGCGGTTTGTGGTACCTGATCCCTGACACCGTTCGGTTCAAAGAAACCTGTTAACGCAATTGACAAAAATGGCTGACAAAAACGCCTTCAAACATGTAAGTTATCTATGGGACGAAGCAAAAGCCGCCGCATTGGCCGGTGACGAGGTAGCTTTGTTTATCTATCGTTCCAACCTGCTGGGGGCAGATCTCCGTCTGACCAACTACGGCGGGGGAAATACCTCGGTAAAAATCATGGACAATGATCCGCTCACCGGCAAGCCGACAGAAGTGATGTGGATCAAAGGATCGGGTGGCGACATCGGGACGCTGACCAGGTCGGGCTGCGCAGCCTTATATATAGACCGGTTAAGAAGCCTTGAGAACGTCTACAGGGGGATCGAACATGAAGACGAAATGGTGGAGCTGTTCAATCACAGCATTTTCGACCTGGCTTCAAAGGCGCCTTCGATAGATACGCCCCTGCACGGATTTTTGCCGTTCAGGCATATAGACCACCTGCACCCGGATGCCGCTATCGCGATCGCGGCCGCCCGCGACGGGAAAAAGATCACGGAAGAGCTTTTCGGAGGTACTATCGGCTGGGTCGAATGGCAAAGGCCCGGCTTTGACCTCGGGCTCAAGCTCAGGGCATGCCTGGAGGAAAATGCGGCGAAAGGAATAGCGCTGCGGGGAATTATGCTCGGCTCTCACGGGCTTTTCACCTGGGGCGACACCTCCTATGAAAGCTATGTGAATACACTCGAGGTCATTGAGAAATGTGCCGGATACCTGGAGGCGAACTATGGAAAGAGCAGGCCTGTTTTCGGCGGTCAGAAAATCCAAAGCCTCGAGCCTTCCGCCCGCAGGGAGCAGGCAGCGGCGCTGGCTCCTGTTTTGAGAGGATTCTGTTCCAGCTATGTGCAGATGGTAGGGCACTTTACGGACGACGAGCGGGTGCTCGAATTTGCAAATTCAAACGATCTCGACCGGCTGGCGCCTCTCGGTACTTCATGTCCCGACCACTTCCTCCGCACCAAGATATCGCCGCTTGTGCTGGATCTTGCGCCCGACGCGGACCTTTCGGATACAGAAGCGGTGAAGGCGCGGATATTGCCTGCCGTCGAAGCTTACAGGGCCATGTATACCGAATATTATGAAAGCTGCAAGCACCCCGACAGCCCGGCTATGCGCGACCCTAACCCTGTCGTTATCCTTTACCCGGGTGTGGGTATGTTTACGTTTGCGAAGAATAAGCAGACCGCCAGGGTAGCTGCGGAGTTTTATACGAATGCGATCAATGTTATGAAGGGCGCCGAAGCGGTGAGCGAATACACCTCGCTGCCCCGCCAGGAAGCTTTTGATATAGAATACTGGCTGCTGGAGGAGGCAAAGCTGCAGCGCATGCCGAAGCCGAAGCCCCTGTCGGGCAAGATCGCCCTGGTAACAGGCAGCGCGGGCGGTATCGGGAAGGCTATTGCACGGAAGTTCGTCCAGGAAGGGGCAGTCGTGGTGCTGAATGATATCAACGAAGAGCGGCTCAGCGGCGCGCAGGCAGAATTTGAAAAAGCGTTCGGCCGCGATTCCGTTGCGACCGCGCTGCTGAACGTGACCGATGAAAAGAGCATCGCAGATGCCTTCAAGGAAGCCTGCCTTGCTTTCGGCGGAATCGATATTATCGTAAATAATGCCGGGATCAGTATTTCCAAATCCATTACCGATCATTCTATCGAAGAATGGGACCGGCTGTATGATATCCTGGTGAAAGGCCAGTTCCTGGTATCGAGAGAAGGTGTAAAGGTGCTTCGCAAGCAGGCATTGGGAGGCGATATTGTCAATATTGTTTCCAAGAATTCGGTGGTTTCCGGGCCTAACAACGCCGGGTACGGCTCAGCCAAAGCTGCCCAGGCGCATATGTCGCGGCTCCTGGCGGCCGAGCTGGGCGGCGATAAGATCCGCGTCAACTCCGTCAACCCGGACGCCGTCATCGCCGATTCCAACATCTGGGCCGGAGGATGGGCTGAAGGCAGGGCGAAGGCATACGGCATTACGGTAGAAGAGCTGCCGGCTTATTATGCCAAACGCACGCTGCTGAATGAAACCATTCTGCCGGAAGACATTGCAAATGCATGTTTTGCATTTGTAGGAGGGCTGCTCAGCAAGTCTACCGGGAATGTGTTGAATGTAGATGGGGGAGTAGCAATGGGATTCCTCCGGTAAAATTACTTCCGGAACGCAAACAGCTCCCGACCGGATTTTCCGGTCGGGAGCCCCTGGCCTGTTTGGATAAGCGCCGAATCCGTGTACATTTACAGCTTCAAACTTTTCCGGGCTTCGTCAGGGGCCATCTGAAAGAGATGTCTGAAACCATCGGCGCTTTTATAAGCTTTCTGGAATTCGAAAAGCGGCTCAGCAGGCATACCGTAACTGCCTACCGTACGGATCTGAGGCAGTTTGAAGATTTTCTGAAGGAGAAAGGAACGGTTCCCGAAAATGCCGGCCGGCACGTCGTCAGGAGCTGGCTCATTGCCTTGTCCGGGCAGAAGCTCGGCGCCGTTTCTATCAACCGTAAAATAGCGGCGCTGAGAGCCTATTACAGGTTTTTAAGGAAGAAAAAGCTGGCGGAGACAGATCCTGCTTCCCTGGTGACAGCCCTTAAAAAGCCGAGGAAGCTGCCCGGATTTGTGGATGAAGCGGCTATGGAGCTCCTGTTTGATTCATCGTTGTTTGACGACAGCCCTCAGGGAAGGAGAGACCGGCTTGTAATTGAGATCCTGTACGGCACAGGAATGCGGCTTTCGGAACTGATCGGCCTGAAGGCAGGGGAT
>MEDT01000040.1 GCA_001724175.1 Cytophagaceae bacterium SCN 52-12 | reverse complement strand
GGAAGAGGGCAGGGAGCGGTTGTAATACCATTTGTATGCATCCGCAAGGAATGTTTTCCTATACCTGTCAAGTCCTCCCCAGTACATGACATAGGCATTGAGGCAGAAAAGCACCGAGCCGGCGAGGAGCCCCGCTTTCACGACTCCGGACCTGAACCAGCCGGGATAATACCTGACTGCAAGCAGGTACATGAAGATCAGCAAAATAACGTACATGTGCCGGTACCTGGGCTTGAAAATAGATTCAAGCCCTTCCGAGGCCCTTCCCGACGCCAGCACCGCCAGCACGATGCCTGTAAAACAGATAGCGCCCCACAGGAAGGCATCGTTTTTGTCAAGCGGCTTTTTATGCTTCAGAAGGGCGCCGGCAGTCCTGACAAGGACGATCAGCGTAAAGGCCAGCGAAGCGATCCCTGTTACGAGGGCGATGCCCTCTCTCAAAACCATCGGGAACGTAGGTCCCGGGTCTGCCCAGATCCCGAAAAGAGCGGTCAGGACCGATACGAGAAGAAGGGGATTCGAGAAATTGTCAGAAAATTTCGGCCGGTATTCCGGAATGACCAGCCCGGAGAAATAATACCACACGACAATCCCGATCAGGATTGTCCAGATGGCCAGGAATCGCCAGTTTTGCCGGGCAGCAAGCACGAGCGCTCCCGCGGGTAATATAAAATTCCCTGAAACGTCGGCATATATCGTCAGCACGGCAGAGAAGACCGCCGCCGCGAAAGCGGCGGGAGAATCGCGGGTAAGCAGCCAGATCGTCAGGATGGCCCATACAAAAACCGCGAGGTGCTGGAAGGGGATCATGGCCCAGAATACAGTTTCGTAGAACTGCACATTGAACAGCAGCCAGGGGATCGGCAGGAAGAAAAGCCAGGAAGTCCGGGTGTCTTTAAACCATCGGTACAAAACAACGAGAAGAACAAGCAGGTTAAGAGCGCCGCCGATGACCATGGCTTTCAGGTCCAGGTGCCCGGTCAGCCTGAAAATGCCATAGGCAACGAGCCTGTCCACGACGACCCGCCTTTCGTCGTCCTGCGTATAGATCACATTCCAGAACTCTCCCCAGGTATGCTGCCCTTTCTGCAATAGTAATACCGGCTCGAGCAAGCCGTCAAAATCATCCTGGAACGGTACGTTTACGCTCATGGTAAATACCGCTGCAAAAAAGATAATGACGGGGATTGCGCAGAATACTGCCGGGAAAAAGCACCTATTGCTGAAAGCCATGAAGATCGTTTACAGGTAATACTCCCATTCTGCCTCCGGCAAGTAATCGGTGAGGCTTTTCGACGACTTGCTGACTGCCACACGGCCCGACCTGACAAATTCCAGTATGCCGTAGGGCTTGATGTAATTGAAGAAGTCGAAAATTTCGTTGATGGAGCCGGTTTTTTCGATTACCACGTAATCCAATCCCCAGAAAACGACCCAGGCTTTGTAAATTTTATTGATTACTTCAATATCAAGAGGCTTTGCCCCGCTCAATGTAGATATTTTGAACATCGCGATCTCGTTGTAGATCACTTCTTCGTTGAGGTAGCCGAAAACTGTCAGCACCTCGATGGTTTTGCGGATCTGGCGTACCAGCTTTTCGACTTCCTCCCTGATTTCATGCTGTATGACGATGGTAAACCGGGAGACCCCTTTCCTTTCAGTTTCGGAGACGGTAAGGCTTTCAATGTTGATGCGGCGCCTGCTGAACAGGATGGTGATCTTGTTCAGAAGACCGATCGTATTTTCAGTAAAGACACAAATGGTATAGGTTGTGCCGTTTGAAGACGGAATTGGCTTAGACATGAGACAATTAAAAAGGAACTGACTGATTTTCTGGACTATTGAAGCCGTATGTCGGAGACACAGGCTCCCGAGGGGACCATCGGGAATACGTTTTCTTCTTTTTCCACCAATACCTCCAGGACGTAGGGTTTGTCAGAAGCGATGAGCTTATCGAGCGATTGCGAAAGGTCTTCGCGCTTTACGCAGGTATGTCCGTCGATACCAAAGCCTTTTGCGATGGTGATAAAGTCGGGATTCTGAAGCTCGACAAAAGAATACCGCTTCTCGTGGAACAGCTGCTGCCACTGGCGTACCATCCCGAGGAAGTTGTTGTTGAGGATAATGATTTTGACAGGAAGACCGCTTTGCGCGATAGTGCCGAGCTCCTGGATGGTCATCTGGAAGCATCCGTCCCCGATAAAAGCGTATACATCCCGCTCCGGATCTCCCACTTTCGCGCCGAAAGCGGCAGGCAGCGCATATCCCATCGTTCCCAGGCCGCCCGAAGTAATAAACGAATTGGGGTGCTTGAACTGGTAATACCTGGCCGTCATCATCTGGTGCTGACCTACGTCGGCTACTACCACAGCCTGTCCCTCCGTTTTATCGGAAAGCCCCCTTATTACCTCAGCCATTTTTATTTTTTCACTGTTTGCAGAAAGTTCGGGCTGAGTGATCAGCCTGTCTTCCATTTCAGCATACTTTGCAAATTCTGCTACCCACTCCGTATGCGACGCAGGCTCAACGAGCGGCAGCAGCATTTCAAGAGCGGCTTTTGCGTCGCCTACGACCGGGGCGTCGGCTTTGACGATTTTGTCAATTTCTGCCGGGTCGATTTCGATATGTACGATTTTGGCCTGTTTGGCATAGCGGCTCACGTCGCCGGTTACGCGGTCGTCGAAGCGCAGGCCGACGCCGATAATCAGGTCGCACTGGTTGGTCAGCACGTTTGTGCCGTAATTGCCGTGCATCCCCAGCCAGCCCATATAGAGCGGATGGTCTACAGCTACGGACGACAATCCGAGCAATGTGGATGCGCAGGGGATGCCTGTTTTCTGAAGGAATTTCAGCAGGATCTCTTCCGCGCCGGAGATCTGGACGCCATGACCGACAAACAGGAACGGCTTTTTCGCGGAATTGATCAAAGCAGCAGCCTTTTCGAGCTGCTCCTGCTTGGGAACCAGCCTCGGGCGGTAGCTGACCATAGACGAGCAGGGCTTGTACTCAAACGGCCCGCTCATCATTTCATTCTGGGCATTTTTGGTAATATCGATCAACACAGGTCCGGGACGGCCTGATTTGGCAATATAAAACGCCTTTGCCATGATCCCGGGCACTTCGTCGGCAGAGGTGATCTGGTAGTTCCATTTTGTAATAGGCATGGTGACGCCCATGACATCGGTTTCCTGGAAAGCATCGGTACCCAGCAGGTGCTTGGCGACCTGGCCGATGATGCAGACCATAGGTGTGGAGTCGATGATGGCATCGGCAATAGCCGTCACCAGGTTGGTAGCTCCCGGACCGGAAGTGACCAGGCATACGCCCACTTTTCCCGAGAGCCTCGCATAGCCTTCGGCAGCGTGTCCGGCCCCCTGCTCGTGTCTGACGAGGATATGGCTGATCTTGTCCTGGTAATCGTAAATAGCGTCATATACAGGCATGATAGCACCGCCCGGATATCCGAAAATCGTTTCGACGCCCTCAGCGAGCAAGGAGCGGATCACAGCATGTGAACCGTTTAGTACCACTTGTTCCGGGGTTTGAACGGTATAATCCTGAGAGTCTGAATTAAAGGAGACATCTGCTCCCTGTTGTTCTTTTAAGTCCATTACTCTTATGAATTGGTTGTCGATAAAAATTTTCCGGGCAAACTATTGGGGCTCATCGGTAACGCAGCCTTCGCTGGCCGATTTTACATTCCGGATATATTTACCCAAAACGCCTTTTGTAAACAGGGGCTGAGGCTGAACCCAGGCTGCTTTACGGGCAGCCAGCTCTTCGTCCGACACATGAAGGGTCAGCTCCCGGGTGGTCGCATCGATCGTGATCTCGTCGCCATCTTTCACCAGGGCGATCGGGCCTCCTTCAAACGCTTCGGGTGTAATGTGCCCTACTACGAAACCGTGGGTTCCGCCCGAAAAGCGCCCGTCGGTGATCAGCGCGATCTTATCTCCGAGCCCGGCTCCCATTACCGCCGAAGTAGGCTTGAGCATTTCAGACATGCCGGGTCCTCCCTTAGGGCCGGAGTTCCGGATCACCACCACATGACCCGGTTTGATCTCCCCATTGGCGAGAGCCGTAATGATTTCCGACTCGTGCTCGCATATTTTGGCGTTGCCGTGGAAATGGAGCCCTTCCTTGCCTGTGATCTTGGCAACTGCGCCGGTGGGGGCCAGGTTGCCGTACAGGATCTGGATATGTCCCGAGCTTTTGATCGGGTTGCTCAGCGGGAATACGATTTTCTGGGATTCGAAATCGAGGTCTTTTTCATTTTCCACATTTTCGGCTACCGTTTTCCCGGTTACGGTGATGCAGTCGCCATGCAGCAGTCCCTCTTTAAGCAGGTACTTCATCACGGCAGGTACGCCGCCGATCGAAAGCATGTCTTCCATGAAGTATTTGCCGCTGGGCTTCAGATCGGCTATGAAGGGAACCCTGTCGGAGATGGCCTGTATGTCGTCGAGCGTAAGAGGGATATTGGCTGCCCGGGCAATGGCGAGATAATGAAGCGCCGCATTGGTGGAGCCGCCCAGGGCCATGACGACCGTAAGCGCATTTTCGAGCGACTTCCGGGTAATAATCTGGGAAGGCGTCAGATCGAGCTCGAGGAGCTTTTTCATGGCGGCGCCGATTTTTTTACATTCTTCCTGCTTCCCTTCATGGGTAGCGGGGTAGGTGCTGCTGAAAGGAAGGCTCAGCCCCATTGCTTCTATAGAGGAAGACATGGTATTGGCTGTGTACATGCCGCCGCAGGCGCCCGGTCCGGGGATGGAGTTCTGGATCACTCCCTTGAAGTCCTCATCCGAGATATTCCCGGCGAATTTCTTGCCCAGGGCTTCAAAAGCAGACACGATATCGAGGTTCTGGCCCTTGTAGTGTCCTGAACGGATGGTGCCGCCGTAGACCATGATGGCCGGACGGTCGAGCCTGGCCATGGCCATAATGGCGCCCGGCATATTTTTATCACATCCTACTACCGCGACCACGCCGTCGTACCACTGGGCGGAAACGACAGATTCGATGGAGTCGGCAATAAGGTCGCGGCTGGGCAGCGAATAGCGCATGCCGTCGTTCCCGTTGGTCATCCCGTCGGAAACCCCGATCGTGTTGAATATCAGTCCCACCATCTCGCCGCTTGCCTGGATCCCCTGCTTGACGTAGACTGAAAGGCCGTTGAGGTGCATGTTGCAGGGGTTTCCCTCGTAGCCGGTGCTTGCAATCCCGATCTGGGGTTTTTTAAGGTCGTTCTCTTTCAGGCCGATTCCGTAAAGCATGGCCTGTGCTGCGGGGTTGGTTACCTCCTGCGTAAGGGTTTTGGAGTACTTGTTTAATTCCTGGGACATTGGTATAAACTATTTTTAAAGAAAAACGCCTCACCCAATTTTAAGTGAGTGAGGCGTTTGGTTTTCCCAATTGAGTCACTCACCACCTTTGCGGTGGAATCGGTAGCACGCCAATCGGTAGTCGCCGGATCATGTTAACAATGAATTTTAAAGCTGGTTAGCGAAATTTCGCTAAATTTGAAACGGTGTCACAAATAAGGTAGGTTGGATCCTATTTTCCAAATGTTATTTTAATTATTTTCGACATATGTGTAAACTCCGGAGATATAGGACGGATATCCCGCAATTTCCTAAATTTTGAACCTTCAGTTCTATTTTGGCAACCTTTCCTTATTTTTGATAGAAAATATAAATATATAAAGATGGAGCACGGATCTGACTTATCCCGGCTGACCACGGAGGCGGCCTCCAATTACCACGACCTCGACCGGATGGGGGTAGAAGAATTGCTGACCAATATCAACAGGGAAGACAAGACGGTGCCCTTTGCTGTCGAAAAGGCTATCCCGCAGCTTGCAAAGCTGGTAGATGGCGTAGTGGAGCGCATGAAGCAGGGAGGACGCCTGTTTTATATCGGGGCGGGGACCAGCGGGCGCCTCGGCGTTGTGGATGCTTCGGAATGTCCGCCTACCTACGGCGTGCCGTTTGACCTTGTAGTCGGGATTATCGCCGGCGGCGACAGCGCGATCAGGAAGGCGGTGGAAAATGCCGAGGATGATGCGGAACAGGCCTGGAAAGATCTGCAGGAATACGGGATAAACGAAAAGGATTGCCTGGTAGGGATCGCGGCTTCGGGGCGGACTCCCTATGTCGTGGGCGGTCTTAAGGAAGCGGGGCGGCATGGCGTGCTGACAGGCTGTATCGTTTGTAACCAGGGATCGCCCGTCGCGCAGGCCGCAGCTTACCCGGTAGAGATCGTGGTGGGCCCGGAGTTTGTAACCGGCAGTACCAGGATGAAGTCGGGAACCGCGCAGAAGCTGGCATTGAACATGCTTTCGACCTCCGTGATGATCAGGCTGGGCAAGGTGAAAGGAAATAAAATGGTCGATATGCAGCTCACAAATCATAAACTTGTCAACCGGGCCGTTACTATGGTGATGGAGGAGCTCCGGATAGACGCTGACAAGGCCAAAGCGCTCCTGGACGCCCATAACTCCAGCGTCAGGGATGCGATCGAAGCGGGGAGGACGGAGCAATGAGATGACGTGATCAGTCCCGGTAGCTGAACAATCGACTTTTATAACCAGCATGAAAGCAGCAGTACTGGAAAAATTGCATGAACCGTTGGTCTTCCGCGATCTGGATACCCCGGTTGCTGCACCCGGGGAGGTATTGATCCAATTGAAAGCCGCCGGGTTAAACCACCGGGATCTATGGATCCAAAAGGGGCTATACCCGGGTGTAAGGGTACCGGCTGTTCCCGGCTCTGACGGCGCCGGCGTTGTGATAGAGGCAGGAGATGCGTCGGGTGAAAAATGGATCGGGAAGCGCGTGATCATTAATCCCGCTCATAACTGGGGCGAGGCAAAGACGCATTACGGACCTGATTTCAAAATACTGGGGCTCGAGGACCAGGGGACTTTTGCCGCGTACATAGCGGTAAAAAATGAGTACCTGACCGAAATGCCCGCCCACCTGTCATACGAGCAGGCGGCGGCTATTTCGCTGGCGGGGCTCACCGCCTGGCGTGCGCTCGTAACGAGAGCGGCTTTTACCGGCCGGGACAAAGTGCTCATAACCGGCATAGGAGGCGGTGTGGCACAGTTCGCGGCCCGGTTTGCCGTAGCGATGGGCGCCGAGGTATGGGTGACTTCAGGGACGGATGAAAAAATCGGGAAATCGGTCGGCATGGGTGTAAAAGGCGGGTTTAACTATAGCGCCCCTACATGGCACAGGGATTTCCTGGTAAAGCTGAAGTCGCCGCGCCACGGCTATTTCGATGTGATCATAGACAGCGCGGGAGGTCCCGGGTTCCAGAAGCTGGTAGATCTGGCTGCGCCGGGAGGGAGAATCTGCTTTTACGGCGGCACGACGGGCAATATTACCGACCTCGCGCCCGCGAAGATTTTCTTTAAGCAGCTGACGATTAGCGGCAGTACCATGGGTGCGCCCTGGGAATTCCGCGACATGATCGGGTTCATCAACCAACATAAGCTTTACCCGGAGATTGACACTGTGATGCCTTTTGATGAAGTCAACAGGGGAATGAGCCGTATGGAGCGCGGGGAGCAGTTTGGAAAAATTGTATTTGCAATATAGGTCTTTATTCCAGTTTCGGTCTAATTTATCGTCTTATTGAAGTTTTCTCCAGTCTTTGCGGCGCTGTTGTTCATGTGGCAGTACTCGGTATCCCAGTCTGTTACGCTCAGCGGGTTTATTAAGGAATCCGGAAGCGGCGAGCTGCTGCCGGGTGTTTCCGTTTTTGTCCCCGGAACACCCCACGGCACGGCTTCGAATACCTATGGATTTTATTCGCTGACCCTGCCTGTTCCCGACGACAGCATCGAGGTCGTTTTCTCGTCGGTAGCTTACCAGAGCCAGTTCTACCGCTGGCGCGGGCGTGAAGACATGACCCTGAATATTTTCATGGAATCTGCCACCCAGCTGGAAGAGGTGAGCATTTCGGCCAGGAGGCAAACCAGCTTTGTAAGCCAGACGCCCCAGATGAGCAAGCTGGAAGTGCCTATTGCGCAGGTAAAGAAGATACCGGGCTTCCTCGGTGAAAAGGACGTGCTCAAAGTGCTGCAGCTGATGCCCGGGGTCCAGAAAGGCAGCGAAGGGCAATCGGGGCTTTATGTGCGGGGCGGCGGGCCCGACCAGAACCTGGTGATACTGGATGAAGCCATCGTATACAACGCCAATCACCTGTTTGGCTTCTTCTCCATTTTTAATGGTGATGCGCTGAAAAGCGTGGAGCTGACCAAGGGCGGTTTCCCGGCACAGTTCGGCGGAAGGCTGTCGTCTGTGCTGGAAATGAATATGCGGGAAGGAAATAAGGAGAAGCTGAAAGGAGAAGGCGGCATAGGGCTGGTCGCTTCCCGGCTGACCCTCGAAGGGCCTCTGGCAAAGGGAAAATCTTCTTTCCTGGTCTCGGGCAGGCGGACCTACATAGATATCCTGGCTAAGCCTTTTATAGCCCAACAGCAGAAAAATGAAGAAACCAAGGTGAACCCGGGGTACTACTTCTACGACCTGAACGCAAAGGTCAATTATGATTTCGGGGATAAGGACAAGCTGTACCTGAGCGGGTATCTCGGGCAGGACAGGTTTTCCGTAATTGAAAAAGGAGAGGGCAACCGCATGGATGCCGGCCTGAACTGGGGTAACGTGACGGCCACACTGAGATGGAACCACCTGTTCGGGTCCAGGTTGTTTGCCAACACGTCGCTGATTTTCAGCAATTTCAAATTCGGGATCGATAACTACGTGGAGGAAGAAAGGAACGGGGGAGAAAAGGCCGAATTTACGCTTAAATACCTCTCCAGGATACGGGACATCGGCTTGAAAACAGATTTTGACTACTATCCCCATCCTTCTCATGCGCTCCGTTTCGGAGTCCAGGTTACCAGGCACCAGTTTATTCCGTCGGCGCTGGTCCTCACCGGATCTCTGGTAGATATACCGTTAACGCAATCGACCAGGCCGGATCTTTCGGTAGAAGGCGGTCTTTATATACAGGACACCTGGCAGTTGGGCAGCCGGGTCAAAATAAATGCCGGGCTGAGGGGGAGCCTTTTCACGGCAGATTCTGTCCGCTATTTCAGGCCTGAGCCCCGGTTTTCGTCGGCGATCCGGCTGGCAAAGCAGTTCTCATTCAAGGCATCCTATGCCGAGATGAACCAGTATGTGCACCTGCTGTCGAATACGGGACTGGGCCTGCCAACCGATCTGTGGGTGCCGACGACGGCCAGGGTCCGGCCGCAGCATTCCCGCCAGGTCGCCGCCGGATTTGCAAAAGATCTCGAAAAGTCCGGCCTGACATTGACCGTAGAAGGCTATTACAAGCATATGCAGGATATCCTCAATTACAAGGAGGGGGCATCATTCCTCTCCTTCCAGGGTGAAGGAGCAAACGATGTGAACTGGGAAAACAGCGTTACATCGGGCAAAGGCTGGTCATACGGAGCCGAATTCCTGCTGCAGAGGAAGGAAGGCAGGTTTTCGGGCTGGGTGGGGTATACGCTGTCGTGGACCTACTGGAAGTTCCCGGAGCTGAATAAAGGGGAGATCTTTTTTCCCAGGTACGATCGCCGGCACGACCTTTCGCTGGTAGGCATTTATGAACTGTCCAAAAAGATCCACCTCTCGGCGGTGTGGGTGTATGGAACCGGGAATGCGCTGACCCTGCCGATAGCTACCTATCGTACTATTCCGCATGCGCCCTCCGGCGGTTTCAGCGTGTATGCGAATCCCGCGCTGGCCGCTTTCGGGTACGGGAGGAGCGTGAATGACTACGGGGCTAAGAACAGCTTCAGGGCCGAACCTTATCACAGGATGGACATCTCCATACAGTTTATCAGGCAGAAAAGGCGGTTTGAAAGAGTCTGGGATATTTCTTTTTATAATCTCTACAACCGGAAGAATCCCTTCTTCTATAACCTTGAGCGGGAGACCGATCCCGGGACCCGGCAGACTAAGAGTGTTTTGAAGCGCTATTCTCTTTTTCCAATTATACCTTCGGTGAGCTATGGGTTTAAATTCTGAGACCGTACGATTTGCCGTCCGCGCCGGCTCCCTGCTCTGTTTTGCCGGGATGATGGCTTCCTGCGGCCCGCTCGTGGAAACTGTTCCGGAGTTTGCGCTGGACAGCAATGAGCCGAAGCTGGTTATCCACGCTTACCTGTCGCCGCACGATACGCTTGTGACGGTTTATGTCACCCAAAGCAGCCCCGTGTTTGTGGAAGACGCGCATCCGGGAGAACCTGACATCATAACCAACGCCGTTGTCGTCCTGGCCGACGGCGCTAAAGAAGTTGTGCTTCCGTATGATTCGACCTACCTGGCTTATTCGGTAAACGCCTACGAGATAGGCGGGATCAGGCCAGGGGTGACCTATCATCTGCGGGTGAGAGACGACAAGCGGTCGGCAGAAGCGAAAACAACCGTTCCTACGGTGCCTCCCCCTATCGCTTCCTACCAGCTCGATACTTCTTACAGCAGCATAGGAGACTTTTACGGGAGAAAAGATACAAGCCTGACGGTGCAGTTTACCTGGAAGGATCCGCCGGGGCCGGGCAATTATTACCGGGTCGCCGGGAAGGCGCTTTTGCTTACCGATTACCGGGAAGCGGGCCCGGACGGGAAGCCGGTGATCAAGCGCGGGCGGGCCACGATCCCTTTGCAGTGGGACGATGCTTTCGGAGGCAGCGAGCTACAGAGCGACGCCAATTCAGACGGCGGGGCCATGCATTCGCCGCTCGGACGGATAAGCCTGAAGAGGCCGGTTTTCTGGACGGAGAACGGCACTGAATCCGGGCACCCGGTGGAAGTCAAAGGGATTACACTGGATTTGCTGCATACCGATGAATATTATTACCGATATCACCAGTCTGTGCAGGCCCATGATATTGCCGACGACAATCCCTTTGCAGAGCCTGTGCTGCTTTATTCCAACGTCAGCGGAGGACTTGGCATATTTGCCAGCTACAATTCTTTTTCGATAGATATTAAACCCTGATAAATTTGCCTGGTCTATAGTTTTGCATATGCAGTTTTCTATATGTTAATTCGCAACATCATTTTCAATCCTTATCTAAATTAACACAATGAGTAAGTTCAGATTATTTTTTGCCGCTATGACGCTAGCCTTTGTTGGGTTGATTTCAACAGCTGAAGCGCAGAAACCAGTGGAGCTGATACTTGAAAGTACAGACGCAATGCAGTTTACCAAAAAGGAACTGAAAGTCAAGGCGGGGCAGACGGTGAAACTTACCCTGAAGCACACCGGTAAGCTGGCAAAAGCTGCAATGGGTCATAACTTCGTGCTGCTTGCCCAGGGAACGGATGTTGCTGCCTTTGGTCAGAAAGCTGCTCAGGCCCGCGATACAGAATATATCCCGAAAAGCGAACAATCGAAGATCATAGCGCATACCAAGCTGATCGGCGGCGGTGAGTCGGCTACGGTGGAGTTTAAAGCTCCCAAGAAAGGTACTTACACGTACATCTGCAGCTTCCCGGGGCATTATGCGCTGATGCAGGGGAAATTCATTGTTGAATAAGATATCTGTCATTGTTGTGACGAGAAGACCTCTTTCAGCCAACCCGGCTGAAAGAGGTCTTTCTGTATTGGGATTGTTGAACAAAGACCCGCTATTTTTGCTCCTTTGATTCTTGTTCCCGGCGTTAATTTCTCCCGATGAAAAAAAGTATCCGTTATATCGTTTCCTTTCTGCTGGCGGCCGGCCTGCTCTGGTTCGTTTTTAAAGACATAGACCTGGCGTCGATGGGAAACCGCCTGGCGGCAGCCGACTGGCGATGGATTGCATTGAGCGCTTTTCTGACGCTTCTGGCGCATTTTTTCCGGGCCTGGCGATGGACAATGATGCTGAAGCCGCTTCACAGGCAGGTATCCTTATATGCCAGCTTTATCAGCTTGCTCACAGGCTACTTCGCAAATTATATTTTGCCGAGAATGGGGGAGGTGACGCGGTGCGGCACGCTCTATCGTATGGAAGGCGTGCCGGTAAACCAGAGCCTGGGCACGGTCATCGCGGACAGGGTTTTCGATGTGCTCGTTCTCGGGGTGCTTCTTGTCCTCAACTTCTTACTGGAGTTCGATCGTCTCAGCGCTTTTTTTGCCGGGCTGGCAGGGAACAGGCTCGGCGGATCGGAAGATTCGGTGAATATCCTCGGGGTTTTGGCAGCGGGCGGGCTGATTGCAGCCCTGCTGGTGAGTATATGGATCTGGAGGAGCAGGTCTTTAAGAGAGAGATTGCTTTCAATTCCGCTCGTCAGGAAAGTATGGGAGTTTGCTGAGGGTATGATAAACGGCCTGTTGAGCGTGAGAAAGCTGGAAAGCCCTCTGCTGTTTATCGTCAGCACAGTGGCTATCTGGGTCTGCTATTATTTTACGTCGTATGTTTTATTTTTCTGTATACCTGAAACCTCGCATCTGGGTATGCTCGCAGGCCTTACGGTGCTGGTGATAGGATCGGTGGGGATGACAGCCCCTACGCAGGGAGGGATCGGAGCTTATCACCTTTTGGTAGGAAATGTAATGGTTTTATATGGCCTGACCCAGCAGGACGGCATTACCCTGGCTACGTTTGTACACGGCACTCAGATGCTTCTCATGCTGGCGGCAGGAGCAATAGCATTTTTATTGGCTCTTTTTCACCATAAAAAGGATAGCCTGGAGGAGAATGAGCCTTTAATTCAGTCGTAACAGCTGTCGGAAATCGGCTTTAGGAGATGAATAAGGTACCTGACGCCCGACTGCTGATAGCTGAAAGCTTAAACCTTTTTGTACACATGAAATAGCCATGAGCAATCAGAAATAGCTCGTTTGCACGCAAAGCGGTACGCCGCCCGCCGTCGATGAACAAGGGCTGAGCGCTGACTGCTGACAGCTGATAACCTTTTTATACAAATGAAAATGAATTTCGCCTTAGTAATGATTTTTTTGCTGTTGGGAGTATCTTTCGACGGCACAGCACAGAAAAGGAAAATGACCAATCCGGTGATTGCGCACAGGGGAGCCTGGAAGAATACCAAGGTCCCGCAAAATTCAATCGCTTCGTTGCAGGAAGCCATTAAAATAGGTTGTGTGGGAAGTGAGTTCGATGTGAGGATAACGGCAGACGGGCACCCGGTGGTTGTCCATGATCCGGTTCATGACGGGGTATCGATCGATAACTCTTCTTACGCCGAGGTCGCGAAGCTGAAGCTTTCAAACGGCGAGCCTTTGCCGACGCTGGAAAGCTATCTGGAGGCGGGATCGGGTAAGAATTCCACCACCTTGGTGCTCGAAATAAAAGTTTCCCAGCTGGGTAAGGAGCGTACGCTGCTGCTGACCCGGAAATGTGTGGAAACGGTGAAGAAAATGAAAATGACCAAAAAAGTAGATTATATCTCTTTTGACTATGATGCCTGCAAGCTCGTCAGACAGCTGGATCGAAAGGCAAATGTAGCCTACCTCAACGGGGATATAGCGCCGTCGGAATTAAAGAAAGAAGGTATAAACGGGATTGATTATCACCTGGGTGTTTTCCGTAAAAATGAAAGCTGGATTAAAGAAGCCCAGGACAATAAAATGCCGGTCAATGTATGGACGGTAAATAAGGAAGAAGATATGAAGTGGTTCCTCGGGAAAAAGTTTGACTTTATTACTACGGATGAACCGGAATTATTGTTTTCTTTACTGAAAGCTGAAAGAGAGAAATAGAGTGTACGGCAAAGCAGATTCAACCGAATAAATATTCCTAAACAGAATCATCATAAATCATGGATACAGAAAAATCGAGAAGGACATTTCTTAAATCTTCAATGGGAGTTGCCGCCGGCCTTATTACATTTCCGGTTGCTGACGCAGGTGCTGCAGGTATGCTTGATAAATTTAAAACCGTCAGAATAGGAAATCCTAATGCAGCTCCTAAAATTAAATTTGCAGCTATCGGCCTCAATCACGGGCATATCTACGGCCAGATTGAAGTGTTGAAAAGAGGAGGCGGCGAGCTTGTCGCTTTTTATGCTAAGGAGCCTGATCTGGTAGCTGCTTTTCAAAAAAGATATCCCGGTATTAAACTGGCGGGAAGTGAAAAGGAAATCCTGGAAGATAAGCGTATCCAGCTGGTTACCAGCGCCGGCATTCCGGTAGAAAGAGGACCTCTCGGGGTACAGGTAATGAAGCATGGAAAAGATTACTTATCGGATAAGCCGGGTATGGTTTCGCTGAAACAGCTTGCCGAAGTGCGAAAAGTGCAGCAGGAAACAGGGCGGATTTATTCCATCATGTACAGTGAAAGGCTTGAGAACAGGGCTACTATCAAAGCGTTTGAATTAATTCAGCAGGGAGCTATCGGGAAAGTGGTTCAGACGATGGGCGTCGGCCCGCACAAAATGAACCCCTCGAGCAGACCGCAATGGTTTTTTGAAAAGGATAAGTACGGCGGCATCATCTGCGACATCGGGAGCCACCAGTTCGACCAGTTCCTGCATTTTACGGGCTCTACCTCGGCAGAGGTGGTGGCCTCGCAGACGGGGAACCTGAATAATCCCCAGTATCCCGGCCTGGAGGATTTCGGCGACGCCATGCTGAAAGGCAACGGGGGAGCCGGGTACGTCCGGGTAGACTGGTTTACGCCCGACGGCCTGAATACCTGGGGAGACGGGCGCCTGACGGTACTCGGAACGGAAGGCTATATGGAAATAAGGAAAAATATCGATATCGCCGGACGCGACGGCGGCAATCATTTGTTTGTGGTTAATAAAAAAGGCACGCAATATATAGATTGTAAAGATGTGCATCTGCCGTTTGGTGAACAATTGGTGAGCGATGTCGTGAACAGAACGGAGACGGCTATGGGACAAAAGCATTGCTTTCTGGCGACTGAGCTGACTTTAAAGGCGCAGGCAAACGCAAACAAAATTTCATTCAGAAGTTAGGTTTTATACCTCGCTATTGTTGTGCAGTGCTGAAATTCCTGTCTGGGATTTCAGCACTTTTAATTTGATATGGCAGGAAGTGAAAGAGTGATTTTATTTTGACAGCGGAGAAGCTATGAATTAGCAATATTTGGCAAACCCGGAATCTCTGTTCACATTTTTGACGTTATCGGTACTTTTTTTTCTTAATTTATTAACTTAGCGGTCGGATATGTTACAGAAGTTCAAATTTTAACTCATTAAATTAAGATTATGGCAAGGAAAGCATCAATAGCAAAAAAGCTCGAGAATCATATCACTGAGATAGAAGCGAAAATTTCCACACTTCAGGACGAACTGAACGCAGCGAAAGCCAACTATGAAAACTATGTCACGCACAGACAGGTTATCGAATCCATTTTGAATCTGCGTGAAGCGCCGGATGTTGCCGCGCCGAAACGCAAGTATACAAAAAGAGCAAAGTCTGGCCAGGAGTAATCCTGCTGTTTCCAGGATTTGACCGGAAAGGATGCCGGAGCGAATAGCTCCAGCATCCTTTTTTATTTAAAAAAAAATAACCAAGTACCTTGCATTGCAAAGTACTTGTTACTACATTTGTCCGTCTTATTACTGAATAGTGCGCAGAGGGTTCTATTAGCCATAAAGTATCAAGGAGAACTCCGGTCAATGAGCTGTTTCAGGCAAGAAGGCGTGCCTTACTGAACAATTTTAGAGATTATGAACATAGAAAATGCTCAGGTGCAGATGCGCAAGGGGATCCTGGAGTTCTGCATTTTGCACATCATTTCAAGGGGGGAAGTATATGCTTCGGATATGCTGGATGAGCTTACATCAGCGCGCATCATGGTAGTGGAGGGAACGCTCTACCCGTTGCTTACAAGGCTGAAAAATGCCGGCTTCCTGGACTACAAATGGGTGGAATCATCGTCCGGACCTCCCCGCAAATATTATGTCCTGACACGCGACGGAGAGGTCTTCCTGGAGGCTATGCAGTCCACCTGGAGCGAGCTGTCCGATTCTGTGACGACGATTATCGGGAAAACGCAAAAAAACAAAGGAGATCAATAATGCCGGCCGGGAAGATGACTGCCGCTAAAATAAGGATTTAGGATAACTATGAAAAAGACAATAAGTATCAACATCGCCGGCCTGATTTTCTATATTGAAGAAGACGGGTATGATAAACTGCGCCAGTATATAGGGTCTGTTCATCGCTATTTTTCCACTTTTGCAGACAGCACGGAGATCGTGGCCGATATTGAGGGGCGGATAGCGGAGCGCTTTTTGCTCAAGCAGAAAACCGAAAACAAGCAGGCCATATCGGTCGGGGATGTAGAGGAGCTGATCAGGGCGATGGGGAGCATCTCGGATTTTGAAGCGGCTGAACATGCAGAAGACCTTATTTCCGAGCCGCTGCACACCGCGCGGATAAAGGAGGAAGGGCCGTCGCCCTCAAGTACCCGGCCTACTCCGGCGCAAGCCCGTGGGAAGTTTTTCAGGGATCTGAAACGTAAGATCCTGGGCGGCGTGGCGGCGGGGATAGCGCATTATTACGCGTTGGATCCGCTGTGGGTCCGCCTGCTTCTCCTGGTTGGTATTTTCGGGCTGGTACCCTTCAGCGGCATCTTCAACCTGAACGTGGAGGAAAACTTTGCGTTGCTAAGCGGTTTCCTGCTCATTTCCTATATAGCGATGTGGATTGCCTTCCCGGGGTCGACCACCCTGGAGGACAACACGAAGGTCAAGAAGTTTTATCGCGATCCCGAACGAAAGGTGCTGGGAGGCGTAGCTTCGGGCGTGAGCTCTTATTTTAATATAGATACCGGAGTGGTCAGGTTTATATGGGTTATTTCAATCCTGTTTTTCGGCACGGGCCTTCTGATCTATATTCTCCTGTGGGCCATCGCGCCGGCAGCCAATACGATCACGGAAAAGATGGAAATGCAGGGCGAGCCTATTACGCTTTTCAACATTGACAGCAACATCAAACGTAACCTGGAAGGATCCTCTGCAGACCGGGGCCGGGGCGGCGAGATCAGAACCCTGCTGCTGCTGCCTTTTACCATTATCGGGAAAATACTCAACGTGCTCGGTAAGATATTCCGCGAGCTGGGACCGGTGGTCAGGGTGCTTGCCGGCATGATTATGGTAGGGATCGCCGCGATGAGCCTGCTTTCCCTGGTTGTTTTCGGAGCGGCGCTCCTCGGGCTTGCCAGCGTGCCGGACATCGGGCCGTTTCCGTCGGAGTTCCTGATATTGAAGGACATGCCCTCGATCCTGATTATTTCTGTAGCGGTATTGCTTATTGTTCCCGTACTCGTCGTGCTTTTTCTCGGGTTGATGCTGTTGCTGAAAAGGCGTGTTGTGGGAACGACCGCGTGGATCGTGCTGGCCGGGTTGTTTATTTTCAGCCTGGTGGGAGCTATTTCGTCGGGAGTGGTGTTCCAGCGCAATTTTTCCGAAACAGCGGATTACGTACAGCAACGAAGCTTTGGCATTGGGAAGAAAATGCTTTTGCTGGATGGAGAGGGTAGCTATAGCAGCCACCAGGTCAGAGTAGCGGTGATGCTGAAAGGCGCTGTCAGAAAAGATAGCGTGATGGTCAGGGAAACGTATTTCGCGCAGGGAGCCGTATTGTCGGAAGCCAGGCAGCTCGCATCGCAGATCAATTATGCGGTTGAGAAAAGTGACTCCGTTCTTTTTCTGCCGGCCGGCCCGCTGAAGTCTGAAACATTGCCCTATAGGAAACAGCGTATTGAAGTGACATTGGAGGTTCCTTACCATCACCCGTTCGCCATCACCCGGAAATTCTATTTCGCCTTCCTCGACCGCGACAGGAATACCTGGCGGAATATGAAAGGGTTTGACCTGGGTCATCGTGATCTGAGCTGGGAGAACCTGCAATGGGCAATCGTGCCGGATTCGGGGCTGGTCTGCCTGAATATGCCTGAAAAGTTCAGGAAGGAAGAGGAAGAACCGGAAAGACCGGTCGAAAGCTGGGAGGATAACGATACATTTCACGGAATAACGTTCGGCAACAGGGGAGAGTTTGTCAAGCAGTTTGCCGTTCCGGAGTTCCGGGGAATAGATTTTGCCGGCGCCTACTACGTTTTGATTAAAAAAGGAGAGCAGGCCACCGTTACGGTAGACGGATCGGAGGCCAACGTGGAAGCACTGGGCGTTAAAGTCGAGGAAGGCATATTGAGGCTGGAGAAGCTGGATAAAAACGCCGACCTCCCCGAGCCGAGGAAAAGGATAGGGGTAGTGATCACGACTCCCGATCTCGAATCCGTAGAGCTTTCGGGCGCTGGGATGCTTAAAGCAGAGGGTTTTCACGACCTGAAGCAGCTGGCCATCAGATTGTCGGGCGCTTCCATGACGGAATTTTATGTGGATTCCGACAAAATCGATCTCGATCTGACAGGAGTTTCGAAAATGCTTCTGAAAGGCCGGATAGGCGATCTTAAAGCGAATATATCCGGTACCTGCCTGCTGGAAGCGAGCGAATCGCAAATCAGGAATGCGGAAGTCAGGGCTTCAGGTATGAGCAAGGCTGTCCTGGGCAGGGTTGAAAAGCTTGACAAACGGGAAACCGGCGCCAGCAGGGTGAGCAGGAGAGGGGAGTAGTCGCAGGGACGGTAAAAAAAAATGCCGGCAGAAGCAACATGCTGCCGCAAAACAATCTCTTTAGAAACATGAACAATTAAAACCTGATTTATGAAAACGCTCAGTTTATGGATGGCATTGGTAATGGGAATAGTAAGCGCTGCTTATGCCCAGGAAAGCAGGCGTACTTTCGACCTGAAAGACTTTGACAAGTTATCGGTCGGAAGCGCTTTCAAAGCAAACGTGTCGAAAAGCAACAGCTTCCGGGTGGTCGCTACCGGGGAGCAGCAGGACCTGGACGACCTGGAAGCAAAGATAAGCGGCCGGACGCTGGTGATAAAGTATAAAAACTCCAGGAACAGGAGAAAAGGTGTTACGCTGGACATCGAAATGCCGGCGCTGGCAGGTGTGGACCTCTCGGGTGCAGCCTCCATGAAGGCGGCAGGCTTTAACGGCGGGAACGATCTGAAGCTGGATGTTTCGGGAGCTGCAAAGCTTGCATTGGAAATTGAGGCCGGGGATGTAAGCTTCGACCTCTCCGGGGCGTCGTCGACTATGCTGACCGGGAGCGCCCGTTCGCTGAAAGGTGACATTTCTGGGGCCAGTAGCCTGAAAGCCAGTGATTTTCCTGTAAAAGACGCTGAGGTAGATGCATCGGGAGCCAGCTCAGCAACGGTACATCCAAGCTCCAGATTGCTGGCCGAGGCCAGCGGGGCAAGCAGCATCCGCTATGCGGGAGGGGCCAAAGATATACGCGTCAATACATCGGGAGGAAGCTCTGTAAAAAAGAGCGATTGATATAACAGAGAAGACAGATGCCGCCAAAGGCGACAGAATAGTGCTTCGGGGCTGCAAGTCCCGAAGAGCGCGCGATATTAAAGTTGGAGGTTGGTCAAGGTCCGGGGCATATATTTTGCTCCCGGGCCTTTTTAACTGCGCCCGGTTGTGGTTAATTTAGACGGTATTTTTCTTGAATCAATATGGAACTGCAACTGAAAGGAAAGAATGCGCTCGTCTGCGGAAGCTCACAGGGAATCGGACTTGCGTCGGCAATCGAATTGTCAAAGCTGGGTGCAAACATCATTCTCCTGGCAAGAAACCGGGAGGGACTGGAAAGGGCGCTTCAGAAGCTGGACAGCTCCCAGGGACAGGATCACTGCTATTTTCTGGCCGATTTTGCCGACAGCAGCAATGTGCCGGCTGCAATTGACCAGATAAAAAGCCGGTCGCTACGGGTGCAGATCATCGTTAACAATACCGGCGGACCTGCCGGCGGCAAGCTGATCGAGGCCCGTGCCGACGAGCTGGACCGTACTTTCAGGATGCATGTTATCAATAACCATTACCTGGCGCAGGCTTTCTGGGAAGATATGAAATCGGAAGGCTTCGGACGGATCGTCAATATTGTCAGTACCTCGGTCAAACAACCGATCCCGGGCCTGGGAGTTTCCAATACCATACGCTGGGCGGTGGCATCCTGGGCCAAAACGCTGGCGAATGAGCTGGGACCGTTCGGGATTACGGTCAATAATGTGCTGCCCGGCTACACCAGGACTGCCCGGCTCGACGCGGTCTTCTCCATGCGGGCTAAAGAGCAGGGAAAACCGGGAGAGGAGGTTGCCCGGCACCTTGCTTCTACCATTCCTACCGGCAGGTTTGCCGAAGCTTCGGAAGTAGCGGCGGCGGTCGCTTTCCTTTGTACCCCTGCCGCAGGCAGCATCAACGGGATCAATCTGCCCGTAGATGGCGGAAGCACTGGAAGCCTTTAGCGCGCGCTGTAAAGCGATCGTTTTCGATACGCTCAATCGTGTAAGCTCTCCAGCGCGCCGGCAAGGGCCGGGTACCGGTAGTGGAAGAAGATTTCGTTGCGGATGCGTTCGTTCACGCAATTACCTCCTTCAAGCAAAATTGCGGCCATCTCGCCGAAAATGATCTTCAGCATGGCCGCAGGCACATTGACAGGCCAGAAGGGACGCCGGAGTATTCTGCAGAGCTCCTTCATGAAGACGCGATTGGTGACGCATTCCGGGGCGACGGCATTGTAGGGACCCCGGAATGCGGGATTTTCGGCCGCTTCGACATACAGCCTGCATATATCTTCCAGGTGTATCCAGGGCATCCACTGCTTTCCCGATCCCAGAGCAGCTCCCAATCCCATTTTGACCGGCGCTGCTATTTTCGGAAATGCGCCGCCCTTTGCGTCGAGCACGAGGCCGGTCCGCATTTTTACCGTTCTGACACCCTGATCAGAAAAAATGTCAGCCGCATGCTCCCATTCTTTTACTACTTCAGCGAGAAAAGAATTACCTGCCGGCGATTTTTCAGTATTGCGCCTTTCAAAGTCCTGCTGATCGTAAAGACTTACCCCTGATGCAGAAACAAATACGCTGGGAATAACACCCGCAATTTTCATTTTTTCGGCTATCAGGTAAACCGGCTTTACCCTACTGTCAAGTATTTCCCGCCTGCGTGCTTTAGTCCAGCGCTTTTCACCGATGCCGGCTCCTGCAAGGTGAATAATTACATCCGTATTCTCAATGGCCCGGCTGTCGATTTCTCCTTTTCCCGGATCCCATCGATACACTTTAGCGTGACGCATCGGGCCGGCCTGCCGGCTCAGAACCGCAATTTTATGTCCTTTGCTGCCTAGCATCTCAACGAGCCGGCTGCCGATGAGCCCGGTGCCGCCGGTAATCAGGATGTTCTGGGAAGTTGCCATATTTCCGGTTTTTATTAAGGGAATAAAAATAACGAAAACCCTAAGCGGTTTAAGTATTATCTTTGTGCGATTTCCAGGTGCAGGCGCCATTGTCAATGGCGTTGCTTAATTGGGAACTCCGTGAAAACCGGAGACTGTCCCCGCAACTGTAAGTCCCGCAAAGGTTCAGATAAGCTTCGTAGCCACTGTGCGCAGCATGGGAAGGCCGATCTGAACGGGACGAGTCAGGAGACCAGCCTGTTGAGCAGAGTTATGCCGCTTTCGGAGGAAAGGCGGGTATCGTTTGAACCGGATTATGGATAGTTCCTTTTTTTGCTGCCTAAAGCTTTGCCGAAGCTTTTTTTGCCTGTCGCTGTGCCTGAAGGTATGCGCAGCAGGAGCGCAGCATGACAGCATTTCGCTGGAAGAGGTTACTGTCAGCAGCGTGGCGCCCGTCAGGTATATGGCCGGGTTATATGTCCGCAGCCTGGACTCCCTTGTCCTGCAGTCGTCCGGATTCCGGCGGCTGGATGAAATGCTGGCGCAATCGACCTCGCTTTCTTTCCGCAACTACGGGAACGGACAATTGTCAACCATCGCTTTTCGGGGACTTTCCTCCAATCATACTGCCGTTTTGTGGAACGGGGTGAACATCAATATGCCTACCCTGGGGCAAACCGATTTTTCTACCATACCGGTCATCTCTTTCGACAGGCTGTCGGTACAGTACGGAGCGGGCGCCGGTCATCTTGGCTCAGACGCGGTGGGCGGGAGTATCGTGATGGAAAATGAGCCGCTCAGGAGCGACGGAATAGCTATAAAAGGCGGGTTGGAGGGAGGAAGCTTTTCCAACTTCTCCGGGCAGGGAATGATCAGGTACAGGACCGGGGTCGGCCGGGAATGGTCTTTTGCCGGTAAAACCCAGCTGCATGCTACCGCCTTTCATAACCATTACCCTTCAGCGACTTTTAAAGGCCGGCGGCTGGAGCATTCCGAGATGTTCCAGAAGGGGCTTCTCCAGGATTTTTTCTTTGAAGATTCCAAAGGCAGGTCCATATCGGCGCATATCTGGCTGAGCGATCACAAGATGACCCTGTCGCCCGACAACCCGGCCGGCAGGGAAAGGACTGAAACGGGCAACGTCAGGACAATGGTCAGGTATAGCGACGGGAAATGGCAGCTCAGGGCATCTTTTATCCGGGATATCATAAACTATGGAACAGGGGATCTTTCAAAGCTGGACAAATCGCTGACCGATCGCTACGGCGCCAGGGCAGAGCGGGAGCTGAAGCGGCGGTATGGGCAGGTGGATGTAGCGGTACTGGCCGGCGGGGAATTTACGCTATTCAGAGCGGAAGTCGAAGGCTACCGGGCTCCGGAGATCAGCGAGGGCCGGGGCGACCTTTTTTTGCTGACGCGGGTAAGCGGCAGATCAGGCTGGGTCGGTTCTGTCAATTTTCGACAGGCTTTTGTGCAGGGCTACGCAGTACCCTTCACCCCTTCGGCAGGCTTCGAATATGCGCTTCTTAAAAATAAAGACTACAGGCTAAAGATGACTGCGTCGGTAGGAAGGAGCTACCGTGTCCCGACGCTGAACGAACGGTATTGGAAGGACCTGGGCAACCCGGATATAAAGCCGGAGGCCGGGTTTAATAAGGAAGCGGGACTGGAGCAGCAGGTCCGGTTTCTCAGGAGATTTACGTGGGAAAGCCGTATCAACGCTTTCCATAACCGGGTAGACAACTGGGTTTACTGGAATCCGGCCAGGAATTACCGCGCGGAGAACCTGCAGCTGGTGCTGGCCCGCGGGGGTGAATTTCACAACTATCTTTCCTTTAGCCGCGGGAGGTGGGCTGCCGGGATTCAAAGCCTGGTTTCCTACACCAGGAGCACCCAGGAAAGGGCTTATGATGCCTATTCGCAGGGAATACTGGGTAAGCAGCTGAGATTTGTCCCGGTATGGATCTCCAACCTGAACGCCTTTATCAGGTTCAGGAGCAGCACGCTGACCCTGCAGCGACATTCGGAATCGCGGCGGTATACCAACGAGATACATAGCTTCCCGGCATTTCATTTAACGAACCTGCTGTATGAGCAGGGCTTTAGGATCGGAAGCGTATCCTTCCGGTTCCAGGCGCGGGCCGCGAACATCACCAACCAGCTTTACTTCACCGTTAAATCGACCGCTATGCCCGGGCGCAGCTATCATTTCAGCCTGTTGGCCGATTATCACCTGTTAAAATCAAAACCATAAATTATCAATCATGAGAAACCAATTGAGGGGAATTCTGACGGCAGGGGCCGCTGTATTTCTTGTAATGTCATGTAAAAACAACGAGAGCCCGGAGCCTGCTCCCAAAGGGGAATATGCCGAAGGAGTGATCGTTATAAACGGAGGAAATTTTGGCCAGAACAACGGAACGTTTTCATTTTTGCAACGCGAAGGCAAGACAGTTGTGGAAAACATCTATAATCTTGCCAACGGCCAGGCTTCCCTTCCTCCCGAAGACGGCCGGATAGAAGGGTATGGTGAAGCAGGAGAAACCGGGATTATACTTTTCGACCACAGCAGCACGAGCGGGATGGACAAGGCGGTTTTTGTAAATGCGTCGACCTTCGAAAAGAAGTCCGAGCTGACAGCGCCGGCGATCGAAAACCCGCGGGACGTAGCGGTAATAAACGAAAAGAAAGCCTATGTGACCAACTGGGATGTGCTGGACCCCGGGTTCTCTGACAACGGCTTTATTACGGTGGTAAACCCGGAATCAGGGACAAGCATTAAGAAAATAGACGTCGGCCAGGGCCCGGAAAACATGGTTCTTTACCAGAAAAAAATATATGTAGGCCGGGCTTCGTTTACAAGCAACCAGCTGACCATTGTCAATACGGATACCGATGAGATCGTGAAATCCCTGGGATTTGACAGCTCGCCGGGGCCTGTCGGGGTAGATGCCGGCGGGAAGCTGTGGGTTAAAGAAGGTCACCGCCTGCACCGCATCAATACTTCTACCGACGTAGTGGAAGCGACCCTGGAAGCAGGAAATGATGCAGGCAAGTCGATAGGCGCGGCTACCCTCACCGCCGACGGGCAGAACATTATCTTCGTCCTGAGCAAGTATGATGAGAGCTATAATGAAGTCGGCAGCACCTATGTCTTCAATACCTCATCGCCTTCTATCCAGGTAGATGCGCCGGTTTTGAACCGGGTATTCTCGGCTTTGGGAGCAGATCCGGTATCCAAATCGATCTACGGAGGCGTGACGCCTTCATTCACCCAGGCCGGCTATGTGCTGCGGGTAAGCCCGCTGGGTGTTTTGCAGGACTCGGTAAAGGTGGAGATTTCGCCGGAGGGTTTTTTCTTTAAATAGAGTAACATTATCGCGTTCCGCCTGTAAGCGGCAGAAGTGTACTTTTTTACCACGGAGTTACGCGGAGAAAGACACGGAATTTTAGTATGGACACAGAGAACCACAGAGAACCACAGAGAAAAATGGAGGGCCGCAGCGGGCAGAGCGCCATCTCTCTGTGGCGCTCTGCCCGATCTCCGCGGCCCTCTGTGTCAAAACCTCTGTGCGGCTCCGTGGTTAATAAACAAGATTCACGATACCTGGCGGTGTGAAAAGTAGGTTTTGACAACTTCTCTGAAATCGCTTTCTATCGATCCGGCTTCATTTTCCCGTACAAAGTCTTTCAGCTTATGTACGAAGTCCCACAACGGATCATAGTATTTGTGCCCGGTTTCTTTTTGAAATTCTTCGAGGCTGATCCGCTGGTCATGCTGTATCAGCATATGGAGGCCGATAAAAAAATAAGATACGGGCAGCTTACTTCCCTGCAGCACGGTACCGCTTTGCAGGGTCGTTCTGAAGCGGCAGCGCTTGCACTGGAACTGCTTTTTTGAAGCCAGCCAATAATGCTGCTTGCTGCCGCATTTTTTGCAAATCACGCCTTTTCTTAAACGTAAACCTTTGAACGCCTCCTCGGCAAGCGCTTCGTTTTTGTACGATGTGATCAGATCCCGTGATAACATAATCTTACTTTTAGTGATACAACTCCACAAAAATATCGGGAAAAGGTTAATAACATATAATCTATAGAAATTATAGAGTACAAAAAAGCATATCGTACCACCGGTTTTTGTGAGTAGTTGTTATTTTTTTGTATTTTTTTGCTAAGAAATCGGTATGCTTGAAGCGTCATACCTGACAGACCTCTGAATGAGACATAACGACAGGCTTCTCAGGATCCTCGGAGTAGGTTTTGGGATAGCGGTAACAGTGGGCGGAACGATCGGTACGGGGATCCTCCGCAAACCGGGACCGGTAGCGGCGGCGCTGGGCGATCCGTGGCTGATCATGGCGGTCTGGCTGGCGGTAAGCCTCTATGCTTTTGCAGGCACCCTGTGCACCATCGAGCTCGGCACCTCGCTTCCCCGGGCAGGCGCGTGGTATGTATATGCGCGCCGCGCCTTCGGCAACTACACCGGTTTTGTGGTAGGGATCAACAGCTGGCTCGGAACGTGCTCTGCGC
The DNA here is from genome assembly GCA_001724175.1 of Cytophagaceae bacterium SCN 52-12. GTDB lineage: Bacteria > Bacteroidota > Bacteroidia > Cytophagales > Spirosomataceae > Ravibacter. The sequence continues at coordinate 34,601 of MEDT01000040.1, read as the reverse complement.
TGGGTTTCGGAGCTTATACTTTTTCGGAATATGCGGGCCTTCTGTTTCCTCCGGTTGCAGGGCACGAAACTTTTGCAGCGATAGTGATATTGGCTATCCTTACGGGTTTTCACTGGCTGGGGCTCAGGCTGGCCAGCGATTTCCAGAATATGATGAGCGTTGTCAAAGGCCTGGGGCTGGCCGCTTTCGTGATCGTATGCTTCATTTACGGAAGTCCTGTAACGTCATCGGAGGTATTGGAAACGACCGCTGCCATATGGAAGGGAGGAGCATGGATAGCGCCGTTATTATTTTCGCTCCAGGCTGTATTTTACACGTTTGACGGATGGCATACCGCTGCCTATTTTGCCGAAGAAGATAAAAATCCCTCTAAAAACCTGCCGAAGTCGATGATCGGGGGCGTGCTGCTCATCATTATAATTTACCTTGCTGTCAATGCTGCGCTTCTGTATGTGCTTCCCATGCAGGAGCTGGCAGGGTCTAAGCTGGCTGCCGCCGACGCAATAGCCCTGATCTTCGGAGACCAGTCCGGGCAGCTGGTCACTGCGTTCCTGATGCTTTCCATCCTGGGGATCGTAAATGCCCAGATGCTGTTCAATCCCCGGGTGATATACTCGATGAGCAGGGACGGGTTGTTCCTGCCCTGGGGCGACCGGGTAAACAGGCGGGGAACCCCGTTGCTTGCCATGCCCCTTACCGTACTGGTAGCCATTGTGCTGATGCTGACGGGCAAGGAAACGAACGAGAAGCTTTCGGATGTGGCTACTTTCTTTTTTGTGATGGGCTATACTTCCGGGTTTGCATCGCTGCTGGCCTTGCGAAAGAAAGAACCTGGCTTGGAGCGTCCCTGGAAAGTGCCCCTTTACCCGTTTTTACCGGTAGCTATGCTTGTGTTGTCGTCGGGGTTTCTCATCCTGGCGGTCATACAGGATCCTCCCGGGAGTATTTACGCTATGATTTTCCTCCTTTTCAGCTATCCTCTCTATAAGCTCGTGGTGAAAATAAACAAGCCGCAGGTGTGAAAAGCCGTATGATATGAAGTTTTTCACCACAGAGATATTGAATAGTTGAAAATTGAGAATTGAAAATTGAAAGTTCTCCATTCTCAACTTTCAACTCTCAATTTTCAACTCCTCAGAAAGGAAGATCATCTTCCGCATCTTCGGTAAAGGTAGGGGGAAGCGGTGTTGCGACAGCCTGGCCTCCTGCGGAAGCAGCCATAGCGCCTCCGGTTTTTTCTACTTTCCAGGCTCTGGCTTCGGTATACCAGCGTCCGTTGTATTCGCGGCTTTCCAGGTCAATGGAAGCAGTCACTGCATCTCCTTTCTGCAATGCTGCCTGGTCGATCCTGTCGCCCCATAGCGAGATGCATACTTTTTTCGGATACTGAGAAGGTGTTTCCAGAATAAATTCCTGTTTGCGCCACATCCCGTTTTTTCCCTGGCCGTTTACTTCGGCCATGATATCGATCACTGTTCCGGATATCTCCATAGTGTTATAGTATTGATATATTGTTTTGTGAATTTCAAAAGCTCAAAATAAATGGATTTGAGAGTTTAATCAAAGCAGCTTTCGGGATTGCCCCGAAATATTGCCGGCAGGGCCGGTAGCTATCGAAATTTAGCTATTTTGCAAGCCCAACATAGAAAGTTCGTTATGTCGTCGCAGTCAAATATATTATCACCGGGAGCCAGGTTCCGTCGTGCGCTCGGCGATTCCCGGCCTTTGCAGATAGCAGGCGCCGTCAATGCCAACCATGCGCTCCTGGCTACCCGGGCGGGTTTCCAGGCGATCTATGTATCGGGCGGCGGGGTAGCGGCCGGCTCGCTCGGAGTTCCCGACCTGGGGATCAGCTCCCTGTCTGATGTGCTCACTGATGTAGAGCGTATTACCAATGTAACGGACACGCCTTTGCTGGTCGATATCGATACGGGCTTTGGACCGTCTGCCTTTAACGTCGCCCGGACGATCAGGGAGCTGGAGAAGGCGGGAGCGGCAGCTGTCCATATAGAAGACCAGGTAGGGGCGAAGAGGTGCGGGCACAGGCCCGGCAAGGAGCTGGTGAGCCCGGAGGAAATGGCTGACCGCGTAAAGGCGGCAGTCGATGCGCGCCGGGACCGGGATTTCCTGATCGGGGCGCGGACCGATGCGTTGGCGGGAGAGGGCCTGGAAAAAACCCTGGAACGGGTAGCGGCCTATACGGAAGCGGGCGCCGATTTTATATTCGCGGAAGCGGTGAGCGAGCTGAGCCAGTATGGTCATTTTGCAAAGGTTTCGGGCCTGCCGGTGCTTGCCAATATCACCGAATTCGGGATGACGCCGCTCTGGACGGTAGAGGAGCTGAAAAACGCCGGCGTAAGCATGATCCTTTATCCCTTATCGGCTTTCAGGGCTGCCAACAAGGCTGCGGAGAAAGTATACAGCGCCATCCTCAAAGATGGTACCCAGCGCAATGTGGTAGACATCATGCAGACCAGGTCGGAGCTTTACGAGAGCATCGGCTACTATTCCTATGAGGAGAAGCTGGATCAGCTGTTCAACAGTAAATAAACTTTATATTTTTCAACTACCAAAAAAGAGGAACGATGAGCAGTGAGTCTTTTTCTTTTAAGCCCAAAAAAAGTGTTGCTCTTTCGGGGGTAGCGGCCGGGAACACGGCGTTGTGTACGGTAGGGAAGAACGGCAACGAATTGCACTATCGCGGCTACGACATCCTCGATCTTGCCGAAAAAGCTTCCTTTGAAGAAACCGCCTACCTGCTGGTATACGGGGAGCTGCCCAACGGGGCGCAGCTCGACATGTACAAAACCAGGCTGAAGGGTATGCGGGGGCTGCCTGCCACTGCTAAAAGTGTCCTGGAGCAGTTGCCTGCTTCAGCACATCCGATGGATGTGCTGCGCACTTATGTATCGGTGCTGGGAACCGTAAATCCGGAAAAGGAAGATCACCCGCTGGCAGGTGCAAAGCACATCGCCGACCGCCTGCTGGCATCGCTGCCGTCCGCGTTGCTTTACTGGCACCATTTTTCGCAAAACGGCAGACGGATAGCAACGGAAACGGATGACGATACCATTGGCGGGCATTTTCTCCGGCTGCTCCATGGAAAAGCGCCGTCTTCCTCATGGGAGCGGGCCATGCAGATCTCGCTCAACCTGTATGCCGAGCACGAGTTCAATGCGAGCACGTTCACATCCAGGGTGATAGCCGGCACCGGCTCCGATATGTATTCCGCGGTTTCGGGCGCTATCGGCGCGCTTCGCGGGCCCAAGCACGGCGGCGCGAATGAAGTGGCTTTCGATATCCAGAGCAGGTACTCAGGTCCCGATGAAGCGGAGGCCGACATCAGGCAGCGGCTGGAAAGAAAGGAAGTCATCATCGGCTTCGGGCATCCGGTGTATACGGTCTCCGATCCGAGGAACAAGATCATCAAGCAGGTAGCGCATGATCTTTCGGTCGAAGCGGGCAATATGCAGTTGTATGACATCGCCGAACGCCTCGAATCCGTCATGTGGGACCAGAAGCGGATGTTTCCCAACCTCGACTGGTTTTCGGCAGTTTCATACCACCTGATGGGTATACCGACGCTCTTTTTTACCCCGCTTTTTGTCATGAGCCGGGTAACGGGCTGGAGCGCCCATATCATCGAGCAGCGGCTCGATGGCAAGATCATCAGGCCCGGAGCCAACTATACCGGCCCGGATGACCGGCCGTTTGTACCGATTGAAAAAAGATAGCAGGGCAACTTTGAAAAAATGTGGAAATGGTCTGTGAGGACACAGACCACGGATACGAATATAATTCATAACTCATAATTCTGAATTCATAATCAGCATAATGTCTTCTTATATTTCAAATGAACGCCCCGGGCCGGATCAGGTACTGGCCGATCTGGCGGACTATGTCCTGGATTACGAAATAAAAAGTCCCTTAGCCTGGGAAACGGCCCACTACTGCCTGCTGGATACGCTGGGATGCGGTTTTGAGGCGCTGACTTATCCCGCCTGCACCAAGCTCCTGGGACCGGTGGTACCGGGCACGATAGTACCCAACGGGGCCAAAGTGCCGGGCACGAATTACCAGCTGGACCCTGTTCAGGCGGCATTTAACCTCGGCGCTATGATACGCTGGCTGGATTTCAACGATACCTGGCTGGCGGCGGAATGGGGACATCCTTCCGATAACCTGGGCGGCATACTGGCTACTGCCGACTGGCTGTCGCGTACCGCTGTGGCGGAAGGGAAGGCACCGCTTACGATGCGCGATGTGCTGGATGCCATGATAAGAGCGCATGAAATACAGGGAATCCTGGCGTTGGAGAACTCTTTCAACAGGGTAGGCCTGGATCATGTCCTGCTGGTGAAGCTCGCTTCGACTGCGGTAGCGGGACGACTGCTGGGGCTCAACCGTGAAGAGCTGATCAATGCAATTTCCCTTGCTTTCGTCGACGGACATTCGCTGCGCACCTACCGTCATGCGCCTAATACGGGCAGCCGTAAATCATGGGCAGCCGGAGACGCTACCTCCAGGGGCGTTCGCCTGGCGCTGATTGCCAAAACAGGAGAAATGGGCTATCCGAGCGTTCTGACGGCTAAGACGTGGGGTTTTTATGATGTATTGTTCAAAGGGAACCAGTTCAAATTCCAGCGGGGATACGGGTCGTATGTGATGGAGCATGTGCTGTTCAAAATCTCCTACCCGGCCGAGTTCCATTCACAGACCGCGGTAGAGGCGGCGATGACGCTGCATCAGAAACTGAAGGTGCTGGGAAAAACGGCTGAAGATATCCGGTCTGTAAAAATAAGGACCCATGAGGCCGCGATCCGGATCATTGACAAAACGGGGCCGCTGCATAATCCGGCCGACCGGGACCATGCGCTGCAGTACATGATCGCGGTTCCGTTGCTATTCGGAAGGCTGACCGCTGCCGACTACGAAGATTCGGTCGCGGAAGATCCCAGGATCGACCTATTACGCGATAAAATGTTTACTGAGGAAGATGTGCAGTTTACAAAAGACTATCATGATCCGAAGAAGCGTTCGATCGCCAACGCGCTTACGGTAACGCTGAACGACGGGACCGTGCTCGATGAAGTGGTTGTCGAATACCCGATCGGGCACAAGCGGCGGAGGAAGGACGGGATTCCGTTGCTGCTGGCTAAATATGATGTAAACCTCCGGCGGATATTCCCCGCAAAACAACAGGAGCGGATTAAGGCGATCTCACTGGATCTGGCGAAGGTGCTGGAAACGCCTGTGCATGAATTTGTGAATTTGTATGTGAGGCCGTAACAGGCGAGGGGAGACCGTCTTCGCCCGTTCTCCCCCACAGTCCTTCTTTTTTACGACAAAAGCGGCATTATCGCTTTCGGGTACTCCGGGATCACTACTTCCGGTTCGGCAATTGTGGGGTGCCAGCGTTTTTCCCATTCAAAGGCATAATAGCCTTTATAGCCGCCTTTGGCAAGCGCGCTGAACGCTTCCTTCAGCGGGGCCTCTCCCTGCCCGACCTGCACGTAGCGCCATTTGTCATTTTCCCTCACCGCATCTTTTACGTGCACATGGACAATGTACTTTTTCAGCGCGGCATATACTTCAGTCGGAGTCTCCTTCGTGACCGACCACATGTTGAAAATATCCCAGATCAACCCTATGTGCGAATGCTCGGAGGCTTGCATGATGCGCAGGAGCAAATCTTTGCCTACTACTTCGCCGTGCGATTCCAGCAGGACTTTTACTTTGGTTTTGCCGGCATAATTTCCCAGCTCTTTCAGCCCGTCGATGATCAGCTGGATGGTCTGCTCCCGGTCCTGGTCTTTAGGAAGATTGTTGGGGAATACCCTGACATAGGGACAGTTCAGCTGGCTGGCCAGGTCAATGAAGCTCCTGGCTTCGGCAAGGTTTTCCTCCCTCAGCTTGGGGTCGGCGATATGGAGGCGGGCCGATGCACCGAGCCCGACGATACGCACGCCTTTTTTCCTGACTTTCGCGGCAGACTCCCTGATGTTTTCAGGTGTCCTGAATTCGGGGCACAGCGGCAGGTCCATTTCATTTAGAATTCCCCTGATTTCAATACCCTGGTAGTTGTTTGCGGCAGCGTAGCCCAGGATGGTGTCAAAGTCCCATTTAGGGCATCCGAGTGTTGAAAATGCCAGGAGAGGCCCTTTTTTATTTACAGCCGCGAGAGTGTCAGAAAGTGAGAAGCCGGTAGCTGCTATAGCTGCCGATGTACGGATAAATTGACGGCGCGAGACGATACTCATAGTAGTAATAGGGTTAATGGTGATTCAAAAGTATTAAAATGAAAAAGGATAGCCTAACACAATCTCAGTGTTTATGAAAAATAGCCGGCGGCTCAGACAGGATTCTTTTGCCAGGCCTGTGCGATGATGAACCTGCCGTAAAAGCTCCGGCCGGCCAGAAGCCTGTACCTGTTTTTCCAGCAGCCGGCCATATCAGGCAGAAAGGATGCCTTTACTTCCGAAACCTGCCTGAAAAAGAAATACATCATTTTGAGCAGCGGCGCCTGCCACCAAAGCGAGCCTCCGGCCAGCTGAAAATCGGTATAAAGCCAAAGCCCGCCGGGCCTGAGACGGGCATTTATGAGGGAAAACAGCGAGCCGGCTTCATGCTGGGGAAAAAGGTCGAAGAAGAAAGCGGTGATCACTACGTCAAAATCCGGCCCGGACGAGCCGAGAAATTGCTCCACTGTGGTTTGAATAAAATGGATATGCGGGGAAGGAACGGTTTTTTTTCGGGCCATCGCCATCATATCGGGCGCCGGCTCTACAAAAAAAATCTCCGATGCGGCTGCACAGGATTCCGGCAAATACCTGAGCAGGTGCCCGTTACCTCCGCCTGCGATAAGGATCCGGCTGCCGGGGCCGACCAGGTGGACAAAGGTTTGCTGCGCCCGGAGCTGGGAAGATCCGAAAACCAGCCGGCTCAGGGGGTAGTAAAGCCGCGCGATAGGATTGAAGTCGGGCGCCATCAGTTTATTGCATCAGGGTTGCTGTAATGCCGCAGATCGCTTTGACGAGCAGCATGCCGTCAATAACGACCAGGTAATAAAGGATCGGCCTGGGCTTATGCATGCTCAGGGCTATGTACAGCGTAAGCGCGAAAGGAACGAGATTGACCGCAACCTGGTGGATATTGAGGTTGCGGTAATAGGAAAAGAGCAGGAAGGACACCACTCCCAGCAGGATCATCGGCAGAAGGATGAACATGATGGTAAAGCGCGTGCCGTAGCGCACCACAAATGTTTTCAGCTCCCGGTTGGAGTCGTCGGCGTAATCTTTGATATCAAATAGGATCGCGTTGACGCTGCAGAACATCCAGTTTTTTACAAACAGCCAGGCAGCCAGCAACCACGGAATTTCCACAGAGCCGTCGTTTTCCAGCTGAAGCGACACCAGGGGCAGCAGGCTTACGGACGCTGCCCAGCACAGGCCGATGGTGACAGGCTTGGTCCACCCGCTGTTCCGCAAATTGAGAAAGGGAAGCTTCCCGTAATAGGATGCCGCCGCCAGCAGGGTACCCAATAATATTGCCCAGGAAGACCAATGCAGCGATCCCAGGGAGCTGCAATGCCGGAGGAAGTACACCAGCGCGCTGCACAAAAAGGCCATGGCGAGCAGAACCTGACTGGTTTTTACCGCTTTACGATGGAGCTGGTACCACCTGGTCCTGGGATTTTCTGCGAAAGAGTGATGCCCGGCTGAGATATAGGCGTATGTGTAATACATCACTACTCCCGAAAACAGCAGGCTATGCCATGGGAGAGAGTTGAACGGCAGGGCGAGCTGGAAGGAGGTTTCCAGCGACAGAGCGACCGCAAGAATACCCAGGAAGTAGTTGCTGAAAAAAAAGGATCCTATGATATCCCTTTTCTCCATTTACATAAGCCCTGACTTCCGGATACCGGCGCTGATCTTCTCAGCCTCTTTGAGAATCCGCATGGTATTGCCGCTCCATATTTTCTCTATGTCTTTTTTGCTGTATCCCCGCCTGACCAGCTCTTCGGTGATAGCCCCGATCTGGCTTACATCGCGGACGCCGATCACTTCCCCGCCGCCATCGAGGTCCATGCCGATCCCGACATGATCGATGCCTACCAGTTTTACCACGTGGTCTATATGATCGACCGCATCCTTTACGGTCGGCATATCGGGGGCGTACTTTTCTTTGAGCGTATTGATCTCCTTCTGGATCATTTCCTGGTCTTCCCGGCTCAGCTCGGGTTTCCGGGACCGGAGGATCAGCGGCCGGACCGAAAGCTCGTATTCCTGAGACGGCTTTTTGACAAAGCCCGGCACAAAGTTGATCTGGATCACGCCGCCGTTTTTTGCGAGCGTCCGGATCATGTCGTCGGTCATATTCCTGGGCACGTCGCACAGCGCCCGGCACGACGAATGGGAAGCGATCACCGGGGCTTTTGTAAGCCGGATTACCTGGTAGAACGTAGAATCCGACACATGTGAAATATCCACCAGCATACCCAGGCGGTTCATTTCCTTCACAACCTCTTTGCCGAAAGGACTGAGCCCGTTGAATTCGGGGCCGTCTGCATCGACGGAAGAATCGCAGATGTCGTTGTTGGCGGCATGAGAGAGCGTAATGTACCGGGCCCCGAGATCGTAATACAATTTCAGGTTGGAAAGGTCCTTCCCGGCCGGCCACCCGTTTTCCATACCGATATATACTGCAATTTTCCCTTGCTTTTTCAGCCTGGGGCCGTCTTCAGGCGTAGTCGCCAGGCCCAGATCGCCGGGATAGCGTTTGATGGCATTGTGAATGGTGTCAAAAATGGCAAGAGCTTTCTGTTTGGCTTCGGCCAGTCCTTCGGGTGTTCTTCTTCCCTGGGCGAGGTAAACGGCGAAAAACATAGCGTCCATCCCGCCTTTTCTCATTCTCGGGATGTCGATCTGCGAGCCTTCTTTGGTAAAATCGTGCTCCTTGCCGATATCGAAGCCTTCTTTTACCATCATCATCGGCACATCCGCGTGCGTGTCGAGGGTGTAGACGCCGGCATGGATACGGGCAGCTTTTTTCCTGATTTTTGCATCATCCCCGCCGGACTGTGCATATCCCGCCAGCGGGATCATCAGAAGTATAAACAGCTGTCTCATCGTCTTATTGTCTAATTATTACATCACTTTCCTTTTGCCGGCACCTTGAGGTTGGTGCCCGCTTCCCTGTTCAGCTTTTCTATCAGGTAAGCCGAAAGCAGCGGTGATTCTTCTTCGACATTCTGGTGCACGAAGAAGAAAATCTTCTCTATTCCCATCCCGATCCATTGCTTCAGCCTCTCTGCCCAGTCGTCGAGCCTTGTGTAGTCGGAAGCTACGTTGGCGCCGTTATAGCGGATAAAAGCGACCGGCGTCGACAGGCGCATATGCAGCAGGTCGCGCCTCCCTGCCGAATCCGTGATAATATGAGCGATATTGCGCTCGTGAAGCACCTCCCATAGCAGGTCGGTATTCCACGAACCGTCATACCAGCCCGCATTGCGGAGCTCCAGCGCAAGAGGGAACCCCTGCGGCCATTCCATTAAATAGGATTTTAACACTTCCCAGTTTTTAGGACCGAAATTGTCGGGCAGCTGCAGGAAGATCGTCCCCAGCTTTTCCTGCAGATGGGCAATGCCGTCGAGGTATTCACTGGTCGGAGCCTGGGCGTCCTTCAGTCGTTTCCAGTGGCTGATCCCCTGGTGCACTTTGGGGAAGAACCTGAAATCGTCCCCTGTTTTTTCGCGCCATCCTTCAATGGTAGCGACCGGGAAATTATTGTAGAAGGTAGCGTTCAGCTCGATGCTGTTGAACTGCGTGGAATAATAAGCGAGCTCGTCCTTTGTGCCTCTCGGGTAGAATCCTTTCAGGTCTGTACGGTTCCATTTGGCGCATCCTATGCAGATCTCGGGGTTGCCGGCGCCCTGCTCCAGGACAGCGCGCGTGTCGGGATGGTCTCCGGGCAGGGAGAAGTCGATATGGCCGGCGTGATCAGTTTTTCCGAATTTCATATGATTGATGTGTTATGCTGTCGCCTCTGGCGACTAAAGTGATTTCTGACACCCTGTCAGAAATCTATTTCCAGCCCGAAACGCCGCTTTAATTCGATAAGGGTTTCATTTTTTGTAACCATATATTCAAATTTTTCTTTTGGAGTATAGGGCATTCTTTTGACTTCCGAGGGGGCGACCCTCCCTTCTATTTTCATTCCGTCTGCAGCAAAGCGGCTTCTCAGGAAGTAGAGAAGCTCTCCTTTGATTTCATTGAGCTTTTCGAGCTGAAGGTCGTTGTCCAGGACCAGGCTCATGACGCCGTTCCCGAGCTCGATCGGGCGTGCCAGCGCTACTTCCTCCGTAGACGAGGAGAGCCCTTCGGCATTTCGCTTGTCGAGGAAATCCCGTATGGCCTCCTGAAGCGCGACCGGTGTCAGCTCCCGCCGGTCGGCGCGGCTGGAAACAGGATGCCCCTCCGCTTTTACGGCCGGCTCGTTTTTTTCCGGGGCTTCAGCCATGGTAAGCACCTCCCGGACGCTTTTCAGCTTACTGACGGGCCGCAAAGGGGGCGGGGGAAGCGGCCTCCGTTCATCGGGCGCTATACCGGCTTCCGGTACGGGCGCCGCCGGGGCGCTCCGGACCGGGACACTGTTTTCCTTTTCTACGAAGGTGTTATCTGCGGGGGCCGGCTCAGGGACTTTTTTTTTTGCCGTTTCATCAACGGCCGCTACTGAGGAAAGATCGAGCACGTCGGTGATATGCGCAAGCCTCATCAGGCACAGCTCTATGTGAAGGCGCTGGTTTTTGGCGGTTTTGTACTGGAGGTCGCACTGGCTGGTTACGCTCAGCGCCGACAGCAGGAAACTGAGCGGGGTATGCTGCGACTGCTCAGCAAACTTCGCCCGGGCCGATTCGGAAACCTGCAGCAGCGAGGCCGTTACCGGGTCTTTACAAACCAGGAGATTTCTAAGGTGCTCCATCAGGCCCCCTATAAATAAATGGCCGTCGAAACCTTTCCGGATGATTTCATCGAAAAGCACCAGCGCGCGGGGAAGGTCGCTTGCCAGGAAAGCCTGCACGATATTGAAGTAATAATCATAATCGAGGATGTGCAGGTTTTCCAGCACCTCCTTGTACCTCAGCACCTGGTCTTTGGAAAAGGTGACGTTGAGGTCGAACATGGACAGGGCGTCCCTCAATCCGCCGTCGGCTTTCTGCGCAATCAGCTCCAGCGCTTCCGGCTCGGCTTTGATGCCTTCCTTGCCGGCGATCGAAGCCAGGTGGTCCGAAATATCTTTAGGCTGTATCCGGTTAAAGTCGAAGATCTGGCATCGCGAGAGGATCGTCGGTAGTATTTTATGCTTTTCGGTGGTAGCCAGGATAAAAATAGCGTAGGAGGGGGGCTCTTCCAGGGTTTTCAGAAATGCGTTGAAAGCCGCCTGGGAAAGCATGTGGACCTCATCTATAATATAGATCTTGTATTTGCCCGTTTGCGGAGGATACCTGACCTGGTCTGTCAGGTTCCTGATATCGTCGACAGAGTTATTGGAGGCTGCGTCAAGCTCGTGGATGTTGATTGACGCATTATTTTGAAAGCTGACGCAGGATTCGCATTTGCCGCACGGCTCGATGTCGTCAGACAGGTTGAGGCAGTTGGTGGTTTTGGCAAGGATCCTGGCGCACGTGGTTTTACCAACTCCCCTCGGACCGCAGAAAAGGAAAGCCTGGGCCAGGTGATTGGTCGCAATCGCGTTTTTTAAAGTGGTGGTAATATGAGATTGTCCCACCACCGAATCGAAAGTGACGGGACGGTATTTGCGCGCAGAAACAACAAAATTCTCCATTGTCGCAAGATAGTACCTCGGTAGTGTATTTTCAAATAGACGGAGCAGTTTTAGAAGATATGTTTTCAGGCAGAAAGGCGGCCCGGTGTCAGGCATACCCGGAGTTCCTGCCGCACGGGTAGCCGGCCGGCGGAAAGGGTAGGGAAAAATGCCTTATTATTTTTTTTCGATTTAAAAAATATGATTAAAGTCAGTTTTTTGGATTTCGATTTTTATGTAGAAATACTTCTATACGCATGTAGGATTAGTTCTATACGTTTAACGACAGTTTTTAAATTTAAAGTACTAATAATCAATATATTATAATTGTATTATGTGCAATTTTTTATGTGTGCAAATGGCGTATAGATCTGGAAGAACTACGCGCTTCGATATTTGTAGTTTTTTTAGTTGGTATGCATCTTTATATTTGACGCAATTTTGTAAGGTAGGTGTATTTCTAGTCGGTAAACAGAACTATAATTTAAGCTCACTCGAAGTATGCCTACTACAAAAATGGAACATCTCTAATGTTATAAAAACTATAACCCTTCTATGATGCGCTGCTGTCGTGACAAGCTATCGGGAACTGCCTGATTTTAATTGAACCTTGATGTTCGAAAACTAACTACAGCATGCTGTAGCCGGTTTTCAGAGCGGCCTTGTTATGCTTCTGCAACAAAGCCCGGATCTGTTATGCGTTTTTGTAATTTTTTATAAACTAAATCGATTTGTATGAAAGTTAAATTTCTACCTGTCAAAAAGCAGCTCACAGCCCTGGCCGCCCTGTTGGTCGGGTTTCCTGCAGTGCTTGCTTTGGTCGGGATGTATGTCGCGCCCCACGATATCAAAGGGGTAGTTTACCGGGATTTCGATGCCAACGGCACGCGGCAGAACACTGCTACCTATGCGGAGCCCGGTGTGCCCGGCGTAACAGTAACTGCCTATGCTGCCGACGGCACGCAGGCAGCCCAGACCACTACCGGCGCTGACGGCACCTATACGCTGGACATTCCGGCCGCCGGTGATTATCGCGTAGAGTTCACAGGTCTGCAGGCAGGTGATTTCAGCGGCGCTTTCGGGACAGGCAGCGGTACCAGCGTGCAGTTCGTTTCGGGAGGAGCGGAAAATGTGAACCTGGGTATCAATTACCCGGCACAGTATTCTTCCAGTAAGAATCCTAAAATAGCTACTTCGGGCTTTATTAACGGTAATCAGGGAAATGCGGCCCCTTATAATAATAATGCCGTTGTATGGACATTGCCTTTCAACGCTACCGGCAACCTAGCCTCATCGGGGCGCGGCAATATCTCCACCGCTAACCGTCTGGGCGCTATCTGGGGGATTGCCTATGCTAAAAGAACCCGTTCACTTTATGCTGCTGCCTTTACCAAAAGGTATGTCGGATTTGGCCCTGAAGGAGCCGGTGCTATTTACAAAATGGATTTCAACACCGACCATACCAATATTTCCGGCAATCCTACCTTGTTTTACAAATTTGATGCGGCCGCGGTAGGCACCGGTCTACACGGTACCCTGGCTACCACAAGCGACGGCGATGCCGCTGATACCGAAGCCTTCGATAAAGTTGGAAAGTCGAGTCTTGGCGACATTGATCTGTCAGACGATGAAAAGGACCTTTATGTAGTGACGCTCGGCGACCGGAAACTGAACCGGATCAATGTTGCTACTGCTTCCACACCTGGCTCGCATGTGTCGTTCGATATCCCGATACCCGCAAGAGGTTCGGCTGATGCAGCTTACGCTAACGATTGGCGCCCTTTTGCTTTGAAATACTACAGAGGAAAAGTATATGTAGGCGTGGTGACTACCAATGAAAGCAGTTACCAGCACTCGACATACCAGTCCAGCGGCTCCGCTGCGACGGCTTACAATAATGATATTGGTAATAATACCGGCCTCAAAGCCGAGGTTTTTGTATTCGATCCTGTTACCAACACTTTTAGCAGTACTCCTGTCCTCTCGTTTCCGCTTACCTATACCAAACAACCTACGAGCGCAGATCAAACCGGAAAACAAGAGGGTACAGCATGGCGCCCGTGGACTTCCACTTATCGCCTCGACAGGGGTGAAAGCCTGACGACTTATTCACAAGCCTGGCTGACAGACATAGAATTCGATGTGAACGGAGATATGGTCCTGGGTATCCGTGACCGTTGGGGAGACCAGATGGGGGTTGAAAACCGCAGACCGGCATCGCCGGTAGGTCCCGGAGGAACGACTTCGGTATCTTCTATCGCAGCCGGAGAGGTGTTGAGAGCCGGTAACAACGGCAACAATACATGGACGATTGAGAATAACGGCTCTGTGAACGGAAGTACGGCTTCATCTATCCAGCAGGAGCAAAATGGCCCGGGAGGTGGAAAGTACTACTGGGGCGACCGGGTAGGAGAAAGTGGGAACCATGGATCCAGCAGCTTAGGAGGACTTGCCTTGCTGGCCGGCAGCGGAAAGCTGATCATGACGGCAATGGACCCTACTGATGTTTTCAATACCGGCGGGATCAAGAGGATGATCAATAGCAATGGTTTTAACAATCTCAGAGGAAATGCAGGTAGCGCAGGAGCTGCGGATGACAACCTTAACAATACCAGTGGAAATGCCCCCGGAACCGCTACAGGGAATGGTGTGTATAAGGGCGCTTATTTATTTGCCAGTGGTACCGCTCCTTACTGGGGCAAAGCCAACGGTATGGGCGAAGTGGAATTGCTTACCGACCCCGCCCCGATCGAAATAGGTAACCGCGTATGGCGCGATACAGACAACGATGGTATCCAGGATGCAGGTGAGCCCGGCATTGCAGGCGTAACCGTAGAACTGGTTGACAATACCGGTGCTGTAGTGGCGACTGCTGTGACCGATGCCAATGGTAACTACATATTCTCCTCCGATCCTACGGGCACATCCACCGATGCCCTCAAATATAACGTGCCGTTGGTATTCGGCGCCCAGTACAAAGTACGCGTTCCAAACGTCAGTGGCGGAAGTAAGCAGACTGAACTCGGAACAGACCGTCTTACACAGGCCAACCAGGGAGAAAGTGATCCTAACGGCGATACCCGCGACAGCGATGGCGCAGCTGTTGAGAATGAGACTTATGCGGAAACGGCGCTGTTTACCCTCGGAGATGCCGGTGAGAACGATCACACGCACGATTTCGGCTTTGCTCCGTTAGGCGCTCTCGGCGACTACGTGTGGATCGATACTGATTCCGACGGGATCCAGGATCCGGACGAAGAAGGCGTGAACGGCGTAACCGTTACGCTCTATAAGCTGAATCCGGCTACATCGGAATACGAACCGTACGGCGCTCCGCAGCAGACGAGAGACAATCCCAATGAGTCGGGCAAGAAAGGCTATTACTGGTTTGACGAGCTGCCGAGCGGTGAGTATAAAGTGCGTTTCACCGATATTCCTGATAACTACAAGCTGACAAATGCAGATCAGGGCGGTGATGATGCCCAGGACAGCGACGCTGATAGCGATGGCTGGAGCCAGGCCGTGACCATCGACACTTCCAGGCCTGAGACCGACCTGCTGCGTATCAACCCGACCATCGATGCCGGTATCGTGCCTGTAGGCGCTCTCGGCGACTATGTATGGTTTGACAACGACTCCGACGGGGTACAGGATGGAGATGAAGAAGGTGTCAACGGCGTGACTGTTACGCTTTATAAGAAAAACCCGCTAACGGATTTGTTTGAACCCTACGGAGCTCCCCAGACGACAGGCAACAATCCGGATGGATCCGGCAAAAAAGGCTACTACTGGTTTGGCGACCTGCCCAGCGGCGAGTACCAGGTAGGGTTCAGTAATTTGCCCGAAGGTTACGGATTTACGGATCCAAACCGGGGATCGGACAATGCTGCAGACAGCGATGCGAATCCTGCCGACGGCCGGAGCCAGACCGTAACCATCGATACTTCCAAGCCTGAGACCGACCTGCTGCGTATCAACCCGACCATCGATGCAGGTATCATACCTGTAGGCTCTATCGGCGACTATGTATGGTTTGACCAGGATACGGATGGTGAGCAGGACGAAACCGAAGAAGGCGTCAATGGCGTAACGGTTGAGTTGTACAAGTGGGATGAAACGGCAGAAGAATTCGTGCTGGAAACTACTACTGTTACTGCAGCCAACGCCGGAAAAGATGGTTACTACAATTTCCCGAACCTGCGGTCAGGGAAGTACAAAGTGAAGTTTGTTAAGCCGGCAGGCCGTGATTTTACTCACCAGGATAAGAGCGGGGCAGACGACGCTGACGATAGCGACGCAGACCGCACTACCGGCGAAACGGGTGAAATAGATATCGATACTTCTCTCCCTGTAGAGGATATCGGGCGCAACAACCCGACTATCGACGCAGGACTTGTTACGGAGGGAGCGCTTCCTGTCAGGTTAGTGCAGTTCGGTGCGGCAAAAGAAGGAGCGACAGCGAAGCTTACCTGGAAAACCACCAGCGAAGTAAACGCGAGCCACTTCGAAGTGCAGCGCAGCGGAGATGCTCAGACCTGGGTGAAAATCGGTACGGTAGCAGCCAGGGGTGGTGAGAACGTTGCAGAACGTTATACTTTTACCGACGGCAGCCCTGTAAGAGGTCTCAATTTCTACAGGCTGAAAACTGTTGATCTCGACGGTACTTCGGAAATCAGCCGCGTTGTCTCGGTAGACTTTGCCAAAGACGTGGCGGAAGCAGCGTTTGTCTATCCGAACCCGGCTTCCGAATCGATCAGGTTCAGCAACAACCTCGATCTGAACCGCGTGAAGAGTGTCAGCGTAACCGACCTCCGCGGCAATGTAGTGTATACCGCCGGCAGTATTTCGGCAGACGGTATTCCTGCAGCACGCTTCAGGGATGGCCTGCACATCATCCGCGTCAGGATGGATGACGGTACTACCCGCGACTTTAAAGTAGTAATAGCGCCCAAAAAATAGCAGGCCGGTTCTCCGGACCCGCAACGTTACAGCAGCCAGCCTTCAAACGGGCTGGCTGCTGTTTTCTGTTTGAGTATTAATATTTAAATTTGGCCATAGTATGACATTTCGCACCGTATAGAGATCCGGCGTTGAAGTGCATTTTTCAGATAATGCTTGTGTTGAACAGAATTGCCTTTTTCCTCTCTTTCCTCTATTTGTTCCTCGCAACATCGTGCGACCGGAAGAAGCCGGGCAACGATATGGATGGGAAGGAGCTTATCAAAACATCGGTGCTGAGCGATAATGCCCCGCCCGTTTCCGGTCCCCTGCTTTTAAAAAGAAGAGCGATGATAGAGAAGGCGCTGTCATCGGAATTGCCGCTGATCTTCCTGGAAGAAGCGGGCAGGGAAGAGTTGTCAGCTCAGCAGCTGGCGGTGCTGGATACCCTTTTTACTGAGAACATGTTTGAAAAGGGCACCGGCAAGCCTTACCTGAACGAAATATTCAACGTTTACAAGGCCAGGCCGCAGGAAATCCCCCAGGGAGCTGCCTACGGGACGATATACAGGGTTGAGATGTATAACTTCGGCCTTAACCTCACCACCACTGCGCTGGTCGACCTTACGGCTCAGAAAGTGCTTGCGGTAAATGAGCTTGTTCAGACGCAGCCCGACATTCCGCTGCACCTGAAGGACGTGGCGCTCCATATAGCAGTCAACAGCCCGGAAGTGATAGAAGCGCTGGGTTTTAAGCCCGGGGAGTCGGAGGCGCTGATGCCCAATACGAAAACTGCCCTGAACAATACCCGCTGCGAAGAGAGCCTTCATCTTTGCGTGGCGCCGACCTTTGTCAAGGATGAAAAAGCGCTTTGGGCAATAGTGGATCTTACAGAGCTGAGGTTGGTAGGGGTACGATGGACTCACGTAGGCAATGCCGGCCCGGAGAAACGGATCAGCGAAAGGAACCTGCGCTATGACAAGATCATGGAATGCTATTGCAGCCAGGTCAACTCTGTCAAAAAAGATGAATGGCAGCTGAACTATATCCTGACCTCAAGCGATGGTATGCGGATTTCGGAAGTAACCCACCGCGGCGTACCCGTGATCAGCAACGCCAAAATTGTAGACTGGCACGTAAGCTATAGCAACACTGACGGGTTTGGCTACAGCGATGCCGTAGGGTGTCCGGAGTTCAGCCAGGCGGCCGTGCTGGCGGTTACCGAGCCGAGGGTGGTGGATATCGTAGAAGGCGGTAAGACGATCGGGTTTGCCCTCGAGCAGACTTTCAACAGCAAGCAGTGGCCGATGCCCTGCAACTATAATTACCTGCAGCGATTCGAGTTTTATCGCGACGGGCGCATGCGCGTTGCAGGTGCGAGCCTGGGCCGCGGCTGCGGTAATAACGGTACCTACCGGCCGGTCATGCGGATAGCGCTCTACGGTTCGGGCAACACCCTGTACGAATGGGGAGAATCCGGCTGGCAGCCGTGGAAAAAAGAACAATGGAGATTGCAGGAAAGCAGGACGCGGTATACTCCAGAAGGATACCAGTATAAATTTTCGTCGCCGGAAGGAAAGGGATACTACCTGGAGCCGGGCAAGGGGCAGTTTAATGATGGCGGCAGGGGAGATAACGCCTACCTGTTCGCGACCAGGCTTCATGCCGACCGCGACGAGGGAGAGTCGGACCTGGTCAGCATCGGGCCGTGCTGCAATACCGATTACAGGCAGGGGCCCGAAAAATTTATTGAGCCCGATCCCGAAGATATTGAAAACCAGGCGCTCGTATTATGGTATGTGCCCCAGATAAAAAACGATGACCGGAAAGGAAGCGAGTACTGCTGGGCAGAAAGCTATCTCGAAAACGGAATTTACAAAACACGTTCTTTCCCCTGTATGTCGGGGCCTATGTTTGTTCCTATCGGAAACCAGGAGCCGATAGCTTTTAAAGAAGCGAAATAACCTCGAATTCACGAATTGAAGACTATTCGTGAATTCGTGGCCAGCACCGGTTACCATATCGACTATAAACAATTGATGTTCTCATTCGCATGAGTTTACGTATTGCAAAAAAACTGCTGCCTATTGCCCTTATACCCTTGCTTTTTGCCTGTGAGGAAAAAATGACGCAGGGGGAAATCATCCAGATAGGCATAGCCTCCTGCAGGACACTGGCGCCGTTTATCAGGAAAATGGATTTCGACCCGAAACGGTCGGGATTTTCCTCGAGCGAGTCCAATATAAAAGGCATCGCTTTGGTGGAATTCCCGGTAAACCCGGGTGATACCGCCCAAAAAAAGACCTGGCAGGATCCTACATGGGCAAAGTACGGGTGGATGGGCGGAATTGCCACCGACAACCGGGGAAATGCCTTTACCGCGCCCGTACCCAAGGTAAGTACATTTGATACGCCGCTGAGCCGGATGAACCGCATTTACAAAATCGACGCCAATACCGGTAAGATGGACCTGGCCTGTGAGTTGCCTGCCGCCGACACCAGCCAGGGAGTGGTGCCCTATGCCGTATTGGGCATTTACTACGATTGCCATGGCAGCAAGCTGTATGTAAGCACCGTGGCGGGCAGTACCAGGGATGATGAAAAAGGTGTGATCTACGCGATAGATCCGCAAACCTGCGACATAGTCGACAGGGTGGAGGGAATAGACGCGGTAGCGGTGTTTGTCGGCGGTATTACCGGTGAGAAAAGGCTGTTTTACGGCAGCGCGCGCTCATCTGAGGTACGTTCGATCGAGCTGACCAAATCGGGGCGCTTCAAAGGCAAAAGCCGCTACGAGTTTACGCTTGATCAGCTGGGGCCTCGGGGAGACGATAAAGCCAGGAGGATCCGCCTCGATCCCAACGGGAACATGCTTGTTTTTGGCGCGGAATTCAATTATAGCCTGGCCGTTCAGAATCACAGGCTTGAGGACGCCTACGTATTTACCTACGACAGGATGCACAGTAAATGGATGCATCAGGGGCATTGAGAACCGGCTGCCGCCGTTAAATTACCGGCCGTCCGGCAACATATATGCCGGCAGCGCTTTGGCCAGGTAGCTGCCTGCGAGCCGGTTGCCGTATAGGTTCCAGTGTGTATCCCGGGGAACATAGCACGCGCTGTCTTTTTCGCCTTCGAACAAGGGAAGCAGGTCGATGTGAGGGATGCCCATTTTGGCGAGCTCTTCCGAAAGCCGGCGGTTGGGACGGGAATTATCCCAATCGGGATCGATCCCGGAAGCCGTGAGCTGCCGGATGACGGATCGCTGTAATTCCGGGTTGACCTGCGATTCGTCAGGAAAAATACAGACCAGGAGCCTGGTATTCCTCGATCTACAGATTTTGTCCGCTTTGCCGAGAAAGTATAGCGCGTCGGCCAGGTGCGATTCGAAAAGGGGATCGCGGGTATTGAAAATATAGCTTCTGTTTACCTGCAGCTCCAGGTAGCCTTCGGGCGAGAAAGTTTTGCATGTGTCGCAATAGGTCGTCCATCCCTCCTTATACTGTGTTTTGAAATCGCGGCTCGTTTTGGTCAGCATCCTGTAGATCCGGTAAAGGAGCGTAGCGGTGTAGGAATACCGTTCTATAAATTTTGCCTTGTCAGATCTCATCGACTCAAAGAAGTCGTTGCCGACGAAGAAATTGATCATGACCAGGTCGGGATCCCAGTAAAGCGCCTCATCGGTAAGGAGGGCGAGCTCCTCGCGCGGGCCGATGCTGGGTATCCCCATATTGTATATCTCTGTTTTGCGGCCGGGCGCATTTTCATTGATTATTTTTTCCGCTATGGTCAGGAAGTTTTGCGGGTAAGGGGTGACTCCGAAGGTAAAAGAATCGCCCAACCCCACGATGCGGTAAGTATGCTTGTCCTTGGGTCCGAACTCTTCGTCTCTGAAGCCCTCCGAGTTCAGCGGATAGCCGTATATGCTGGCGTGAGGGGTACCCCTGAACCTGTTATAGCCGGAATCGAAAAGCATGGGGATCGGGTGGAACCAGATAAAGATCCGGATGCCTGCTTCAATAATAAGAAAGGAAATGGCTAAGAAAATAGCATAGAATGACAGCTTTTTCATGTCCGGTCGATTTGGAAAAAGAGGGTTTTGTCCCCCTGGTTCAGGGCCAGGGATCAGGGTTATTATTTTGCGTGAAAATACAAAATAATAAGACAATATACGAACGCCGCAGGGGTGCCTCCGCCGGAATCTTTTTGCAGGGACCTACACAGCCACAGGGGCTTTGATACCGGGGTAAGGATGGTAGTCTTCCAGGGTAAAGTCTTCGAACCGGAAGTCAAAAACGCTCTTTATTTCGGGATTCAATTTCATTTTGGGTAACGCCCGGGGTGTACGGCTAAGCTGGAGCTTTACCTGCTCCAGGTGGTTGAGGTAAATATGGGTATCGCCTCCCGTCCAGATAAAATCGCCGGGCTCGAAACGGCATTCCCGGGCGATCATGAGGGTAAGGAGCGCATAGCTGGCAATATTGAAAGGTACGCCCAGGAACACATCCGCGCTCCTCTGGTAAAGCTGGCAGGACAGCCTGCCGGCAAAATCACTGCCTTCTTCTGCGGGAGCCACGTAAAACTGGAACAAGGCATGGCAGGGCTGCAGGGCCATTTCCGGGAGGTCGGCGGGGTTCCAGGCCGACACGATCATCCGCCGTGAATCCGGCGACCTTTTCAGGGTATCCAGGACTTCCTGAAGCTGGTCGATGCTCCGGCCATCGGAAGTCTGCCAGCTTCTCCATTGTTTGCCGTATACCGGGCCGAGGTCGCCGTTTGCGTCGGCCCATTCGTCCCAGATAGAGACGTTGTGATCGCGCAGGTAGGCAATATTGGTATCTCCTTTCAGGAACCAGAGCAGCTCGTGGATCACCGACTTGAGGTGGACCTTTTTCGTGGTGACCAGCGGAAACCCGTCCCGGAGGTTAAACCGCATCTGGTAGCCGAAAACACTGAGGGTCCCCGTGCCGGTACGGTCGGTTTTCTTTACGCCATTATCCAGAATGTGTTGCAGAAGCGCTTGGTATTGTTGCATGGCAGGTCCTTGAATGAATCGGGTGCAAAATTAGCTTTTTATTGGTTAAGAAGGGTAGAATCGTTCGATGTATTCGTACTGTCGGGATAAGTCCTTTTACGTGCTTTTCTCCGGCTGTCGAGCTTGATGTTCACTTCGCCGTTTTCCTCCACAGCCCGCAGGAAGATAGAGCGGAGCTCCTCCGAGTCGTAGGTTTGAAACTCGTATTCTTCATCTCTTTTCTTCAGGTTTTTTAACGGGAACTGGATGCTGAGGTCGGTCTTGTCGCCGAAGCTGTACTGGCCTTCCACGAAGAGGGTCAGGACGTTCGATTCGATCTGCATTTTCTGGATGCGTACTTCCTGGCCTTTAAGCGTAAAGCGCTTCCTGATAGGGGCGATCTTTACATTTTCGAGCGGGCGATTCTTAAAGATGATCTTCTTTATCTTTAAAAACGGCTCGAAGTCGATCAGCTCCCCCCTGGTGAAATGCATGTCCAGGTAACCGTTCATCGATCTGGGCACCAGTGATACATCGGGATTTACGCGGGAAGAGAAGTTGAAGTCGATGTCGAGCATCCCCTTTACATTTTTTGACGACAGCGCTTTTTGCCCGAAATCATTGAATGAGTACAGGATATTGCTGACGTTGGCGCCGGTTACTTTGCCTTTTGCGTTGAACAATGCAGAGCTCTTGTTCTGGTCGGGTGACTTCAGCTCTCCCGAGAGGGTAACACGCCCGCCGAATGCGTCGAGGGTCAGCGGCGCTATGGAGGTGGTGTTCCGGGACATGCTGAGCTTACCGGTTACATTCCTGGCGCGGAAGTTGTGGTAGTTGAGCGTCCCGGCTTTGAGATTGGCCTGAATTTCCAGGTTATTGACCAGCCGGTCGACAATTTCAGTGAATTTTTTGGATGACTTCCTGTTTCGCTTGCTTTCTTCGCTCACGAGCACCTCAATCCAGTTCAATCTCCATTCCGGGATATTGATGTCGATCGCAGCCCTGGCAGGATTCGGCGACCCGAGAATGACGTGCAGGTATTTTGAAACTTTCCCTTTGATGTGCAGCAGGTTATGGCGGTCGGACAGGTCGAGCCGGTGAATGATAATGTCGTCCTGGCTTATTGAAATGTTGCTTTCGACCTGGCTAAGCTGGATGCTTTTAGGCAGGTAGGCGATTTTGAGATTGCTTACCCTGGCTTTGCCGTCGAGCTTGCCGTCGAGCCGGTCGTTTTGGGGATTGTAGAAATTCTTAAGCCTGCCGTTAAACCGCATATCCAGGCTGATCTGCCCTCCGGTAGCCAGGTACCGGTCGGTGTCGAGCAGGGAATTGAGCCCCGTCGAGTCTATTTTGGCGTGCAGCATGATCGCGGCCAGCGGATTGGTGAGATCGGTTAGCTGGAGGGAGCCTTTTACGGGCACTTTTTCGAAGAAGCCGGTAATCCTGCCTGACCTGATCCTGCTGTTGGCATTCCCGGGGCTTAAAAGGGTGTCGACCCTGTTCGTAAAGCTGCCCCTGGTTTTCAGTCCGTGGAAGTGTCCTATAGGGACTTCATAGCTGAACGTATCGGTCTTGAAGTTTACGATGACCCAGGGGCGTTTCTCTCCCAGATGTCCTTTTAAAAAGACATCGGCAGATACGTAGGTATCTATGCCTATCCTGTCGATTTTAGCCGCGAGGGTATCGGCGAGTATGCTCGTCGCTACCGGCACCCTTATCCGGCTGGTATGGAAGCGGAATTCCATGGGCCCATGCGGAGTCCCGATCGACATGACACCCGCAATGCCGATCCTTTCCTGGCCTTCGAGCTGGATATAGGTTTCGGGAAGAAATGAAAATTCCCGGGTTTTTTCATTGAAACCTACCGAGGCGGACAGGTGTATGGCGCGGTTTTTCAGGAATGCCCCTTTTTCAGAGTTGAACACCAGGCTATCCATCAGGACAGGTCCGGCCAGCTTGCCCTGCCACCCCTGCCGGTCGGCGATGTAGCTTCCTGAAACCCTTTGCAGGAGGCCGCCGTAGTATTTCTCCTTCAGGGAATCGGCAAATGTGAAGCTGACGTTGTGAAGCTGCAGCGATTTCACTTTCCCGAACAGCCTGGAAATATGCGCGTTGCCTTTTCCGGGCTTTTCCCGGCCCGACCGGAAGGCTGAGAGATTGGAATACCCGTCCCTTCTCGTGAAAATAAAAATGCTGCCGTCATATATATGCAGGTTCCTGATGGAAACATTCATATTCAGCAAGGTTTCCAGGCCCAGCGTGACCTCCAGCCTGCTTATTTCCGTGAAGGGTGTGTGGTGGTATTGGTAAAGGGAATCGCTCAGGTGGATATCCCGGAGCGAAAAGGTCAATCCGGGGTAGCGCCCGAAAGGTTTGAACCGGAAGCCGCCGATTTCGAACCTGCCGTTGATGGAAGCTTCGACGGATTCCCTGAGCTTTTTGATGATCGTATCCTGATTGAAATAAATCCAGGTCGCTGCTGAAATGACGAGAAAGAGAAACACCCCGACAACTGCTGCTAAGATTTTCAGTGCTTTTTGATACATAGGTCAGGGTGTGTCTGTTTAGACGGGGTAACGTTTACCAGCCGTTTCTCATTCCCAGCTGAAATGCCTGCTGGTAGTGATGCTCCCCGTGCCAGGCGTAAAGAGCGATAGCCGTATCCAGGCGGACGGTCTGCCCGGAAGACGGGTGGTAGAAAGTCCTCGCGAGCTCCTCTTCTCCCAGGGAATTGAGCAGCAGGACCCATCTGTAATGAGTGAACTTCAGAAGCTGGAGGGAAAGTTCCACCGGCCCAGACCTGGCGTCGGGCAGCTCCGCCCATAAATCTTCGCGATAGGGCTTTATCGTCGGGTTGTCTTCAGTAAGCGCCAGCCTGAACCTGCAATAGGAATTGATGTGACTGTCGGCTACGTGGTGCACCAGTTGCCTGACAGTCCAGCCTTCGGGACGATAGGGTGTATCGAGCCGGGCATCGGGCCAGGATGCCAGCAGGTTGACAAATTTGGAAGGAATAGCGCTGATGATCTGGATATTGGTTTTTACCTGGGCAGGAGAATAGGACGCTTCCGCCTTAAACCGGCCGATGGGATATTTTAGTTTTTCGGAATCCATGATGATTAGTTGATGTGATGATTGGTTGATGTGATGATTAGTTAATGTGGTAATGTGACGATTGGTTATTGTGTCCTGGTAGTAATCGGAAGTGATGATGAATTGGAAATTATCACATCAGCTAATCAACTAATCATCACATCAAAAATAGGCTTTTATAACATCCAGCAGCTCTCTGTGCGGCCCTGCACAGGCTATAATGTCGCCGCCGAACAGGTAATTGTCGGTCCCCCGGAAATCGGTTACAGTTCCCCCGGCTTCCTGTACGAGCAGCACGCCTGCGGCCATATCCCACGAATGGAGATTGTATTCGTAGAACCCTTCGAATCGTCCCGCCGCTACATAGGCCAGGTCTACAGCGGCCGCCCCGAGGCGACGGATGCCGTGCGTCTTCTGCATCAGGATCTCGAGGATTTCCATGTAAAGGTGGTGCTTCTCAAACCGGTAATAAGGGAAACCTGTGGCGAGCAGGCTTTCGCTCAGCTT
The DNA here is from genome assembly GCA_001724175.1 of Cytophagaceae bacterium SCN 52-12. Lineage (GTDB taxonomy): Bacteria > Bacteroidota > Bacteroidia > Cytophagales > Spirosomataceae > Ravibacter. Next base: position 9,226 of record MEDT01000040.1, on the reverse strand, counting down.
TTCGACAGCCGATACCCTGAGCTGCCTGCCGTTGCACCACGCCCCGCCGTCTTTCCATGCGTAAAACATCTCATCGAGATTAGGCTCGTGGATAGCGCCCGCGATCGGGGTCTTGCCCTGCGCCAGTCCGACGCTGACGCAATAGATGGGGAGGCGGTGGATAAAATTGGTAGTCCCGTCGAGAGGATCTATGATCCAGTTCAGCGCAGCAGGGTTGCCTGGCTCGCCGGCGGTCCCTTCCTCCGTGATAAAGCCGGCTTCCGGCAGAAGCTCCCTCAGCCGGGTTACAAGCATTTTTTCGGCTTCCTTGTCTACGTAAGAGACCAGGTTGTTGACATCCTTGTATTCTATTTTCTCGGCTCCGAACGACCGGGCTTCTTCCTGAATAAAAGCCGATGCTTCCCGTACTATTTGGCAGACCTGCCTGGTGATAAGTTCTAAATTCATGATTCGGGAATTTTAGCCAGAGATGTGTTAATGTAATATAATCTCATGATCAGTACGAGCAAAACCGGGATCAGCACCTGGTTATGCTTATCAAGGTTGATCGTTCCCGCCAGGAGCAGGAGCGCATAGACTATTAAGAGAACGGATACCCATGGCTTTTTCTTTTTCCGGGACAACCCTGCCGCTATAATAAAAAGGATAGGGCTGGCCCAGAGAATATCCCAGTTCAGGACTGTGTCCTCGTGATCGGTGCCGAACCAGAGCAGCAGCAGGACCGTGCCGGCGAGCGCGCAGGCTGTAAACAGGATCTTGTCAAACGCAAAATTGATCCTGTGGCTGCGGAGCTGCCACAAGGTGAAGAGCCCGGTGAGGAGGGCGAGCGCCCAGAAAAAAAGCATGGGAGTCAGGAAACCCGGGGCAGGACGGGGCGTAGCGCTATAAATGACACGATCGGCTGCCACCAGCGGTCCGGGCTTTCCGCCTGCGATTACCCTGGCACCGGCAAACGCATCGTGGAGATTATCCGGAAGGAAGGTAGCCTGCATCGGGGTTGCCGTCTTATCGGCTGTTTTGCCGATGGCAAGGTCCATGCCGAAGTCGGCCCAGGGCTTTTGCCGGTGCGCATATTTATCGATCCATTCCCTGAAAGTCCGGGTTTCGTGGGTATAGCCTTCATAGATGATGCTGTCGCCGCAGGCGGCCAGCAGCATGTCCTGGAGGCGCGTAGCGCAATTATCGTAAAAGAAACGATAGCGGTATTCCCTGTTTTCCGGACGGTAATTTTCTTCCAGGAGCGCATACAGCTTCTGCTTCTGGGCAGCGGACAGGTTTAAAACCTGCTGCACTACCGAGCGGTTTTCATGCTGCCAGTAATAAACCTGTGCATCGAGCGGCGCCTTATCGATTTTATAAGGCAGGGTGCCTCTCAGGAATTTGAGGTAGAAGTTTTCGGTCTGGAAAGTAAAGCTTCCGTAATTGTAGGAGGCGTCGAGGCCTTTTGCAGGGTCGCTGAACCAGAAGAGGCTATGCCCGAAGCTGGAATAGAGGTCGTCTCCCGGTCCGACGGTTATAAGGCTCACCTGCGTGGTGCTGTCGGGGAGCTGGGCTGCAGCCCTGTGCCATCCCAGCAGCGCCATGCAAATGATCATGTATTTGTAGAAACGCGATGCATCGCGTCTCTCCTTTTTCAATTTCCTACCTGGATTCACCGGCGATTACAATTACAATTTCTCCTTTTATTGTTTTTTCAGCAAAATAAGCAATAATTTCATTCAGGCTTCCCCTCACGGTTTCTTCGAAATGCTTCGAAATTTCGCGGGAAACGGAAGCCTGGCGGTCCGCGCCGAAATAGGCTGCAAACTGCTGCAGGGATTTTAGAAGCCGATGGGGCGATTCATAAAAAATCATGGTCCTGGTTTCTTCCTTCAGCGATTCCAGCCTGGTCTGGCGCCCTTTTTTATGCGGGAGAAAGCCTTCGAAGACGAAACGGTCGGTCGGCAGGCCCGAATTGACCAGGGCGGGGACAAAAGCGGTAGGACCTGGAAGGCACTCTACCGCGATGCCGCTGCGGATACATTCCCTTACCAGCAGGAAGCCCGGGTCGGATATGGCCGGTGTGCCCGCATCCGAAATGAGCGCCATGGTCTCACCTTTCAGGAGGCGCTCGATCAGTTTCGCGTGCGTCTGGTGCTCGTTGTGAATGTGGTAGCTCTGCATCGGCCGCGAGATCTCAAGGTGTCGCAGCAGGTTGCCGGAAGTCCTCGTGTCTTCTGCCAGTATCAGGTCTGCCTCTTTCAGGACGGTTACCGCACGGTAGGTAATGTCCTGGAGATTGCCGATAGGAGTGGGTACAATGTAGAGTTTCATCGCCTTTGCCGGTCAGAGTTTATTTACCAGCATATCGGCGGTGATGTTTTGCTCGAATGTAATATAGCCCGGATAATTTACCTGCTTGCTGCCAAATGCCATCGTCGGCTTGATCTTGATCAGCAGCTTGACGGCTTTACTGTCTTTCGTGCTGGTAAGGGCAGAAAGAAGATTTACAAAATCATCGCGGGTCTGGCTGTTCATGACGAAGTCGTAAGCATTGGTGCTCAGATGGAATGGAATGATGGTTCTCCCGGTCCCGGGAAGCACCTGGATCCTTTGATCGTGAAGGCCGCTGAAAATTTCGCTCTGGCCAAGCAAAACTTTGTATTCCATCTGCTCGACACCGGCAATTTTGTTGGTAGGATTGTTGGCTTCCAGCTTAAGCTGAAGGTCGAGAGGTATGTTTTTTCTCATCAGGCCAAGCCCCAGGGCAGGGTAACGTGCCAGATCAAGGTCTTTGAAATTCCTGATCTCCCGGAATTCCCGGACATTGATCCCGGCCAGGTAAATGCTGTCGATCGACGACAATCTGAATTTGCAATCGCCCAGCGCCTTAGCCTCCTGCACAGATTTATTCAATGCGCACTGGCTCAGCGACATCAGCAGCACGATCGGGAAAATTCCTCCAAATAACTTCTTCATTATGAGTGATTTATTGTGTTGTAAAATAAAGCGAAAGCGCAAAGCCCCCGGTATTTCCGGCCTTTCGGCCGAAAGGCAGGGGCAAAAATAGTGAGTATGGCGGTGATATCTTTAATGTTTGGCGTAGAAACGCGCATACTCTGTCCCCCTCCGGTACAGAAATCAATGCATTGTCAGGACCGGGCTGCCGGGGAGATGCACGTGGGCTGCCGTATGGTAAGGTTTTAAGGCCGTACCGTCTTCCTTCAGCGCGATCCAGATATCGTATTCCCCTTTCGGGAACTTGAATTCCCGGAAGATAAAAGAATAGCGGTCCGACCAGTAGCTCAAATGCGAGACAGCATCCAGGGGAACGGCGCGCTCGGGCACGGCCGGCAGCACAAACTGCTGCGTGGGCGACTGGAGGATGAAGTACCCCCGGCATCCCCGGCAATGATCGTGACCTGAAGCGGTAATTTTAATTTTAGGGCTGGGGCGCCCGTTGAATCCGAGCGCGTTTTCCGATTCAACAGATACCCTCCAGCCGGCGTTGTCACCCGGGCCGCCTGTGTGTTGCCGCCTGATCTGCTCCAGGACCCTTGTGTCAAACTGTTGGCGCGGGTTGTACAGGCCGGACACTTTAAGCTTTTTCAGCAGGTTTTTGAATGCGGTCGGATGGTTCCAGGCAATTTTTTCACCATAGGTTTCGCCGAAAGACAGCAGCATGCCGTCGAATGAATCGGTATACAGCTTGTCTAGCTCGAGCGTTGCCTGGTGCGTAGCCAGCGCAGGAATATGCCGGTAGTACGAAGCGATGTTAATGCCCAGGTTGAGAAAAAGAAATACCTGGAACAGGCATTTGGAAGTCAGGACCGAAGACCGGTTCAGGAAGAGCAGCGCCAGGTAGATTGCCACCCATAATACGGAGCTGAATATCAGGTATCTCTGTGAAATGAACTGTCCGCCGAAAATGATGTTGCTGCCGACGGGCCTGCTGATGACCAGCATTGCAGCGGTAGCCAGCAGGAAAGCGAGGATGCCGGACAAAAAGCTGTAAATCTCCCGGTACTTTCCCGCCCTGTTCAGGAAAAACGACAGAAACCACCATAGGCTGATCGCCAGGACAAATGCCCCGGCCAGTATGGAAGCCGCGACGTCGGGGTAGAATTTCTGCACCTGCGCATGATCGAAGTCCCCATAAAACAATCCGCCCAGGAAGCACAGGAAAACCCAGAGGTTTTCAAAAGGATGGTGCAGCAGGGCAGATCGGTCTCTCGGGTACATGATGTAATCGAAACCCAGGTAAAAAGCGAGCGCGGAAGCCGCAAAGAGCAGCCAGACGGCCAGCAAACGGTACCTCTTCTGAATAACCAGCGTGACCGCGCCCACTACCCATACGGCTATCCCGTTCCCGCAGGAAAAACTGGCCAGGAGCGCTGCCGCTATGCCCGTTGCGCTGCCGCCGCCCGACTGCCTGCTCAACCCGTAAGCGCAGAGCATGGCGAAGAAAATGACCGGGTAGTTTTGAATGGCGGTAACGGCCCAATAAGCGTTTTCGTAGTGTACCAGGCTGAACAGGACGAGTGTTACCGGGACAAAATATACGATCGGGTAGCCGGTTTGGCGGAAAAACCGGTAAAAAAGCCAGAGAATGCCGATAAGAAACAGGTTGCCGGTTATGATCTGGAACCTGGGGCTGGGATTGCCGTGCAGCAGGTGAACGACGAGCATTAAAATCCTTCCGACAACCAGGCGGTGCTCGTTTGTCTGTGCGAAAAGGCCTTTGATCCTGTCGACAGCGCCGGGCGCGAACATCATCCGGTGGAAGTTGTCCAACGCGCCGTAATCGTCCTCGTAGGCGACTTCGGTCGAAAATGAAACGATGATGTAAAAGAAGTAAAGGACCGGCAGCGCTACGGCTGCAGCAGCCAGCTTTTCCCTGTTTTGCCGCATAACCGGGCTGTCGCTGATCAATAGCGGCAGCAGCAGGACACTGGCGATTATATAGGGAAAGAACAACAGCGTGGTGTGTGTCATGTACTGTCAGGAAGTATTTGCCTGCGGGGGTGCGGGCGTAAGTCATTTTGGATCAGACAAAAGTAAGCATAATGTATTAATGAACGATTGTATGATTAACCTCAGGCGTGCCAAACCTGTGTAGTTCACGTGTATAATGGAGTTTTAGCCGTATACTTAAAACCTTACGGCTATCTCATTACATTTTTTCGTTTGCCTTGAAGTAGATTTTGCGTCTCTACCGGATGCGTCTTGTATTATTCCGCTACCCTGAGTTTTCGGTTTGTTTTAGAGAAATGCAATAGCTAACTTCGTCACCCTTTCCACAAAAACTGAACGCAGGTAATAACAGAAACACGATTGGATCAATAATATGTCTCACCACTATTCGAAAAATACCATAATGGCCGACACGGGCGAAAGCGAGGTGGAGATGGTATGGGAGAAATGTCTCCGGGTAGTGAAGGAAAGCATCCCCTATGCCAGCTACGAGACCTGGTTTGAGCCGATCCGCCCGGTGAAGCTGGTCGGGAAAGTGATAACGATCCAGGTTCCGAGCCAGTTCTTTTTCGAATGGCTGGAGGATAACTATGTGAACCTGTTAAGGAAAGCGCTCGACTATGCGATAGGAAAGGACGGCATGCTGGAATATTCCATCATTGTCGATACCGGCAACGAGCGGCACAAGCCCCTGACCATGAATGTGACGAAGGCGGTCAGTCCTGTGCCCGGCAAACGCGATAACTTTGAGCGGGATCCCCGCAGGCACGCGCCTGCCCCGGCAAAAGACCTCGACTCGCTTCAGCTCGATACCTACCTGAACCCTAACTACAGCTTCGAAAATTTTATTGAGGGAGATTGCAACCGCCTGGCGCGTTCGGCCGGGTATGCGGTGGCGCAGCGGCCCGGTGTGACGTCTTTCAACCCGCTTATGATCTATGGTGACGTAGGACTCGGGAAAACCCATATCGTACAGGCGATCGGGAATTATATCAACAACCACTTCCCGCAGAAAGTTGTGCTTTACGTTTCTTCGGAGAAGTTTACGAACCAGTTTATCAATGCGCTGAAAAATAATACCCTGTCTTCTTTTACCGACTTTTATATGAAGGTAGATGTGCTCGTGATAGACGATGTGCAGTTCCTTTCGGGAAAAGAGAAGACCCAGGATACATTTTTTCATATTTTCAACCACCTGCACCAGCTCGGCAAGCAGATCATCATGACGAGCGACCGTCCGCCGAGAGAGCTGGAAGGGCTCCAGGACAGGCTGCTTTCCCGGTTTAAGTGGGGCCTTACCGCCGATCTCCAGGCGCCCGACCTCGAGACGAGGATAGCGATCATCCAGAAAAAGCTGCAGAATGAAGGCGTGTTTATCGACAACGAGGTGATCGAGTACGTGGCGCACAGCGTAAGCACCAATGTCCGCGAGCTGGAAGGAGTGATCATTTCCCTGATGGCGCAGGCGTCGCTTACCCGTAAGGAGATTGACGTGGAGCTCGCTAAAAATACGCTCCGGAACATCGTGATCGAGCAGAGCCGCGAAATCTCGATCGATACGATTATGGAGGTGGTTGCGGACTATTTTAAAGTCTCTGTTGCTGATTTAAAAAGCAAGAGCAGGAAAAAGGAAGTCGTATATCCACGACAGGTAGCCGTTTATTTTGCGAAGGAGTTCACGGATCTGCCTTTAAAGTCGATCGGGGTACATTTTGGCGGGCGCGATCACAGCACCATTATACATTCCGTTCAATCGATTGCAGAATTAATCGAGACGGACCGCTCAGTGGAAGAGACGATCTACCGCCTTAAAAGCTACTTTAAATAGTTGAAAGTGGAGAGTTGAAAGTTGAGAGTTGAAAGTTGAAAGTGTAGAAACTTTCAATTCTCAATTTTCAATTTTCAACTAACTAAAACCAAACCGGCTCTGTCTGAAGGCCGCTGTAATGCTTGATATCCATCGCCAGGGCGCCTATAAACAGGTCTACCTCGATTTTGATCGGAACCTTGTTCTCATCGTCTGAAACCCAGATGCGAATAGAATTTTCTCCTTTAAAGAGCTTGTTATTGGGCATCAGCGGGTGGAGCTTGAAAACTTTGATGCGACCGTATTTCGTTTTCACCACTTCTTTCCCGGCATATTTTACCCGCATTTTGGTCACTTCGTCGGTAAGAAAGATAGGCACTTCCACAATGTCGCCCTCGTTTTTCCCGTGGAAATCGATCGTACGGAGGAAATAGTAGCCGCTTATAATGTCATGTACATTGTAGGGAACATTGAAAACCCGGGTAGTATCTTTCGTTTTGACCGTCGCCCTGTTATTTCTTTTGTCAAAAAACGTCGTTTCCTCTTTCCTGTAATTATTTTCCCGGATGTTACGGTAGAACTGGTGAGGTTGCAAAGTAGTGGTATCGACAAAAGATCTCCAGGTGTCCCTGACTTTGGTAAAAACGTCGAAGGCCCCTGTCGTCCGCCCGAAAACGTTAATGCGGTAGCAGGGCCTGCCGTTTACCTGGCTCAGGTTTTTGGCAATGTCTACCCGTGCCTCCGCCGCATTGATAAACCCGTAATGAATCCGGTATTCCACTCTTTCCCCTGTATCGAAGTACTTCTTCTTTTCGCGATTTTGCAGCGGGATGAACGACAGCAGACCAACCGGAATGATAGCGGCGAGCAGGAGCATGAGGGATTTTCGAAGCATAGCAAATGACATAGGTGTGTTTATAGCGACGGATATTTTTGTTTCAGGTAATGCAGGTACCGCGGGAAGTTGCTGTTGAACCGGGAAGAGAATTCCTCACGGAAAACATTTTGCCTGGATCGATAGGTTTTATAGCTGATAAAATATGCATTGCTGGAAGCTATTCCCGAAGCTTTGGCCTGACTATCCAACGGATATTTGCCCTCCAAAAGTGTATCCGCCCTGGATAATATCTCGTCCAGGACCTCTTGTTTCAGGCTATCCTTTACCTGGCTGCTCAGCGTTTCGGTAAAAGTCGAATAGAGTGAATCGAGCTGCCCGGCGCCCCGCAGCATATGCTGCGACCAGGCGTCCTGGTACTTTTTCTGAAGCTCATATCTTTTCAGCTGAGGGGAGTCGGGCCCGTATTTATAATTAAGGAACTGGACGGCTCCCCAGTCCCCTACAAAGCTCGCCAGGTTTTCGTTGAGCTCCATATCGCCTTTTACAAAGAGCGTGCCGTGTGTAAGCTCATGCAGGATGAGGTTGGCCAGCCTTCCTTCGGTTCTTTCGAGCATGCCTGACAAAATAGGGTCGCGCACATACCCCAGCATCGACCAGGCTGCCGCTTCTCCCATATGTGTGTCGTATCCTTTACCCGCGAGAGCGGCTTTTTCCGAGTAGGCCCTTGTAGAATCGAAGAAGCCTTTATACGGGAACTCCCCGACAACAGGGAATTTCCAGGAGACCGCTTCTACTTTGTATTTTTCAGATGCGGTAAGGAGCCACATCAGCTTTTTCCCCTGCTGATCATAAAAAGTGGTATAGTTCCGGGAAGGGGACAGGCCCAGGGAATCGACCCCGAACTTCTTTATTTCCTGTATCAGGAGGATCTTCTGTTTGACCGAATCAGGATAGGACGGGTTTTCCAGTATTTCCGAAACTTCCCGCACATTCCTGAGGATATGGAGCTGGCCTTTGGCCTGCATCCACCCGTAAGAGAGCAGATCGCGATAAATGATACAAAGCGACACGGCGGCCACCAGCAATAGAATACCGAACTTACGCAACATATAAATGCAGAAATCTGGGCAAATCTATAAAAACAGCCGGAAAAAGAAACGGGAGTCTGATATTCCGGCAGGACGGACGTTTCACTGCTAGCATTTGCCGGCAGCGTGTAAGCAGCCCGGTCAGGGGGTCAGGTGGTAACGGACCGTCACTTTTACCCCTTCCGTAATTCTGGTAAAAAAAAGCACGGGGATCTCTATGTTGTGATCGGCCAGCCTGACGTCGAACGCTGCATCCAGGATATAATCGTTGCCTTTTTTTGTCAGGGTTCCCCGGATCTGTCTTTTAGCGGTTACGCCATGAACGGTAAAGTTCCCGGAAGCAGTGGCCGGGTAAGCGCCGTCTGCTGCAGGCGGCTGCCAGTTCCGGATCTTACCTTTGAACGTAGCCAGCGGAAATTTTTCAGTTTCCATATAGCGCTTATTGTAGTGCTTCTGCATCAACGATCGCGGCAGGGAAAAATTCTTCATCCGGATCTTTACTTCGATGTCGCCGCCGGCCAGATCCAGCGACACCGTCCC
>MEDT01000039.1 GCA_001724175.1 Cytophagaceae bacterium SCN 52-12 | reverse complement strand
CGGATGCGGTCGGCAAAACGACAAAAAAAAAGTTTTTAATGATATCACAGGAAAATACCACATCCCGGCCCTGGCTTCTCCCGGCGAGGGTGCATATCTGAAAGGGGAACTAATTTACCCTATGCATAACACGCCTACTCCCCAATGCCATGCCTCGACCATAGTAGAAACGCCGGCAGGGTTGGTGACAGCCTTCTTTGCCGGGACAGAAGAAAAGCATCCGGATGTGGGTATCCGGGTATCACGGATGCTGAACGGTAAGTGGACCTGGCCGGAGGAAGTCGCCAACGGCGTTCAGAATGATACGCTGCGCTATCCTTGCTGGAACCCGGTGCTTTTTTTCCCTGACGGCGGCAATCTGATGTTATTTTACAAAGTGGGGCCCGATCCAAGAACATGGTGGGGCATGGTCATGACATCCGCGGATAATGGCGCGACCTGGTCAGAACCGCAAAAATTGGGTCAACACCCGGAAATAGGGCATCTGCTGGGCCCCATCAAAAACAAACCAATACAATTGCAGGATGGCACAATCATCAGTCCCACCAGTATCGAGCACGTGAAAGAAAAAGGAGAGGACCCGGACTGGCGCGTGTACTTTGAAATCAGTAAAGACACCGGTAGGACATGGGAAATAGTCAGGCCTATCAACGACGGCATAACTTTCGATGCCATTCAGCCCAGTTTGCTAACCTATACGGATGGCAGGCTTCAGGCGATTTGCAGAACACGGCAAAACGTGCTTGCCCAAAGCTGGTCGGCAGATGCCGGAAAGACCTGGAGCGCAATGACCGCTCTCGATCTGCCCAACCCGAACTCCGGTACAGATGCCGTAACACTGGACGACGGAAGACAGCTATTGATTTATAACCATAGCACTAAGGAGGGAGAGGAACCTAAAGGCCGGAACCTGCTGAACCTCGCCATATCAGAAGACGGCGCCGGGTGGAAACCGGTAATGACGCTGGAAAACGAAGTGGTTGACGATGGCTATGCCTATCCAGCCATCATACAGTCATCCGACGGCCTGGTACACATCACATACACTTACAACCGCAGATCTGTTAAATACGTACTGATCGATCCTGATCAACTGTGATAGTCCTTTTTTGCCTTATCGATAAATGCCTGAACACAAAATATATGAACAGACGCAACTTATTAAAAACACTGGGAATAATCCCTTTTGCTCCCCTAAACGGGTCCTCGAAAAAACCAATATTTCATTCGCAGGAAAAATCCGCAGACACCGGTAGTCCAACTTACGATGTGGTAGTTTACGACGCTACGCCGGGAGGTGTTGCTCTCTCGATCCGTGCAGCCAGGGAAGGCCTTAAAGTGCTTCTTGTCAACCATACTCCTTATCTGGGAGGCATGTTCATCAATGGGCTGGGCACTATGGATACACTCTACAACGGAGCCAGGGCTCCTCTATATGATGAACTCCGGTATAATATTTACGACTACTACCGGCGTAAATACAGCAAAGCTTCCAAACAATACGAAGATAGCCTGCCCGGTTTTGCAAAAACCAAATACGAATCGCACGTAATGAAGCATATTGTCGAAATGATGGTATCCGCCGAACCGGGTATTACAGTAGAGAGGGGATATTATCCATACCGCGTCGAAAAAAGCGGCAGTAATCTCACTACGGTCATTTTTCGCGAAATGAAAGGCGATGCGCAATTCTCTGCCAAAGGAATCTTTTTCGCCGACTGCTCTTACGAGGGAGACCTTGCCTATATTTCGGGAACGCCTATGCGCATCGGACGGGAATCGCGGTCAGAATTCGGAGAAGCTCACGCCGGGATTACCTATATGCAGAAAGACCATTGGCCACCACCGGCTTTAAATCAAGAAAAGTTTCGCTTAGAAAGGGATCTCAATCTGTTTCAATACAGCTCCTGGTCTGACTCCATTGCCTCCCCCGATATGGGGATGGCAGACGAAAACATACAAGCCTTTAATATCAGGACTACGTTAACCAATGATCCATCCAACAGGATGGTCCCCGGAAAACCCAAAAAATATGATCCGGAATATCTGAAAAAGCATTTTTACCATGTAAACGGTATGGGTTTAAAAGTCCCCAACAGCAAAACAAGCTGGAATCACCCCGAGCTCGTCGGTGAACAGAATAAATATATACTAGGTACATGGGCTGAACGCGAAGAGGTTACAAAAAAATTCCGAGAAGTCACGCTCGCGCTGCTTTATTTCAAACAAAATGATCCGTCAGTCCCGGAAGAAGAGCGCAAGAAATGGAAAGAGTATGGCTTGCCGAAGGACGAATATGCAGACAACGGCCATATGCCATACGAAGTTTATGTAAGAGAAGGCAGACGGCTTGTCGGGCTAAAAACCTTTACCCAACATGATGCTTCTCTCATCCCTGGTCAAAAACGAGCTCCCATCCATAGCGACAGCATTAGCGTAACAGAATGGTTTATGGATTCGCATGCCTGTACGTTGCGTGAGCTGCCGGGAAGTAAACTGGAAGGGGAGGTAATGCTTAAAAATAAGACTTTCCCTGGCCAGGTCGCCTTAGGTACCATTCTTACAAAGGACATTGAGAACCTTATAGTTCCCGTTTGCCTATCAGCCTCACATATCGGATGGGGAACCATAAGGCTGGAGCCCACCTGGATGAGTATTTGTGAGGCTGCCGGCTATCTGATCGTTCTTGCCAAACAAAAACAGCTCCCTCCCGCTAAAATAAATATAGACCGGCTTCTGCGCTTGCTTGCAGAGCAACACATAATGATATCATTTTTTAGCGATGTGGAAGGAAGAGAATATTCTGCGTGGTATCCTGCTATACAATATCTAGGTACAAAGGGATATTTTATAACTTACGAAGCAAAACCTGAAATAAAGCTCACAAAGTCCTTAGCGGACGCATGGATTGCATTGACTAAATCCATTTTTAATAAAAAGAAAGAAGACCTGCATGCCGTCCTACAGGCAACGGATGAAGAGGAAGCAAAACGGAGCCCGGTAACTGCGCAAGAATTTGCAGCTTCGCTGGCAAAAGCTCTAAACTCTCATAGTTTCACTTATTCGAAATTGCTGCAAATTCTTGATCTCTACAGAATTACTCCGAACCAACCCATTACCCGGGGAAATGCCTGCATATTAATTTTTGAAGGATTAAAATAAAGCGCACCAAAAGTCCTGTAACCCAGAAAAGCCGGTTTCCCGGCAATCATCTTTGATGATTCTGTAGGCTTCCCCTTATGGGTGCACGGACCTGATTGTAGGATACACTTTTCTACCTGAATTCTCCCGTCTTTGTTAGGTGGTACAATTTTAAGAATACGACCGAATCAGGCCGTATCTATGATACGATCGATTGAGGCAATCTGGTAGCATTATTGTAGGTCAAAAAGAACCTTACCGGATCCCCTTGCTGGTTTCTCAGGCAGGAATACGGGCCTTAGCAACACAAATGCTTTGCGATATTTTATACCTGATAATGAATCGATTAGATACAATTACTTATTCTGCGCCGATCTGACGGTAAATCCCATCCTTGTGGAATGGAATAAAAATGTCGCTGCCCGTTTACCCGCTTTCCCTGATATGACCGTGGGTTTACAGGAAGCTAACGGGCACCAGTATTACAAAAACTGGGCAAAGCTCGCTTCCTTTCACCCTTACGCGGATGCGTCGTGGGTAAAAACAAAAGGAGGCGTATTTGTACTCGATGACGACTACTACCGGAAAAGCGGCGGGATCTTCCGGCCGGTCAGCCACTATGAAGAGCTCATCGCCGATTGACGCGATAATAGAAGATCATCTGAAACGAATCCAACGCTTATTTTAGCAGGCTTTCATTGAAGAAAACCAGCAAAAGGATCCCCGGCCAGTCTGTCTGCAGCGTTTTACGCAGTACAGCCAGGGCTTTGCTCATATGAGCCTCGACAGTCTTCAGGGAGATCTGCATCTCTGCTGAGATCTGCTGGTATTTTTTGCCTTCGTACCGGTTCATCAGGAAAACCTTCCGGCTTTGCGGCGGCAATGCCCCGATCACGGTTTCGATCTTCGCCGCAAGCTCCTCGTACCGGAGCAGGTCTTCGGGTGTGGAGACTCCGGCGGCCGTTTCGTCATCCGCATCCGCCGGAACAGGCCCGGCCGGGTACCCCGACTCCCTCTGCAGGTATTTAAGCGAATCATTCCGCACACACCGGTACAGGTAAGCCCTGTACGACGAATCGATCCTTTTATAGAGCTCCTTTTGGAAAAAGGCGCAGAACAGGTCGCTCACCAGGTCCCGCGCTATATCCCGGGAGTAAACAAAACGTACGGCATGACTGCACAGGGGTGCATAGTATTCGCGGAACAGCAGCTCAAAGCCCTTTTTAGGGTCTTCCGTAAATGCCCTTCTTATGAACAATTCCCTGTCTGCCGGAGAGGGGGAATCCGGTACCGGGTTCCCTTTTCCTTCAGGTCCCGGTCGACGATCGGGCAAATCCTCCAACAGGTGTAGCTCTTTTGACATGGGCGCAGGCCTTCTGTTTACTAGTAAGATCCCAAAACGGCAGTTTACCCTGACCCGCTTCTCTATTTTATTTTAAATTTTACCAGAAAAACAATAGGATCAAATAGCTGTCAGGTATTGGGCCCCTGAGACTTCGTCGTGAGCTCTCTCGAACGCTCGTCGAAGGGTTAGTCATAAGCGGCATACAAGCCAACGTAGCCTGGCGGATCGCCGCGGTGGAGCCGCTCAGGCCGCTGATGAAATAAACAGCTGACAACCTGACAGCTAATAGCTAAAACCTTCGAGTGGCATTAGGGTAAAACACGCTTTCCGGATCTTAGATACAAAAGCAAATTAAATGCCGATGGACGCAAACGTTTTTGAAAAAATACTCTGGGCCTATTTCGAAGGAAAGGCCACCCCGGCCCAAAAGCAGTTCCTGCTCGAATGGCTGAAAGATACCGCTCACCAGGAAGCTTTCTATGAGGTACTGCACCAGTGGGAAAAGGCCAACCCGCAGATGCTGCCCGACCCGGAGGCCGACTGGCAGGCTATCCAGGTCCGCCTGAACGAAAACCCGGAGCCTGCCCGGGAGATGCTGCCTCGCCCCTCCCCTGCAGACAACCAGGGCATCCGGAGGCGCTGGTGGATCGCTGCCTCGGTGGTCCTGCTGCTGACGGCCTGGTGGCAGCGTGAGCTCGTTTTCTACAAGTCCTATTCTTCCGGCTATGGAGAAACCCGCTCATTCGTGTTAGCCGACGGCAGCCGGGTGACCCTGAATGCCGATTCACGGCTGGTGTACCCGCGATTTGCAGGATTATACCCGAACCGGGAGGCGAAGCTGTGGGGAGAAGCCGAGTTCTCCGTCGTTCATACCCACGACGATCGCCCGTTCCTGGTCAAAACACCTGATCAGTTGGAAATACGGGTACTGGGAACGGAATTCGTGGTATACAGCCGCAGAGAAGAAAGCAAGGTTGTCCTCACCAAAGGAAAGGTAGAGCTGCGCTCCCTTAAGACCGGTCACCCGCCCGTTGCCATACAGCCCGGCGATATTGTGACCGTTGACCGGCAGGGCATGTTCAAAATGACACAGGAAGAGGATGTGATCGCAGGCCATCTCGCCTGGAAAGAACACCGGTTCATGTTTAACCATACTCCTTTGTCTGATATAGCAAGACAGGTCCGGGAGCGCTTCGGAGTGGAGCTGGTTATTCCCGACACGGCGCTGGCCGCCCGGACGCTGTCGGGAAATTACCCGGCCGAAAACGCCGATGAAGTGATTCTGATACTGACACAACTGCTTGGCGTCCGGAGCCAAAAGCTCGATGACGGCAAAGTCAGTATCCATTGGTAGGAAATCCAGGCCTAAACAAAAAACTTAACTATTAATCGATCCGCATGAAAGCATTCGTACGAAACGCCATCCTTTGTCTTTCGGGAATATGGCTGGTATCATTATTTCCGCCTATCCTGTACGGTCAGGCGCTGGCCTACAGTAAGGCAAACGTTTCCCTCCAGCAAGGAAACCCGGCGATCCGGTTAAGGGACATCCTGCTCGATATGCAGGAAAAGCACAATATCAATATCGTTTTTGACGACAACCTGCTGCAGGGCCTGATAGCGGACCCCGGCAAGGTTAAACATTCGGGAAAGGTAGCCGGGATACTCGAATCCATTCTCGGCGAAACCGGTCTCCACGCAGTAGAAATCCGCAAAAACACCTACCTGATTGTCCCTAAGAAGGACCCGGAGCCTCGGCGGGCTCCGCAGCCGGAACCGATAGCGCCGCCCGCAGGGATTGAAAAAACTTCCTTGTCACAGCCGGTCTCGCTTCCCTTGCAGCTCTTGCCGAAACCTTTGCGCGTTACCGTGCGCGGTAGCGTTTCCGATGAAAAGGGAGAAGCGCTCCCCGGCGTGAGCATCCTGGTCAAAGGCACGCAGCAGGGGACGACGACCGATACGGAAGGTTCTTTTACAATAGATGTACCGGATGAAAATGCCGTTCTGATCTTCTCGTTCGTAGGCTATGTCAGCCAGGAAGTGGCGGTCGGAAACCGGACGGAGTTCAATATTTCGCTGGTGGCCGATAATAAAACGCTCGATGAGCTGGTCGTGGTCGGGTATGGGACCATGAAAAAAAGCGACCTTACCGGCTCTGTTACGCGGGTAAAGGGAGATGACTTCAAAACCCAGGCCATGAACCAGGTCACGGAAATGCTGACAGGCACCGTTGCGGGCTTCAACGCCAACCAGGGCACTTATGCCGCCGGCGGAAGCTCTACGGAAATACGCGGGCCAAAATCCCTTTCAGCCGGCACCAACCCGCTGATCGTTCTCGACGGCGCGGTTTTTAAAGGAAGCCTGCGGGACATCAACCCCTCTGACATCCAGACCATCGACATCCTGAAAGATGCCAGCGCGGCCGCCGTGTATGGCTCGAACGGAGCCTCTGGCGTGATCCTGATCACGACCAACAAGGGCAGGGACGGCAAACCGGTCATCAACTTCTCGACCAAGCTCGGCGTGACCGGCAACTACAATCAACGCCGCGGGCTGGGGCCGGAAGAATATATCCAATACCGGCAGGATCACCTCAGGCAGATCAACCCGACGCAGAACCCTGCTTTTTACTCGAACCCCGGCAATCTTCCTCCTGATATACCGATCGATCAGTGGCGCGCCATGAGCCCTACTCCCCTTCAGGACAACACCCTGGAATGGCTCTCCCGCCTGCGCTTCTTCCCTGAAGAGCGCGATAACTACCTTGCCGGGAAAACTATGGACATATACGACGAAGTATTCCGGAAAGGCGTAAGACAGGATTACGACGTGAGCGTCAGCGGCGGTACCGAGAGGGCAAGCTACTATTGGTCTGTCGGTTACAACAACATCGAGGGGATCAGGGTCGGCGATCAGTTCTCCAGCATCAGGTCCAGGCTGAATGTCGATTTCAAAATCACAGACTGGCTGAATGTCGGCATGAATTCTCAGTTCACCGACCGGAATGAGGGTACGATCCCGGCGGGCGCCTTCTACGCGATCAGCCCGTTTGCAGAGATGTACGACGACAAGGGAAACCTGAAGCGCCTCCCGCACGGGCATACCGACAACCCGCTTCTTGCCTACCATCGCACCGACCTGCTCGACAAAACCAACAGCCTTTTCGCCAACCTGTATGCCGAGATCAGCCTGCCGTTCGGGATCCGGTTCAAGTCTTCCTTTCAACCGCAGTACCAGGCCAGGAAATATTACCGGTTCGTAAAAATAAGTGAAAAGCTCGGGGGCCTTCCGAACGAAACCCCTTCCGGAGAAAGAGAGGAGTCTTCAAGCATGAACTGGATGCTCGACAACATCCTGTCGTGGAAAAAAGACCTCGGCGCGCACAGCCTCGATGTGACGCTGCTCGCCAACCTCGAGTCCAACCAGTCGTGGGTAACGACCCAGGGCAACCAGAGCTTCAGTCCTAACCAGGAGCTGAGCTACCATGGGCTGCAGTTCGGCAACAGCCCCAACATCCTCAATAACGATTCCAGGAGCACCGGCGACGGCTTAATGGCCAGAGTCAACTACTCGCTGATGTCAAAATACCTGCTGACCGCTTCGGTCCGGCGTGACGGGTACTCCGCCTTCGGCGCCGAAAACCCGCGGGCGACCTTCCCTTCCGTAGCAGTTGCCTGGGTGATCTCCGAGGAGGATTTCTTCAAATCGAACGCCGTCAACAGGTTAAAAATGAGGCTTTCCTGGGGAGCGAACGGGAACCGGAACATCGGGATATATTCCGCCCTGGCGCAGGTCAATTCAAGCCTCTGGTATGACGGGTCGGGCGTCAGGGTAGGCACCTACACCACCACCCTGTCCAACCGTTCGCTGCGATGGGAAAGAACCACCTCTCTCAACGCCGGGCTCGACATCTCCCTGTTTGATCACAGGGTGGAGGTGACCGCCGACGCATACGACATGAACACGACCGATCTCCTGATGAACCGGGTGCTTCCCAGAATTACCGGCTTCACAAGCCTCATGTCCAACCTGGGAGAGCTCGGCAACCGCGGACTGGAAATCAGCGTCAATACCGTCAACCTCAGAACCCCGGACGTCCTCTGGAAATCAAATTTTGTCTTTTCCCTCAACCGGAACAAGATCAAAAAGCTGTTCGGCGACTATGGCACCTATACGCTGCTGGGAAAGCAGGTCACCGGCGAGATCCCCGACTTTTCAAACCAGTGGTTTCCGGGAAAAGCGCTGGACGTGATCTGGGACTACGATATTTCAGGGATCTGGCAGACGGAGGAAGCGGCCCTCGCCGCCGAGTACAACCTGCAGCCCGGCGATTTCAAAGCTGTCGATGTGGACGGCGACAAACGGTACGTAGACCTTCTCGACAAGCAATTTATCGGGTTTGAAAATCCGAGGTACCGCCTCGGGCTGCGAAACGATGTCCACTTCCTGAAGCGCTTTACAGCCTCCCTGTTCGTCCGGGCCGACCTCGGGCACATGGGTGCATACGGCGACGGGCTGAACTTAGCCTGGGATCAGAACGACAGGCGGAACCGCTGGAACGGCCCGGTACCCTACTGGACCGCAGACCGGCCCAGCAACGAGTACCCGAGGCTCAATACCTATCTTGCGGCTTTTGGCGGCGGGATCATGGTCTATAAACCGAAATCGTTCGTAAGGATCCAGGACGTTTCGCTCTCCTATGATCTTCCGTCCGATTTTCTCCAGCGGTACCGTATCAACCACACGCAGGTCTTCACTTCGGTCAGGAACCTGGCAACCTTTACGAAATGGCCGGGATGGGACCCCGAATCAGGGATGGACCCGATGCCCCGCACCTTTACGTTCGGGTTAAATATTTCACTGTAAATCTATCGTCAGGCTAAGAAAATTCTTAAGCGAATGAAGAAGACATATTTTTCAAAACTATTTTCAGCAGTTCTGCTGCTGGTCGGCACTTCGTGCTCCCAGGACTGGCTGAAGCCGGATCCCAAATCGTTCTACGCTCCTGAAAACGTCTTTGTAGATGAAGCAGGGTTTGAGTCGGGGCTCGTCAGGTGCCGGAAAGAAATGAACGCCGACAACCACGGCGACAGGGCCGTTCACTTCCTGGCGCTCGATTTCATGTATACCGATCTGGCCTGCTCTCTCGAGCAGTGCGATTTCACCAAAAACACGCCTTCAACGGTCGGGGGCCGTTCAGCGCTCCATAATCTTTTCCTGAACGGCTATGTCTATATCAAGAATGCCAATACGATTATTTCCAGGATAGACGACATCGAATGGACCGACCAGGCGGTGAGGAACAGGATCCTCTCGGAAGCCTACTGGTTCAGAGCCTACTGGTACTACCGCCTGGTCAACTCTTACGGGGACATCCCCTGGGTGGGCGAGGAGCTCACCGGAGCCAGGCTGGACTATCAATCCACTTCCAGGTGGGCGATCCTGGCCCAGCTTCAGAAGGATCTGGAGTTTGCCGCAGAATGGCTTCCTGTCATGCCGGCGCGTCTCGGAAACGTGACAAAAGGTGCGGTAAACCACCTTTTAGCCAAAATATACCTGGCCAACGCCGATTTTGACAAAGCCATCGAAGCTGCCACCGCCGTGATCGACGGCCCTTATTCGCTCATGAAGAACCGCTTCGGGGTCAACCGCAACAATCCCTACTACAACCTGATGTGGGACCTCCACCGTGCGGAAAACAAAAATGCTTCCGAAAACACCGAAACCATCTACGCTACCGTAGACAGGGCCGACCAGGCTCCCGAGACCTGGTGGGATCTGAGAGGCACCTTCTCCATGCGTCATTTCGGGCCTTCCTACTGGCGTGTTCCCGACGCTACCGGCGCCAGGGCCACCAACTGGAACACTCCTTCCGGGGACACGCTCGGCTCCGGGGACGCGGCCGTACGGACGAACAACTATTTCATCTACGGCCTCTGGAATGAAAAAAGCTACAGGTGGGACAATACAACGGACATGCGCCGGGCCAACTGCAACTGGGTGGAAATGGGAGCAACAACTTCCGAGATCCTTACCGCCGACCCCAATTCCCCGAATTTCGGCGAGCCGCTGAACAAAAGGTTTATAACCAACCTGGCCGACACGACCGAAATCTGGTATAGCTGGCCGTATTATAAAACTTTCACGCCCACGCCAAGAACGCCGTACTGGGTGCAGCCGCATGGCGGACAGGCCGACTGGTACATCTTCCGCCTGGCGGAAACCTATCTCCTGAGAGCCGAAGCATACTACTGGAAAGGGCAGCCGGGCCTGGCTGCAGCCGATATCAATCTCATCAGGGAGCGCGCTAAAGCGCCTCTTATCAGTGCGGCCGACGTGACCATCGACTATATTTTCGACGAGCGCGCCCGCGAGCTGTACCTGGAAGAGCCCAGGCACTCCGAAATGGTGCGCGTATCGTTCATATTTGCAAAGCTGGGCAGCGAAGGGTATTCCCTTTCCGGTGTGAGCACCAAAAACTGGTATCACGACAGGGTCAAGCGGGTGAATCATTTTTATGGGACACCCCGCTTTCAATATTTCGGAAATGTTGCTACTTTAAACCCCCAGCATATGCTATGGCCCGTGCCGCAAAATGTGATTACCGCCAATACGTTGGGACGCATCAACCAGAACATCGGCTACGATGGCGCAGAGAACAATGTTCCGCCACTGGAAACGATCCCCTGACGGACCGCGGCGGTGCCGGTTTCACTAAAACGTTATCCCGATATTCTGAATAAAAATGCCTGTTCTCCGTTTGACCCACTTTGATTCGACTATGAAACCCTGCACTGTTTTAACGTTCCTTTTTTTCTGGATGAGCATTTACCCGGTCAAAAGCCAGGGAACGGAAAATAAGACAGGAGCTCCCGATTGCATGCCTGAAACATCGCCGCTCACCTTCGAAGGAAACCTGTCGGCCCACCTGCTGGAACAGGCGCATTCCTTCGCAGACCGGAAAATACAGGAAGCGCAAAGTACGCGCTCCCGGTACTGGAACCGCGATTTCAGCACGCGTCAGCGCTATCAGCAGTCGGTCGAAGAAAACAAGGCGCGGTTCAAAAAATATTTAGGAGTGCTCGACAGAGAAGGTAGCGGCGCCCCGAACTATAATCCTGCGCTGCCTGCCTGGAGCAAGCCGGTTTACCTGGAAAAATATGCTGTGGCCGGAGACTCGGTGCTGATCGCCGAAACCCCGGCATACAGGGTGTTCCAGGTACGCTGGCCGGTGCTGGAAAGGGTTTACGGTGAAGGACTGCTTGTTCAGCCCAAATCGGGACGGCCGGCGGCCTCTGTTATCGCGCTTCCCGACGCAGACCAGACGCCCGAGCAGCTCCTGGGACTTGCGCCGGGAATCGCCCCGACATCCCAGTTTGCGAGAACGCTCGCGGAAAACGGCTTTGAAGTGCTGATACCGGTTCTGATCGACCGGAAAATGGTGCTTGCCGACCAGGATTACCGGCAGTCGAGACGCGAATGGATTTACCGGCAGGCCTTCCATATGGGCAGGCACCTGATCGGCTACGAGATCGAAAAAGTCCTGGCTGCCGTCGATTGGTTCAAACAGTTTCACGGCGAGCCCCGGAAAATCGGCGTGGCGGGATACCTCGAAGGAGGCCTCATCGCCTTTTACTCGGCCGCTATCGACCCGAGGATCGACGCCGCCCTGGTAAGCGGCTATTTCAGCGACAGGGAACGCGCCTGGGAAGAACCCATCTACCGGAACGTATGGGGACTTGTGAGTGAATTCGGCGATGCGGAAATTGCCGGCCTTGCGGCTCCCAACGCCCTGGTGGTCGAATATAGCTCCATTCCTGAGATCTGGGACGGCCCCAGGCCCGATTCTTCGAGGCTGTACCGGTATTCCGGCTACAAGGGGCTCCTGTCTACCCCTGCCTATGCCGGGGTTAAGAAGGAGTTTGACCGGATCGGACAGTTGGTAAAGACAGGGTTTCAGAAGCGGACGCTGGTAGCGGGCCCTCAAAACAAACCGGTGGAGTTCGGCTCCGCGGAAGCGCTCGGGCATTTTGCCGGCTACCTGGGGGTCCGCCGGCTGGAAAAAGCCTCCGGATCCATGCCTTCCGATCGCCGGAAATCGTTTGACCCCGAAGACCGCCAGGTCAGGCAGCTCAGGGAGCTCACCGACCACGTGCAATGGGCGCTGCGGGTATCCGACTACGAGAGGAACCGGTTCTTCCTTCACAAAATAATGCCGGAATGGGCTAATAAGCAATGGAGCACCAAAAGCTATCACCCTTACCTGGATCCCGCGCCTTTCGAGGAAAAGCTGGTCCCCTACCGGGAATACTTTTCAAAAGAGATCATCGGCGAGTTTGAAGACCCGCTGGTGGCCCCGGCGCCCAGGTCCAGGAAGATCTACGACGAAAAGCTCTGGACAGGCTACGAAGTAGTGCTCGACGTCTATGAGGGTTTTTCGGCAGCCGGCGTCCTCCTTCTCCCGAAAGATATCGGGCAAGGGCCCGCAAGGCCGGTCGTAGTCCTTCAGCATGGAAGGAACGGCGTTCCGTCTACAATCATAGAAGGCAACACCAGCTACTACGATATCGGCGCGCGGCTGGCCGACAAGGGCTTTATCGTGTTTGTCCCCTATGGCCTGTACAACGGTGAAGACCGCTACCGCTGGCTGAGCCGGAAAGGGAACGGCATCAAAAAAACGCTGTTCTCGTTCGTGCTTTCCCAGCATGCCCAGATACTGAACTGGCTGCAATCGCTTTCCTGCGTGGATAAAAACAGGATCGCATTTTACGGTAAAAGCTACGGCGGTGAAATGGCAATGCGGATCCCGTCTATCCTGGAAGGGTATTGCCTCTCGATATGCTCCGGCGACTTCGGCGACTGGAGCCGGAAGGTGGTCGATACGCATTTTCCCAGGAGCTTTATGAATTCGATCGAATGGGAGATGCCCTACTTCAACATGGGGAGCACCTTCAGCTACGCCGAAATGGCCTACCTGATCTTCCCGCGGCCTTTTATGGTGGAAAGAGGGCGTCATGACACCGTTCAGCCCGACGAGTGGGTGGCATATGAATACGCCAAGGTAAGCCACCTCTACGACCAGTTCGGGTATGAGGAAAGAACCGATATCGAATTCTTCAACGGCGGGCACGCTTCCCGTAACGAAGGGGTCTTCCGGTTCCTGCACAAGCATCTCAACTGGCCGTGACGCGTCGTAATACCGCCTTTTCCCGGCCCTGACAGCAAACCTGCGTAAAAAAAGACCTGACATTTAAACTTCCCGTTTATGCCGCTGCATACGATCCGCCGCCGCCAATTCCTGAAAAACACCGCCCTCTTCGGCGCGGGATTGGCAATACCTGCAAGCGCTCACGCCGCCGCTACAGGCAGCAAAGACCATGCGCTGAATGTCAGCATTTTTTCAAAACATCTCCAGTTCCTCGGCCTGGCCGATATGGCGCAGGCGGCCGCGGATATGGGCTTCGACGGGGTCGACCTTTCCGTACGTCCCAACGGGCACGTGGAGCCCGACCGGGCCGGGGAGCTTCTGCCGCAGGCGGCAGAAGCCTTTAAAAAAGCGGGGCTCAGTCCCCTGATGATGACCTGCTCGGTACTCGACGCAGACAACCCGACGGACAGGAGCGTGCTGGAAACCGCGGCAAGATCAGGCTTCAGGTTCTACCGGATGAACTACTTTCATTACCTGAAAGACAAAACCATGCCGGAATCGGTCGACTACTACCGGCAGCGCGTCGGGCAGCTGGCCGCCCTGAACAGGAAGCTGGGCATCACCGGCTGCTATCAGAATCACGCCGGCAACTATATCGGCGCTTCGGTCTGGGAGCTTTTCCAGCTGGTAAAGGACGTAGAGAAGCAGGATTTCGGACTGCAGTACGACATCAGGCATGCCGTTGTGGAAGGCGGCCTGTCGTGGGCAAACGGGCTGAAGCTTGTCCGGGATAAAATCGCGACCCTTGCCCTGAAAGATTTCAGGTGGGAAAAGACTGACGGAAAATGGAAAGTGTCCGATTGCCCGATCGGGGAAGGAATGGTCGATTTCCTCTCGTTTTTCCGGCTCCTCAAAGATTACAATCTCCGGGTGCCGGTATCCTTGCATTATGAATACCCGCTGGGCGGCGCAGAGCACGGCCATAAAAACATTACGCTCGATCGACAAACCGTATTTGACGCTATGCGCCGCGACCTGGAAAAAATAAGAGAATTATGGCAAAAGGCCTGACAGCAGTTCTTTACGCTGTTTCGGTCCTGATCGTTTTCACGAGGATTTCCGGATACCGTTAATGACCAATTTTATTCAAACGAGAGAGCCATGAACAATCTGCTATCGTGCAGCAAAACAGGCTGGAGGATGATACTCTCCGCTGTCTTCCTTTCCTGTCTGCAGGCGCCTGTGATCAGCCAGAAAGCCGGCACCTATACTTTCCCGGAAGGTTATCTCCGGGAGGCTGATGACGTTCCTCCTTTCTGGGTGGCTACGGTGGATGAAGTATCCGAATTTCTCCATAAAAAAATAAAAAGAGGCCGGGTGGAAGTGATCGGCAAGTCGGCCGGAGGACGCCCCATCATGGGCGTATTCTATGGGCAAGCCCGTAACGGGAAGGGGACGACCACTTTTTCAGGCTCGCGGGGCGTCCGGAACATCCGTGCCTACCGGGGACCGGACTATGACAAAACCGTAATGTTCGCCCTGTCGGGCGTTCATGGATTCGAGCTGGAGCCGATTATGGGGATGATCAACCTGCTTTCGGTATTCGAGACGGGAGCCGATCTCAACAAGAAGAAATGGCCCGCCATCCATGCCATGCCGGACTCGCTCGACAGGATTGTTATAATCCCCCTCGTCAACCCGGACGGCCGGGCAAGGGTCCCTGTCCGGATGGGGTTCAACAGGGGCGACAGCCCCGAAGCCTACCTGGTGCACGAGTACTTAAATACGGGCGGCAACCAGGACGGTACGATTATAGGCTGGCCCGATGTCAAAGAATTCATCCCTATGGACTTTTCGAAGTTCGGCTTTCCCGGCGGATACCCCAATGACGCCGGGGTCAACATCATGCACGATGACTTCTTCGGAAAGCCACAACCCGAAACCCGCGCCATCTTCGACCTTGCCGAACGGGAAAAGCCGGACCTCGTGCTTAACATGCATACCGGCGTCGCCCGCAACGATTATTATATGCAAATGCATCGGCCCTTCGCAGAGGAAATCCTGCGCCCGGTTTTCGATTCTCTTTACGCACAGGTACTCGGAGCGCTTACTCTTGAAGGGCTGCAAGGTACAAAAGACCTTGCCCGCGAGACCAATTCGTCAGGGATAAAGCCCTCTGCCTATAATTTCGATACAGCGCTGAATCTTCACTGCGGCGCGCTGAGCGTGGTCATCGAATCGGCAAGCCATGTATACACAGGCACGAATGTTTATAAGGAGCCGGCCGTTCATACGCCCGAAATGCTTTTGAATGCGCAGCTGACCGCCCACCGGGAAGCCATGAAATTCCTCCTGACAACAGGCGGGCGCGCCAACTGGGAAAAGCCGTTGAAATAACCTCGTCAGATAAGCAGCGCAAAAGTCTATTCGGTCCCTTTTATCACCGTCTTTTCCATTTTCGAGGCTTCCCGGATCTCGATCAGCAAGTCGTCCGTAAAATCGGGGATGCTGACCGGGACCGCTGTTCTCAGCGTTTGGGACCTGTGCGTCACCTTGCCCAGGGATTCCATCGTGGCCGGATTGTAAAAAGTGATGTCGTATAGCCCGTTATCGAGGCGTAGATCCAGCACGCTGCCGGTCACGCTCCTGCCGGTTTCCCGCGTGCAGCAATAGGCTACGCTGATTTCCCGGGAAGGGGCGGCAAGGGTCGTCTGGACCAGGCCTTCTCCCTTCACCTGCGCTACCGTCTGGTTGGGAAAGAGCCTCCAGAAAGGGATATGGCTGTAATATTCCTTCATAACCGGTAAATATTGCCAACCCTCCATCACATAGGTCGTATCGTTGATCCCTTCGCAGCCGTCCCAGGAATGCCAGGTCCAGTAGGCGCCGGAATTGGCAAACAGCCAACCTTGCTTCCGGCGATGCACGGGATCGTCGTTCCGGTGCCGTTTCTCCCGCCCCGTTTCGTTGTTGAAGGCGGGCTTCCCGTATCGCCCTGTATTCTGCGCGATCCCGAGGTACCATGACTGGAGATCGTAGTTTTCCTGGTTGCCGGTACAGGTATGGACTATCGCCAGGTCCATCCAGTCTTTTTCGGGCCATAGCGCGTCGTCGGTAGTGCCGTCCGAGGAGCATACCGGGTGCCTGAAAGGGTCATTCTTACTGAAATAACGCCCTGCCGAATCCTGAAACGCTTCGTTTTTAACGTATTCGTTCATGATCTCCCACGTGAGCAGGTTGCTGTACCGCGACAGGCGACTGATAGCGCGGTCCCAATAGGGTTTCTGTCCTGCGATGTGCTCAGGTTCCGGCTTCATCGTGAAATACAGGACAAGATCGATCCCGATCCCCTTCTCGCCGGCGATCCGTATCCTCCTTTCCACTTCGTCCCAATAGAGTTCGTTGAACGTCGTATAGTCGGGCGCTTCCCGGGTGCCGCCCCAGGGCCAGAGGTCGTACCCCAGGTCTGCCGGGTAGGGCGCCCCTTCCAGGCATACCCGTATGACGTTGGCTCCGTGTTTCTCTGCATTCTCCAGCACCTTTTCAGGATATTCACAAACAAAATAAGCCCAGGCGGTCTTGTTGAGAACATATACGTATTGCCCCTCTTCATTCGAAAAATGGTTGGGATAATGTTTGTCCGGGCGGACCGGCGAGGTCCAGATCGTATCGAAAGCCACAGCTTCGGGCGCCTCCGGCCCGGACGGGCTGCATGCAGGGAACCAGAAGAGAAAGGGGATCCAGAAAACATATCGCATGCTCATTGCCCTGTATGGATGACAATACGCCTATAGGAAGTAAGCACGGGTGTTCCGGTATCGGTCACCTCCAGGATTAGATGCACCGTGTCGCCGGGCACCCGGCCGGGAAGCCTGACCGAACACTTTTTACCCCCGGAGGAGGTTTTAAGCGGGATGCAGCTGCCTCCGCCGCTCAGTTCGTCATACCAAAACCAGCGGAAAGACAGCTCATCCCGGTCCGGGTCCGTGGTTGGGGAAGCGTCAAACCGGAGCGTCTCACCGGGTTTGGCCCGGACTTCGAGCGGGGCTGTACCCGGAAGCCCGTTTACCGTTACCTCGGGAGCATGATTGGCTTCCGCATAGGGGCTTGTGCACCAGTCCAGGCGGGCCCTGAATGCGTTCTGAAAGGCCGGTCTCCAGCGCGACACAGTATGCCGTTCGTTCAACGTGCCGTCCAGGAAATCATGCGCATCGATGTACAGGTTCCCGCTGAGCAGGCGAAAACGTCCGCCCCAGCCACCCCATTCGGGCTTTTCAGGCATGTTGAGCCCATTCGCAAGAAGACCGAGAAAAGAAGGGCTGTCGCCTTCCTTCATTCCGTCGGTGCCATGCCCGTCGAGCGGGTAGCATTCGCTCAAAGGCCCGTGGCCGTGTACATGGGCCTCCACCCATTGCCGGTCCTGCATGCTCACGTCCCCGGTCATATACATCCCCCTGAATGTAGCTACCTGCCGGAGCCCGAAATTGCCGGGGAAAATAAACCCGGCGGCAATATACCGGATGTCCCTGAAGTCATTCATAATCCATTCCCGGTGCCGGTCCTGGTCGCCGATCGCATGAACCTGGATTTTCTTGCAGAACGACGCCAGCTCTTCCTTCGACTTCACCTTCCGGGCCTTCCAGAGCGCCTGCGCCAACTCCCGCTGCCCGCCCCATATGATGACGTGCACAGGATGATCGGCTTTGTCGATGGTTTCAAAAATGAAGGCGGAGGCCTCGGTATCAAACCCCTCCCCCAAGCTCGCCGGATCTCCCTGGCCGTCCTTTATAACCGACTCCAGGTACTCCGGTTTGGGATATCCCCCGGAATGGAGCTGGAGATTGGGATAAATTTTTCCGTACGCTTTGACCTGGTTAAGAATAAGCTCAGGTTTGGTATCATGCCCGTGTCCCAGCCGGCTGGTGGCGCAAAGCGCTTTCAGGTCCAGCTGGTCGGAATAGAGCAGCAGCCGGACCAGGCTTTGCTCGTCATCGCTGTCGCCGCCGATGTCCGTCAGGACAATCACAGCAGGTTTTTCCTGTGCCGCGGCCACGACCGGCAAAATACCAACTAAGATCAAAAGTAAATACGCTCTCATAAGGTAGGTGGATAAAATAGCCTTCTCTTATTCGTTAATTGGTGGTCACGACGATCTGGTCGCTCAGGTTATAAAGGTTGCTCCCGGTAGCCTGCGCTCCCGTACGTATATAATATTTTGTTTTGGAGGCCAGGCCCGAAACCGTGACCTTACCGGAATCGCCGCTCAGCGTGATTTTCCTGGTTTCATAAAAGGGCCCCGACCCGGTATTGGTAGTCGGGTAAGGGTTTGTGCTGCAATACAATTCCCTCGCGGCAACGGTTTTCCCGTCGTTCCCGCTGATCCGGTAGCTGATCTCGATACTCGATGCCGTGACGCTTCCCGCGACCGGGGCGTCCATGCTCAGGAACGGCGTTACCAGGACGTCCTGCTCGAAACGTTTCCCTGATCCGAGATCGACGTTCAAGGTGTCCTGGTTCCAGAAAACCGGCCCGACAACCCACATTTTATATCGCTGCGGGTAGAGCTTCGTGTTGCGGAAGGAGCCGTCTCCGTTGATACGGACGTCGGTTGTCACCACATCACTTTCACCTTTAAGCCTCACGATCAGGCTATTGCTGGTAATATCGCCTGACAGGCGGTTGCCATCCCGGTCTTTGAGAAGGCCCGAAATTTCACCGTCGAAGCCGAATTCCGTAATCGTGTTCGTACACCCTGCCGCCAGTACCAGCATGCATACGGTGATGTATTTGATCTTTTGTAATGTTTTCATTTGTATAAAAAGTTATCGGCTATCAGAAATCAGAAGTCAGCTGCGTAGCAGGCGGATTTTATTCAAATCTGATCGCTGAATTTAATATAAAGGGTTTTCAACCAGGTCGGGATTATTGTCTATCCGGGCCGTCGTGATCGGGTTGTAGTAATGCTCCTGCCTGAACACGCGGGTGAACGACTCACAGTCAAAAGGTATGAAGTAATACTTCCGCGTAGGGTAATGCAGGATGATCTGAAGCCCCTGGAACCGGCGGTTCAGCACCTGGTGCGCAATACGCCATCTTCTCAGGTCCCAAAAACGGTGGCCCTCAAACGCCAGCTCCGACCTCCTTTCCGTGCGTATCTTTTCCAGGCTGATGCCGGCTTCGGTTGTCAGGCTGATGCCGGCCCGTTCGCGCGTCATGTTGAGCGCTTCCGCCGCCTTCGCCTTGTTGCCCAGCTCGAATTCCGCTTCCGCCTTCGTGAGGTACATTTCGGCAAGCCGGAAGGTAATCCAATTGGTTTTGCTCTGCCCCTCCGGGATCCTCGTTGCGCCGTCGTCGATGTATTTCTTGATCAGGAAGCCGGAATTTGTGCTCAAATCGTCCTTGGCGATGTTCCGCGAGTCGGGCCCGACAGCAGGAGTCTGCTCATACGACGTATTGGGATTGCGTATGATCTGCGCCGGAGACGGCGCAGGGCTGGGGTCCAGGCCTTCATACGTCTGGGTAGTTCCCCCGGCCCAGGAATCTCCCTGGAAAAATACGGTAGCGAACAGCCTCGGATCTTTATTGGCAAAAGGCCCCCTGCCGTTATCATAAAGCGCATAGGGCGGTCCAAAACCGGGCTGGTCCGTGCTGCCGTCTATGTTCTCGAAGCCCATCACGAAATCCAGCGTGGGGTTTCCCGTTCCTCCTCTCAGGGCAGCCCATTGCGGCGGAACGTGCCATCCATCCCAGGAATGGGCGATATTGACGCCGTCATAGGGCTTTTCAAATATGACCTCCGGGTTGTTCTCATCCAGGAAAAGCTTCCGGTAGTTCTCCGATTTGTCGCCCGGGATTTTGTTGTAAAGCGTATAGACTCCCGACTCGATGATCTGCGTCGCCGCCTGGGAAGCTTTCCCGTAGAATGCGGCGGCCTGGTCGGCAGGGATCCCGGTAAGCCCGTCCTGGGCCCTTTCCCCGTACCTGGCGATGGACGCCGACCAGAGGGAGGCCCGCGCTTTCAGCGCCAGGGCAGTCCACCTGTTCACCCTTCCTTTGGGCAGCGGGTTGTCAGACAGCAGGGCAATGGCCGCATCAAGCTCCGTGCCTATGAACTGAGCTACCGCCTCCTCGCCCGACCGGGCGGTGTACTTCCGGTCGATCTCGCTGAAAGGGTCGAGCACAATGTCTACGAGGGGAACGCCGCCATAGCGCTTTTGCATCTCGAAATACAGGTACGCCCTTATAAACCGCACTTCGCCTTCCAGCTGGCGCCTGGACTCATCCTGCAGGGGTGTGGCCCCGATCCTTTCCAGGAACAGGTTGCAATCCCGGATGTAAGCGTAGTCCCAGAACGGGTTCAGCTCCGAGCTTCTGCTTACTGAGCCGTTGGTGCCGTTAATATTGTTCCCGGTAGAGGTGGTTCCCTCGTCGGTGATATTGTACCAGTTGGAAATTTCGAAAGCGTTGAACGGGAACCGGCTGTACAGGTTGGTGACATAGGCCCGGATCATGCTTTCGTCCTGCCAGACGTTGTTTTCCGAAATTTTGTCGAGCGGCTGCCGGTCGAGCACCTCCGTACAGGAAGGGACAAGCATCGCGCTGGTCATCAGTAATATATATGCGATATTCTTTTTCATCTATATAAGGTTTTAGCTATTGGCTGTCAGGTGTTAGTTGCCTGGGCTTCGGCGTGAGCTTAGCAGTTTATCATCGGTCGGCCTGCGCGGCCCGGCTGATTTCTGACTTCTGATATCCGACTTCGACTGCTCAAAGATTTGGAGATCAGAACTGAAGTAACAAGCCCACATTGTAGCTCCCTACCGGCGGGTAATAATCGCCGAACGTTCTTGCCGGGCTCGTATCCGCTTCCGGATCAAGAAAATCCAGCTTTGAAAAGGTGAGCAGGTTCGATCCTGAAACGTAGATCCTGCACCGGTCAAGCATCAGCTTTTTGGCGAGGCCCGACGGGAGCGTATACCCGAGCTCCAGCGTTTTCAACCGGACATAAGAACCGTTGATCAACCAGAAATCACTGAATGCAAAGCTGTTATGGCTCCGGTTGTAGTTGTCGGTACGGTAGCGCGGCCAGCGCGCGCCGGTATTGGCAGGCAGCCATTGGTTTTCAGCGCCTGTTACCGGTATGTAAGAATCCTTCAGCATGGCGGTGGTAGGCGTGTTGCCCGCATACAGCGGCAAGGTGAGATCGGGAGAGTTTCTCAGGTTGAAGTCAAACAAGCCCGCTCCCTGCCACAGCATGCCCAGGTCGATTCCTTTCCAGCTAACCGAAAGATTGATGCCGTAGGTCAGCTTCGGGAAAGTTCCCCGTCCGATGATCACCTCATCCTCGGCGGTAATCCTGCCGTCGCCGTTGTAGTCGATCAGCTTCACATCGCCGGGCAGTATGGTGGCGTTATTCCTCCCGTCCTGGTCGGGCCATTCCTCTATCTCTTCCTTTGTCTGGAAGAGCCCGTCCGACATCTTGCCCCACACGATGTCGGTCCACTGGCCGATACGGTTCCCCTTACGCCGGGCCTCCTGGCTGGCAAATTCGTTCTGGTCGATCAGCAGCGCCTTTTCACGGTTCCAGGAAACGTTTCCCCCGATGCTGTAGCTGAGACCTGCCGCCTGGTTCCGGTGGTTAAGGCTCAGCTCCCAGCCGCGGTTATCGTATTCCGCATAGTTGACCTGCGGCATATTCGCCCCGATCACATTGGGGATCGATTGGATACGGGCGCCCAGCACGTCGGTCCTGCGGCGGTAAAAATAATCGAGCGACCCTTCCAGCCTGTTTTGCCAGAGACCGAAATCCAGTCCTACGTTGGAGGTGGTCATTTTCTCCCAGGTAATCGTGGTATTGGCCAGCGCATCGGCCCGGATCCCCTTCTCGATGGTATTTGTTATCCCGTCGAAAATATGGGTGGAAGTGATGGAATAGGTCTGCAGGTACTGGAAATTGCCGATGTTGTCGTATCCCAGCTTCCCGTAGGAGGCCCTTAACTTGAGATTATTGAGAAACGGCAGGCTGTTCTTCATAAAATCCTCTTCCGAGATCCGCCATCCTACAGAAGCGGAAGGGAAGAACCCCCAGCGGCTCCCTTTCGGGAACCTGGGCGATGCATCGAGCCTGGAGTTGACTTCGAGAAGGTATTTCCCCTGGTAATCGTAGTTGACCCGGGCCACCCATCCCTTTCGCCCGCCTTCAAAAGCCCTTCCGTTGTTGTCTTTGTCCAGGTCGGGGCCTGCGAAAAGATAGTCCACATCAAAATCGTACCGCCGTCTCGACGCTTCGATCCAGTCTTCGTTATTGGAAAGCACTTCATGTACCACCAATGCATCCACATAGTGCCGGCCGAACGTTTTGTTCCAGGTCAGGAAATACTGCTGATCAAAGTTGTTGATCACCGATCGCTTTTCATACAGCACGGACGGATCGAAAATATACCGTACAAACGTGTACGCATCGGTGTCGGGATCGTAGTTATAGGTCGGTGTTTTCTTCTGCTTTTCCTTATATTGATCGGTCAGCCGGTAGAAGCGGTAATTGGCGCGCGCCTGGATCCCGAAAGGCAGCTCATAGGAAAAGGTGACCTTGGCGTCGCCCGTGAGCTTGTTCCATTTTTTATAGCCCACGTTATCGATTTCCGTATAGATATTCGGCGCATCGTCAGCTCCCCCGACGGCAGGCAGTTTGGTAGGATCGGGATACCGGGCCGGAAAAAACGGGCGCGCCCGGTAGATACGCGTCATGATGCCGGCGAGCGTGCCCCGCTCCATCTGGAAGACCGACCCCAGGTAATCCTGGTAGATCAGCGACAGGTTGACATTCATCTGCAGCTTTTTCGTAACCGACACGTCGATGCTTGAACGCAGGTTATAGCGGTCGCTCCTCGTATCGCCGGATCGTTCCATGCCCCGCTGCGACTGGTACCCGCCCGAGACGAAATATTTCACGCCTTCCGTCCCGCCGCGCACATTCACGTTGTGTTGCATCAGGGGAGCGAATCTTCGGAGCGTTTCGTTCCACCAGTTGGTGTTGGCATACCGGAGCGGGTCCGATCCGTCGGACAGCTTCTGGATCTGCTCGTTGGTCCAGATAGGAGCCAGCCCCTCGTTGTAGCGGGCCATATTTTCCATCCTGGCATAATCTGCTGAAGACACGAACTCCGGCATAACGGCAAAAAACTGCGCGCCCTGGTTGGCGTTGTAGGTAATCTGGGGAGCCGACGTGCTTCCTTTCTTGGTCGTGACGAGTATCACGCCATTCCCGGCCCGGGCGCCGTAAACAGCTGCTGAAGCAGCGTCCTTCAGGATGCTGAAGCTTTCAATCTCATTCGGATCGATCTGGTTAAAATCATTCTCCGAGGCAGGCAGGCCGTCGATGATGATCAGCGGCGTACCGAAACCGCGTATGTTAAAGGTGGTTTTGTTCTGACCCGGCTGCCCGTTGCCGTTCTTGATAAACACGCCGGCAGCTCTGCCCATCATCGACTGCGCCAGCGACGGCATGGGTACCGCGGTCAGCTCTGCGGCGTTGATCGTGGCAATGCTCCCGGTAAGGTTTACTTTCTTCTGTGTGCCGTAGCCTACTACGACCACCTCTTCCAGCGCTTTCTGATCGACCTCCAGCGATACTTCCAATAGCTTCTGATTCCCGACAGCGATCTCTTTTGAGAGGTAGCCGACAAATGAAAAAATCAGGACCTCATCCGGCGAGGCCACCCTGAGCTCAAAAGTGCCGTCGGCCTGGGTCACCGTTCCCTCCCTGGTCCCTTTTACCAGGATATTAACGCCCGGCAGCGCTTCGCCGCGCTCGTCGGTCACTTTGCCTTTTACCTGCTGATCCGCCTCCTGCCCCGTGCTGTAGCCCTCGCTGACGTCTTTCCCTGCGTTCTCTGGTCCGGCATTACCTGCAGATTCTATTACGATCTGCTTTCCCGAAACCTGGTACCGCATCTGCAGCGGGTTGAAAAGGCGGTCGAGCGCCTGGCTCAGCGGGATATTCCGGACGCTCAGGTGCACGCTTTTCCCGGTATCGATCAGGTGCGAGCTGTAGACAAACCGAACACCCGATTGCTTTTCAATGCTCTTCAGTATGCTTTTGAGATTTTGCCCGTCGCTTTGTATCGTGATTTCTTTGCTGAGCAGATCCTGCCCGCTCGTCGTTACGGCGGAAGCCATCCCCGTAAAAACCACCACTACAACAAACTGGTACAAAGTCAATTTCATACTCGTCCAAACTAGTTTTTGGAACCTAAGGTTTTCTTTCATACTTTAGAATGTTAAAATCCAGAAATTTTGACAATGACCTCCCTCTCGTCTGCCAGGATCCGAGGGAGATTACAGACCGTGGAAGCGACACCTTCTACGGTCTTTTCCTGATAGCTGTTATTTCATAAATCGGTAGGTTGAGTATTTAAAGTGAACATCCTTTTCCGGTAACCCTGATCTCGCCGTTGATCATTTCGTGCCTGGCCCCGATCGCGATGCAGATCAGTCTGAGCTTCTCGTGGAAAGGCTCATCTCCGAATGATGCGGTAACCGGGCAATTGCCTATTGCTTCCTTATCGTACACGATCTCAACATGATAGGCTTTTTCGAGCTCCTCAAACACCCTGCCTACCGGTGTTTCATCGTATTCGAATGAGATCTCCATGATAGGAGGCAGCTGCTGCGACTCGCGGTCTGCCCGGGGAAGGAACCGCAGCGCCGCCGCCTTTTTATCATAAACCCCCTCCTGGTCTGCTTCCAGGACAAGATCCGCCGGACCGGCTATCCCGTCTTGCCCGGCAGATTTCCGTAGGTCATAAACGGAAACTTTACCCGTTTTGACGAGCACCCTCGTATCGTTCTGATCCGGGAAGGCCCTTACGTGAAAGCTGGTGCCCAGGACCTTGGTCACGATCTCCTGCGCATGCACAAGAAACGGTACGGCCGGATTTTTGACTACCTCGAAAAAGGCCTCCCCCGTAAGATATACGTCCCTGGTTTTCTCGCCATAGGCGACCGGCAGGCTGATCAGGCTTCCTTCTCCCAGAATCACCGAGCTGCCGTCGGGCAGCTCTATCCATCTCGGCTCGCTTTCGTTGTTCCTGAAAATAGTGGATGCTTTATCGGTCAGGAACGGCGTGCCGTCAGGCGGAATGCTGACATCCTGATTCCGGAAATTCCAGTACCAGCCTGCCAGCAGCAAAAGGAGAACGGAGGCGGCGGCTGCATAATAGCGACCAAAAAAGACCGGGTCGGAGAATTTCCTGCGCTCGCGGTCAGAGATCCTACTAAAAACCTTTCTTTTCATCTCGGCCGTTTCGGAAGGCGTCAGCTGGGCCTCCGGCAGCTGCGAGGATATCAGGATCAATTGCCGGGCAGCTTCCACATCCGCTCTTTTAAAAGGATAGGTCTCGAGCCAGCTCTGCCAGAATTTTTCAGTTTCCAGGTCGGCTTCCCTCACCCATCGTATAAACAGGTCGTCCTGGGCAAATTCTTCCGGCGTGTAATACAAATAGTTCTCCATTTACCAGGTCCAAAGATGAAAATGCTCTTTATAAAACCAGAGAGGAACTATTGTACTTTACTACCAAAAAAAATAAATATTTATTTTAAACCCGTTAAGAAGCCAGGGCAGCAGACTCCTGCGAAGAAGTACGATACATTAAATGGTTAACTTATTTAAACCATTAAGGAATTAAGGTGGCAGCCTGATAAGGAATTAAGGTGGGCAGCCTGACTTTTCCATGATTATGTTTCATTTCAAAAAAAGACCTGGAGGACCCATATGAACCCGATGACCAGGTACTTCCGCAGCTTGGTAAGCGCATTCTGCAGCGTATTGGCAACCGTTTGCTCGCGGAGCTCCAGCAAAGCCGCGATGTCTTTCAGCTTCAGGCCGGAGTAATATTTCAACGTAATGACTTCTCTTTCCCTTTCCGACAGCCGGCTGATGACCCTGTTCAGTTGCTGCTTTTCGAGCGATGTGTTTTCCTGGTCGACAAGGACGGCTTCTGCCGAGGGCTCGCTGCCGGCAAGCAACAGCTCGTCAGGGAAGTCGAGAGAGACGGTATTGCTCCTTTCCCGGTGTCCGCTCAACGCATTCCGGACACACTTGTAGAGGTAAAATTTTACCTTGACGTCGGGAGACAGCCTCGGATGGCGGGCCCATAGCTCCACGAAAACATCCTGGACGATATCTTTTACCAGCTCTCTCTCATTACAAATACGGAAGCCATAGGCGAAAAGATCCGTCGCGTAGCAGTCAAACAGCTCCCCGAGGGCAGATTTGTTTCCCTCAATCAGGCGGTTCCACAGCGAGCGATCCCTGGAGGCGGCATGTATGTCGTATTTGTACCCTGCCATTGGCCTGTCGATACCGGTCGTATACCCGGAATGTTATGGAATCATAAGGAACAAGCGAAAAATATCTACTCGCAATAAAATAAAAGCGGGTTCAGGATACCGGATAAGAGCTCCTGAACCGTGTCGCGGACCCGGACAAAATTGATCTGCACGATATTATTTGTAATTAATCTAATTAGATACGTACTTTGCGGCTTTCAATCCCGTAAGAAGTACAATGGCTGAAGAAATACCCGATCCCGGCCCGCTTATCATAAACGAAGAAAGCTTCAAGGCGCTTTACGAGCGCTATTGGGAGAAGGTGTATGCTATTTGCTACACCCATATCCGTCAGCAGGAGGTCGCCCAGGGGATGGTCCAGGACATTTTCCGGTCGCTCTGGGAAAGAAGGGATTCGCTGGAAATCAATACGGCGCCCGAAAAATACCTTGCCAGGGCTGCCAAATTCAAAGTTTTCGAACATATCCGGAACGTCCAGCTGCGTAAGGAGCATCTCGAGAAAGCAGCAGCAGGCCAGCCGGGGCACACACATAACACCGAAAGCGAGATTATGTACAATAACCTCCGCTCGAGAGTCAACCTGCTGGTGGAAAATCTTCCTGAAAAATGTCAGCGGGTCTTCAGGCTAAGCCGCGAAGAGGGGTTTACCAATAAAGAAATTGCCAATATGCTTTCCATCACGGAGCGTGCCGTCGAATACCATGTAGCCCGGGCGCTCCATGCGCTCCGCATCCGTCTCAGGGAATATCTCAGTTAATTTCAGCCCCCGGCTTCGGTATTTCTCCTTTTATGCTACTTTTACAATAGATGCACATATTTTACAGCAGGCGTATACAGTTGCCCTCATGAAAGTGTCTCAGGAGCTTATCGAAAAATACCATCTCGGCCGGTGCTCAGCAGAAGAGCGGGCTCTTGTCGAGGCGTGGCTTTTCGGAGACAGCTTTGAGGAGGCGCCGGAATTCCCCCACCCGGAGCAGAGGGAGGAAATCAGGGAAAAAATATGGGAAGAGATCGCGCCAACCGCGCGAAAAAGTATATTCAAAAGCTCCTCCCGCACCTTGCTCCGCCTCTTCCCGGCAGCTGCCGCCTGCCTGGCCGTGGTCGTGTTAGCCTGGCGCTGGGGATCGGGAGAAAGCACGGCTGACGGGAACCCGGTAATAGTGGTCAGCAACCTGTCGGAAGTCAGCAACCGGGACGTCAACGCTGATTCTTATCGCCTGTCGCTGGCCCCGGGAAGCAATGTCCGCATTGATCCGCTGGGGGAAACGATGGAGCTTTGCGGCACGCTGTCGTTTGTGCCCGCTGAAGACGTTACGCTCAAAATTGTAGGCGAATGCCCGAAAGGAGAATCCCCGGAAACGGTTGTCAGCCTTAAAAGCGGGGCAAACTATATTGCGTTCAGCTACTATGACAACACCGAAAAAACCGAACTGATAGTCGTAGAGGAAGACCAGCTGAATACGCTGCCTTCTTTCATTCAGAAACAATTGGTCACCCTGTTCAAAATCTGACTTTTTGAAGCGCGATTTTCATACTCTTCGTCAATGTCTCTGGTATGTCGTAGTGGCCGTGATCGGGTATTCGTGCCTGGCCTGCCGGAAGACCGCCGGCGAGTCTTCGTTCGGGAAATACAGTTTTCACCTGATGGTCAAAGACGGGTCAGAATGCCTGGTCCAGTCGGATTCGATCGAAACAGGAGTGATCGACGCCGGCCGGCAGGGTATCCGGCCAATCCCGGCCCGGCACTTTTATGACCTCGTCCCCCGGAAAGGCTATTACTATTATGTCGATCCGAAGACATCCCGTTTCCTCAAATGCGCGATCCGCAACGGCTCTTTTTCGGAGGTCGGCTCGGTCGGTCTCACCGGTATTGCCCTAGTCGAAAACCTCACGTGGCTATCCGAAGATTCGCTCCTCCTGATCGGGTACGACACCGGCAACGATGTTACGCGTTACGCCAGGATCAATACAGACCTTATGAGCGCAGAGCAGGGAATTGTAGATATTCCGCCTCCCTCGAAGCCCTTTAACTGGATCTCTGTCGGCTTTGTCAGGCTTACGGATGAAAAAATATCGATAGGCTACACTTATCATTTCTCCCCGGGTCCCGGCCGGTATACTACCAGCGACACCATGCATGTAGATGTGCTCTCGTTTCCAGGCATGAAATCGCTGGCCCGCTACAAGGACACCCGGTCTACCTATCCGGGCGGGGTCAATACGAAGGAATCGTACAGCTTTACCGACGAGAACGGCGATTTTTACTTCATAGCCTGCCCGGGGATCATCGCCGGGAACCATCCGGGAAAACCTACCGCTATCTTTAAAATTCCTGCCGGCGAAGAAAAACCCGACCCGGACTATTTCCTGAACATATCCGCTTCCCCGATTGGCAACCACGCCTACGGATGCTGGTATATCGGCAATGGGAAGGCCATCGTCCGCTCCGAAAGAAAAGACCTTTACAAAGGACTTTCCGATCACTACAAAACACCTCATTTCAGCTTCTTCCTGGTAGATCTTCATTCCGGGACAACCTCCAGGCTCGATCTCCCGCTCGACAAAGGCTCATCCCGGCAATGCGTGCTCGTTGAAGAAGGGAAGGTATACATCACCGTCAACTCCGATACCGACGGCTGTTTCGTCTGGATATTCGATCCCGTCACCCATTCCCTGCGAAAAGGAATGCAGTTTACCGGCTCCACCGATTATATCCTCCGGATGGACAAAATGTGACAGCCCTTTTATTTAGATTTATTTAATTTTTTTCTCCTAACGGTTTCGGTAAAACCCGGTTCATGCTACTATCTCAAAGGCAGGTATTTTAAATACCGCTTTGATGCTATGAACAGTCCCTTACGAATTATTACCGTTTACCGGCTATCTCTCTTCCTGCTTTTCTTCGCTCCCGGCGCCGCCTTATCGCAGTCGTCAGTTTCCGGAACCATCAGGGACGCCCGCCGGGAAGGCATCCCGGGAGTTGCCGTCCGGGTGCTCAACTCACTCAAAGGCGTGCATTCCGGGCCCGACGGCAGCTACGTCCTGAACGGCCTGCAGGCCGGCACTTACGAAATAGACTTTACCTCGGTCGGCTTTGAAAGCCAGCGCAAGACCGTGGTTATCATAAACGGGGAGGATATGGAAGTTGATATCGTCCTTCGGGAAATCCCGCAGGATCTTAAAGAGGTACGTGTTTTCGGGAAAAGCGAAACCCGGCAGATACGGGAAAGCGCCTATCATGTCAACGCCATCGATACCCGGGCGTTCGCCAACACTACTTCCGATCTCAACCAGGTGCTCAACAGGATGAGCGGCGTACGGATCCAGGAGGCCGGCGGGCTTGGCTCCGACTTCCGGTTTTCCA
Source organism: Cytophagaceae bacterium SCN 52-12 (assembly GCA_001724175.1). Classification (GTDB taxonomy): domain Bacteria; phylum Bacteroidota; class Bacteroidia; order Cytophagales; family Spirosomataceae; genus Ravibacter. The sequence continues at coordinate 61,658 of MEDT01000039.1, read as the reverse complement.
TCAACGGGCTTTCAGGCAACCATATCAAATTTTTCATTGACGGCGTCCCTATGGAGTCGTTCGGCGGCGGGATGTCGCTCAACAATATCCCGGTAAACCTCGCCGAGCGGATCGAGGTTTACAAAGGGGTCGTGCCGGCCTACCTGGGCAGCGACGCACTCGGCGGGGCAGTCAATATCATTACGAAGGGCAAAGGGGGCAACAGGCTCGACGCCAGCTACTCATTCGGCTCCTTCAATACGCACAGGGCGGCCGTTTCGGGAGGCTACACCGCACCCAAATCCGGCATCACAGTCAACGTAAGCTCGTATTACAACTATTCCGACAACAACTATTTCATGCGGAATAATCCCAGGGCGAACGTAAAGCTCGAAGTGATCGAAGACGGCAAATTCGTGGTCAAAGACAAGCTGAGGCGTTTCCACGACGGCTACGAATCGTACATGGGGCAGATCGAGGTGGGTGTTTCCAACAAAAAGTGGACGGATGTGCTCGTCATAGGCCTGACCCACACCAATACCTTTAAGGAGCGGCAGACCGGCGCTACCCAGGAAAAGGTGATCGGCGAGATGACGAACCGAAGCCACAATACCGTTCCCTCGCTGCGGTACCGGAAGGATGATCTTTTTGTGAAAGGACTGTCCCTAAGGGCTTTCGCCAATATCTCGAACGACAAAACGGTGGTAACCGACACCAGCTCCCGCACCTGGTATCAATGGAACGGCCTGCCCGACCGCGTCAACCAGACCGGCGGCGAGCTGAGCGACAAGAAATCCATTACCCATCTGACCGGGGGCAACGCGCTGGCGCAAACGAACGTAAACTACGCGCTGGGCGCGCACCACATGCTCAACGCCAACTACAGCTTTAACAGCTCCTACCGGGAAAGCTACAACGAGATCGACCCTTACAACCATTCCTACGACCGGTCGAACAGGCTGAATAAAAAAATACTGGGGCTTACCTACCAGCACGAATATTTTGACGCAAGGCTGTCAAACAGCTTCTTCGTAAAGAACTTCAACTTTTCGGGGAAAGTCATCGCTGCAGACAGCAGCACCTCTGCCCAGAACTCCCGCTACTGGGGATACGGGGCTGCCTCGCGCTTTAAGTTTAACGAAAATTTCGGCCTCAAGGCCTCTTACGAGTATGCATTGAGACTCCCGGGCCTGATCGAGCTGTACGGCAACGCCGAGGAAGTAATGGGCAACCCCAACCTGAAGCCTGAAAACAGCGACAACTATAACCTGGGCCTTTTCTATATCGGCCGTTTCGGCAACCACTACGTTTCGGCGGAAGCAACGGGCTTTTACCGGAATACCAAAGATTACATCTACTCCATGCCGGCGGTCAGCTGGGCAACGGGCGGCGATTTCTCCATGTACTATAACGCCGGCGGGATTAAGATCGACGGCTTCGAAGCCGACCTCCGCTACGAATATTTCCGGCTGCTCAGCTTCTCCGTCAACATGAGCTACCAGAACGCCGTCGATCGTGAACGGTATGTGAGGGGCACCAACCGCGAAAAGATCACCTACAAAAGCCGCATTCCCAACCAGCCCTGGCTTTATGGAAGCGCCGATTTCAACATAGGAAAAAGCGACCTGCTGGGAAAAGGCTCCAGGATACAATTCAACTGGTATACGCAATACATCAACAGCTATTCGCTCAGCTGGTCAAAGCTCGGCAACAAATCGACCAAAGATTATATCCCGATGCAGCTCATTCACAATGCAGCCCTCACCTACTCTTTCCGGTCGGGCCGCTATAACGTCACCTTGGAGAGCCGTAACCTCACCGACCAGATCGCCTACGACAATTTCAAGCTCCAGAAACCCGGGCGCGCATTCCTCGTCAAGCTCCGGTATGTGCTTTCTTCCTACAGTTTGTATAATTATTAAATCACCATAAAAACCATGTACAATTCATTTAAAAAAGGGCTGCTGTTCCTTGGTATCGTATCTCTCGCAGGACTTGCTTCATGCAAAGACGACGACAACGGGGAGACTCCCACCCCCGAAACCCCCGGAGAATATGCGATCATATTCACAGCCGACAACGGCAATAACTACCTGTTAGGGGCCGGTTCCCTTACCGAGGGCGTCATATCGCCGGTCGGGAAAGGGACCGACGTGACGAATATCTTCACCTGGGAGGAAAACATCATCCAGAAAGGGCGCGATTTCTACCACCTGAACCCCAATGCCGGCAAATTCGGCAAATACCGGTTTGAAAATGACATATTGACGACCGTCTCGGAAATCGTCTTCACGGAATTCCCCAGCCCGTACCTCGGATGGCATGTATGGCTGGACGACAACCAGGTCATGTTCGGCCCCAGGAGCTCCAACCTGTACGCCATCGTCAACACCGCCACCATGACCCTGGTCAAAAGCGGGGAATTTGAAAAAACCGGGATCCCGGCGGACCATAGCAGGAGGATCTTCTCGGCCATTCCGAAAGGCAACAAGCTCCTGATCGGCTACGGGCTCTACAACGAAGCGACAAAGGTGCATTACGACTCTTCCTACCTGGCCGTAATGGATTTCCCCAGCCTGACCAACCTGAAGGTCACCAGCAAAGACGGCAGATCGGCGCCTATCGGCGCGCTTCGCAACGGGTATTTCAGCCAGTTTACCGAAAACGGCAACACCTATATCCTGACGCACCCGATTGCCCTGGGCGCTAACAAACCTGACATGCCGACCGGCTTTTTCCGGGTAAAAGACGGCAGTTTCGAGATCGACCCCGGCTATTTCTTTAACGTATCGGCTATCAGGAACGGCGACAAGCAGCTGGGCGTGGCCTATCTCGGCGACGGGAAGGCGATCGTGATCAGCGCCCACGACGCCGAAACCAACGTTAAGGAATGGAACGACTGGTGGTATGCGTCCATGTGGGAATACCTGGTCGTAGATGTCAATACCCAGCAGGTGGTCCGCAAGCTCGACCTGCCGCTTGTGCTGAACTCACGCTCGGCCGTTGTCCATGAAGGAAAAGCCTACATCGCGGTGAACGATCCCACTGCCGACGCGATCTATGTCTGGGAATACGACGGCGCTAAAAACACTTTCCAACGGGGTCTGAAGGTGGAAGGAGGCAGCAACAATACGCCGACGCTCTTCAAGCTCAACGAATAAAAATCTTCATACGCAATTCGCCCGTGTGCCTGCACACGGGCGAACTACTCTTAACCAATTTCTATGTTCAGCAAAATCAACGCCTGGCTCCATCTCTGGCTGGGTCTTGCCTCCGGCATAGTCGTTTTCATCCTGAGCATTACGGGCTGCATACTGGTATTCCAGGAGGAGCTTTCCGACTTTTTCCATCCGTGGCGTACGGTCGAGCCGCGTACCAGCGAAGAACAGCTCCCTCCTTCCGCCATTTTCAAGGCGGTAAAAGAATTCGTACCCGGGCTGGAAATCAACAGCGCCTGGTATTACGGGCTTGACAAATCCGTAAAAATAAACCTGAATTCGGATTCGGTATTGTATGTAAACCCTTACACCGCCGAAATGCTCGCGCTGGTCGATCACGAAGACTTTTTTCACTTCATCGACGAAGGTCACCGCCATCTTTGGCTTCCCAATAAGATCGGCCGGCCCATTGTCGGGTGGGCAACGTTTATATTTTTCCTGCTGCTGATCTCGGGGCTCATCCTGTGGTGGCCTAAAAAGTGGACAAGGGTAAGCCGCGAGAAAAGCTTCCGGATCAAATGGAAAGCCGGCTTCAAACGGGTTAACTACGACCTGCATAACGTGCTGGGCTTCTACAGCCTGATCTTTGCGCTGATCATGGCTATTTCCGGTCTTGTAATGAGCTTCACCTGGGCCCGCAGCAGCGTCTACTGGCTTGCGGGCGGCGACAACAAGGCGCGGAAGGAACGCAGGAATATGCCTAAGGAGGAAAAAGCCCCGGTGTCAATGGAAGAGGCGGAAATGATGGCTAAAACCGATCAGGTCTGGCATAAGGTCAGGAAAGAATACGCGATGCATAACAAGGAAGCCGTCATCATAGGCTACCCGGACGATCCTAACGAGCCGCTTTACACCTGCACGGACATGCACCACGGCTCCTGGCGCTATATCTACTTCGACTTGCAGACGCTCACGCCGGTAGGGAGGACCGAAAAACCCATGAGCGAGGAAAAGGCCGCCGACTGGATCATGCGCGCCAACTACGGGATCCATACCGGGCTGGTAATGGGCATGCCGACTAAAATTCTTTACTTCCTGGCCAGCCTGATTTCGGCGAGCCTGCCTTTTACCGGGTTTCTGGTCTGGCTGGGAAAAAGAAAGAAAAAGCCCGGAAAGCGGCGCAGCAGCGCCGGGAGGGTCCCGATACCGGGCCCGGCCTGAAGCAGCCGTTTATTTATTTTTCACTTCCGAAATACCGCGCCTCCATCTTCCGGTCGTGACCATACACGTCGTTCCGGAAATTGAGCTTCCCGTCGCTTCCCACCCATGCTGTAAAGTACCCGATCACGACCGGTACCTGCTCATGGGGTTTCAATCGTACCGCCCGCTCCTTGCCTGCATGCATGGCGGCTACGATTTTTTCGGTGGTCCAGGTGGAATCCTTGCGCAGCAGGAATTCGGCCAGCTTCTGCGGCTCCGAAACCCGGATGCACCCGTGGCTGAACGCACGTTTCGACTCGTCGAACAGCTGTTTGGAAGGCGTATCGTGAAGGTAAATATTATAGCTGTTGGGAAAAAGGAACTTGACGAGCCCCAGGGAATTGCGCGGCCCAGGCTTCTGCCGTACCGACGATCCGTGCCATTCCATATTGTGGCGTGCAAGGTAGTTGGGATTCTTCGCCAGCGCCGGGCGGATTTCGTTGTTAAGGATGCTGGCCGGCACATTCCAGTACGGGCTGAACACGATCTGGCTTACCACGTCCGAAAACACGACCGTATTGTGCGCGGCTGAGCCTACTACCACGTTCATCCTGAAAGCAGGCTTTCCTTTCTCATATACATGCAGGCGGAATTCGGGAATATTGACCAGCAGGTAATCCGTATCCGGGTTTTCGGGCATCCAGCGCATACGTTCCATATTGATCAGTATCTGCCTGATCCGCTGCCGGGGAGGCACATTCAGCTCCCGGAAAAAAGCGGCGTTCAGCTGTCCGTCCCCCGGCAGTCCGTAATGCGCCTGGAAGTCCTTTACCGAGGCCGTCAGCGCAGGCGTAACGGTAGCCAGGCTGTCTGCCTCCCCTTCAGCCCCGTAGCCCAGCATCGACAATCTCTTTCTTACTTCCCTGACGATCTCATCCGAATCTCCTTCCCTGTATACTTTTTTTCCCGGCACCAGATCAGTCCACTGCGCTTCATTGTCCAGCTCGTAAAAACGCAGCAGGAAATTCTTCAGCCTGTTATACTGGGGGTTCACCGGCTCATATTCCTCCACCCGCCTCCCTTTATTGGCAACCAGCGAATCGAGGAACGGTACCAGGTCCAGCTTTTTACGGGGTATGAACCACCCCAGGTCGCGCAGGCTTACGCGCCGGTCGCCCGAATAGGCGTAATAGGCATAGCGAAAAAACTGGTAGGTAAGCAAAAGCTCCGTATCGCGGATCAGGCTGTCGGCGGGATTGATATCCGTCCTGGCGGCAAGCGAATCGATACGCGCCTCCAGCCCGGAAAGATAGATAGTGCTGTCGCCTGAATAATAGAGGTACTGGTTCTGCATATTGAGAAACGTACGCACATAATCGGCCATACCGGTCGGGAAAAACCACGCAAACTGGTAATTCCGGCTGTTGTAGAAGCTGCGCATACGCGCGGCGAGACTGTCGTGCAGCGCCCGCCCCTCTGTAAAGCGGGTAAGAGCGGCCGAATCGAGGAACAGCTCACTGAAAGAATTTTTGGCTGTAATCGTCGTGTCCAGTCCGGCTATCTCAAAAGCCGGCTTCTTCTTTTGAGCACAGTTCCATACAAGAAAAGCTGTCGCCAGGAAAACGACCAAAGTAAGGGTACGCATCATCGGTGGCCTGTAAACGGGGTTTAAACGCTTGGCCTAAGCTTACTCAATAAAGGCGAATCTGCCAAATATTTATCGCTGTCGGCATAAATAAACAATCCGCTCCCCTCTTTCAGAAGCCCTATCAGCTTCCTGTGCTCTTCTACGGGTATGGCGGGGCAGCCCTGGCTTCTCCCCAGCCTTCCCGTCAGCCGGATAAACTTTTCGCTTACATATTCGGCGCCATGCATGACGATAGCCCTTCTCGCAGCCTGGTCGTTGATCCCCGGCTCCACGCCTTCGAGCCGCAGCGACAGCCCGTGTTTTCCCTGGTAGGTACCCGCAGTCCTGTAGAAGCCGAGGCTGGACTGGTAGGATCCTTCCCGGTTCGAAAAACGGCTGGCATATTCCTCCCCCGAGTTGCGCCCGTGCGCTACGAGCGTCTGGATGACCAGCTCCTTTTTTACCATATCCAGCACATACAGCCGCTTTTTCCCTGACGATTGTGTAAAGTCGGCAATAGCCAGGTAGGGCCTGCTGTACTTCAGTTCACTGAACCCCGTCCATGCCAGCTCGAAGGCTTTCTGCGACAATCCCTTTGCACCAAGCCCGAGCGAATCGTATAAAGCCTGCCATTCCTCAACCGGGTTTTCGATCCGGAGGCTTCCCGGCGGCGCCTGCTCTCCGGACGGTTCCCGGGACCAGCCAAACAACAGGAACCCGAACAGGAGCCAGCCGAAGCAATTTGCTTTTACTTTCATCCGTATAATCCGTATAAAAAGCGATCAGCCATCGGCTGTCAGCTATCAGCCGGCGTTATCACCGGCTTATTCCTTCATTAACGCCCGCCGGTCCGGAATGCGTACATCTGCAGTGCAAATCTTCCGCTTTCAAGAACCGGCTGCGAGGCGGGCAGCCGGTTCATTCAAACCTGTAGCTCAGCGACAGCGTCACTTTGCGGTTATCGGGCCGGGCGTACCCGAAACTTCGCAAATTCCCGTACAAAGCGCTTGTTTCGGGCTTCCCGTTCCGGATGATTCCCGTACCGGCCAGCCTGATCATCAGCTTCTTCTCCGCCAGCGACCGGCTGACGCTGACGTCGAGCCCGTATGCAGGCGCCGTCGTCATCACGCCTGATGCCGTCCCGGAGCGATAGTAGCCGACCCCTTCCAGCTGGAAAGCTTCCGACAGGCGCAGGCTGTGCCGCGTGTTGGCCGACCAGCTGTTGGCGCTGTTGTCAAGCGGCACCTCTCCAAAGCTGCCCCGGTATTCGTTTCGAAACCCGTTGAGGTAGCTGGAAACATCCCACCAGGAATTAAAAGAAGTATTATACATGATGCTAAGCCCGTAGTTTGCAAAAGTCCCCACATTTTCAGGCCGGGTGAGCGTTTCCCCCGGCTGCTCTCCTATCCGCGCGATGTGCATGATCACGTCGGTCCCCCGGTTATAGGATACGGTCGTAAACAATTGGTTATCAAAAGCATGACCCAGCTCCAGGACATGGGTTTTGGACGGCCGTAAAAAGGCGTTCCCTTCCCAGTAATTGAAAGGATCTTCATACCCCCTGAAAATGTTGACGTCGTGATCTCCCGGACGCGCGATCCTCCGGCTGTAGGCCAGCCTGGCATGATGCCTGTCCGAAAGCGGATAGTTCAGGTAAAGGTTGGGAAAAAGGTCGAAGTAATGACGTTTCACCCGCTCGTGCAGGGTTACCTGGTCGGCCAGGGTCCCGGTATACTCTCCCCTGAGGCCCGCCTGGTACGAAAGCTTTTTAAACTTCGAGCTGTAGATCAGGTATCCCGCCTGCAGGTGCTGGCCGTACCGGAAAGCGTTGGAGGTAGCGTTGTCCCGCATCCATTCCGTATCGTCCCGGAGCGTATCATTCCCGACGCTGTTGTCGATGCAGAGGTAGGTTCCTTTCCAACCCACCTCGATTTTGGAATCTTTTCCTGCCGGCAGGACATAATCTATGCCGGCGGCGTAGGTAGTGTTGCCCAGGTCCTGGACGTTCCTCCGCGCGGACGGCATGCGGCTGACGTTTCCCCTTTCATCAAAATACCTCGTATAGAACCCGTTGTCATACGCGTTCCCGTGCGGGGCATAGTCAACGGCGATTTTCAGCTCATGACCTTCTCCTCTGAAACGCCTGTTATAATAGAGGGAGTAGGTGAGGTTATTGTAGATTTCATCGAAATCGCTGCGGGTCTTTGTCTGCCTGAGCAGCGTTTGCCGGCGGTCATAAAACCCGAGCTCCGAATCTGAAAAGCTGAGATAGCGCCCTTTGATCCAGTTGGCCGAAAAACCGGCCACGCTGCTTGTATCGGGAGTGAATTCGAAGCCTCCCCGCACGGCATAGTTCCTCCCGGGATCTGTCCGGCTGGCGTCATGCTGGCGCGTAGACAAAAGCCCGTTTTCGCTGTCGGTGAAAATCCGCTCGTTATAGCTGCTCGCCCGGCTTTCATCGTACCCGTGACTGGCATTCAGGAATACATTCAGCTTTTCGGTTTTGTAGCTGAGCCCACCGCCGGCAGCGTATTGAGGCCTCCGCCCGAGCGTCCCCCGGCTGAAAACATCGCCGCTCCATCCCGACGATCTCCTGTTCTTTTTCGTGATGATATTGATGAGGCCTCCGCTGCCTTCGGCATCCTGGCGGGCCGACGGGCTGCTCATGATTTCGATCTTGCCGACATCCCTGGCCTGCATCCCTTTGAGAAGCAGCGCCAGCTGCGGGCCGGAGAGGTAGGTCGTCCGTCCGTCAAGCATTACTTTCGCGCCTTCTCTGCCGTTTACCGCAAAGCTGCCTTCGCCCTGCATGCTGATACCGGGCGTCCGCTCGAGAAGCTCCAGCACATTGTTGCCTTCCGCGATCGCGCTGCCTGAAACATCGACAGACATCCTGTCTACTCCCTGGCTGATCGCCGCCCGCTTCCCGGAAACCGAGACTGCCCCGAGCAAAACGGCATCCTCCTTCAGCATCAGGTCGCCGGCCTGGATAAGCAGCTCCTTATTTACCCGTACAGCGGGCAGGAAAGCCGTTTCGTACCCGACATATGTTACCTGCAGCGCATACCGGCCTCCGTGGGGCACCAGCAGGCCGAATTTACCGGTCGCTGTCGTAGTGGTCTGCCGCACTACAGCCGAATCGGGCAGGCTGAGGGCTGTTACAACCGCCCCGATCAGCGCCTGGCCGCTGCCCTTGTCTGCCACCCTGCCCTCGACAAGCGCCGACTGGCCTGCCAGCCGGAAAGAGATCAGGATCAAAACCCCGATGCGGAAAAGCGGTTTCATTTAATCGATCCGGGAAATCTTGATCACCGTGTTCGCATTTTCCAGCACTTCCCCGGTCTTGCCGCGACCCGCATTTTTGTTGGTGACATAAATCAGCCCGGTAGCCTTGTCGAGGCTGATCGTATTGGGCAGTCCGCCGGTAGGTATCCGCTCTCTGACCTTGAAATTGTCCGCATCTACCACCGCTACTTCCTTTTTGTTACGGTTGGCGGTATACAACACGTTCCTTTCCTCGTCAAAAACCAGCCCGATGGGAGATGCATCGTAGCCCAGATAAACCTTGTTGATGATCTCCCCGGTAGCGCCGTCCACAACCGTCACATTGTTGTCGTTCGACTGGCTGACAAAAAGCCGGTTATTACGATAGTCGACCGCGATGTTGAGCGGACAGTAAGACCAGGTCCTGTACTTGCCGACCAGCTCGCGTTTTTCCGAATCGAATACCAGGATATTGCCTTCCATAGTGTTGCCGTCCGTCGCATATACGCGTCCGCGCACGGGGTCGACATTAAGTCCGATCAGGTACGCGCCCGGCTGATCTATCGCCTGCACGAACGTGTTGGTTTTCCCGTCGATCACCCAGACCGAAGGATTCCCGTGGTCGGAGACATAGACAAGGTTTTTAGCCTCGTCCACCACGATCTCCCTGATTTTGCCCTTCTCCTTTGCGCCTGCGATGATCGTTTGCTTTTTCGTTTTCAGCTCTATGGCGCTTACGGAGTTCTGAATCGAATGCCCTACATAAAGCGTCTGGGTTTTATTGTTGAGCGCAATCCCGAAAGGCAGGTTTTTACCTACATTGATAGAGTCGATCACCTTGAGATCGCTACCCCGGAGCACGAATACAAAATTGTCAACCTGCCTGTTAAAGCCTGCTTTAGGGCCCGCCACGTAGATGTTCCCGTCGGCAGGATTATGCACCAGCTGGTAAACTTCGGAATTGATTTTCTGAACCGCCCCGACCTGGTAGGCAGCCGGCTGCTTTTGCTGCGCGTTGGCAGCCAGTCCTGCCGCAATCCACAACGATGTTAATACGATCTTATGCATGCTGATGTTTTATAAAGTAATGAAAACCCGGAGCAGCAGGCGGCCCTGTTCCGTAACGGCCCGGACCTGCGCGTGCTCCACTACCTGACAAGTAGCATGAAACGGCGTCTACCCCAAATGAATCTTATAAATCCGGAAAATCTTTCCGGGCGGATCCAGTAAATAAATATCCGGCGCCGGGTAAAAATGAATGACTTCAAACTTATATTAATAATTGTTTAACGCGAGATAGTATTGCCCGAATCGCCGGACTTTGTAAGTTTGGACCCGAATCGTTTCCACACTATGGATTTTCCATCGTCAGATCTTCATTTATGGAACAGGTTCCGCGAAGGGGACAGCCAGGCATTTGGCAGCATTTACAGGATGCACATTGCCGAATTGCTGAGCTATGGCTACCGGATCACGTCAAACCGGCAGTTGATCAAAGACAGCATCCACGACCTGTTCCTTCATATCTGGCTGCATCGGGAGAAGCTGTCGGAAACAGATTCCATTAAATATTATTTGTTCCGTTCTTTACGGAACCGGATCGTCCGGACGTCGACGGATCCATCGCCTTACGAGCAGGGCTTCAGGATTGACGAGCTCCTGGCGGACGCTTCCCGGGAGCAGGAGCTTATAGAACAGGAAACCCGCTCCGGCCAGCTGTCGCAGCTCAAGCAAGCCATCGACAGGCTGCCGAAACGCCAGCAGGAAGCCATACAGCTGCGGTATTTTCATTCCTTCAGCCTTGAAGAGATCTCGTCTGTCATGCAGATGAACAACCAGTCTGTCCGCAATCTCCTGCACCGCGCGATCGTGCACCTCAGGAACCACTTTGAAATCGCCGGGGGCCTTATCCTCTCCCTGATTAAAATTTTCGGATAAAAAGAGTAACCATTAAGGAGTTAAGCGGCCGCTGCTACAGGATAGTTAATGAGGGGCTTAATGCCCTTAATACCTTAATGTTTTTTATAAAAAAAATAACTTTTTCTTTTTTTGAGTGAGTACAAGGATAGCTTTCTTTCATTTAGGGGTTAGAAGTTACCCTGGAAACAGATGTTTGAAAAATACGCCGCCTATAGTTTTGAAGATTTCGCTCAGGATGAACATTTTGTCAAATGGGTATTGTCTCCCGGCCCGCAAAGTGATCAGTACTGGAATGATTTCCAGGAGACTTTTCCTTACCAGCGCCCGGTAGTCCGTCGTGCAATACAAACCGTGCAAAATCTCGCTACGGCCTCCCAAACAGCTGTTAACCAGGGAGATACAGAAGAAATATGGGCAAACCTTCAAAAATCTATCGCGTCGGGGAAAAAGCATCTCAAATGGTGGCAGCGCTCCTGGGCTAAAGCGGCCGCTGCCGTTGTTGCGGCAATCGGGGCCGGGTACCTTCTTTTTACTTTAGAAAACGGCTCGCGCAGCCATAATCCTTCCTTGTCCTTCTTTACCCCCGACAGCCTCGATATCCTTCCCGATTCGGAGCTGGAGCAGATCACGAACAATACCGCCGCTGCCAGCGTCATTATATTGCCCGACAGCAGCCGCGTAACCTTGCAGCCAAACGGCACCATCAGGTATAGCAACCGGAATTTTTCGGGCGCTACAAGAAATGTACAGCTCATCGGGGAAGCCTTTTTCGAAGTCACCAGAGATACGGAAAGGCCCTTCCTGGTGTATTCCAACGGGCTGATCACCAAAGTCCTGGGAACTTCTTTCAACATCAGGGCCAGGAAAGGAAGCGACAATGTGACGGTAGTCGTGAGAACCGGGAAGGTATCGGTCTTCGCGGCTCCCAAAAACCCGCAGGAAGATCCAGAATCACAGGGGCTGATCCTGCGCGCCAACCAGCAGGTAGACTACTCCAAAAGAGTCGAAAAGTTCACCAGGACGCTGGTACCCGAACCGGTTCCGGTCCTTTCTACGGAAGAGCTTCAGCAATTCGCTTTCCAGAATGCACCCGTTTCCGATATTTTCAGGGCGTTGGAAAAAGTATACGATACTGAAATACTGTTTGACCAGGAACTGCTCTCCGATTGCCGGCTCACCAGTACGCTGGATGACGATGTAAGCCTTTTCGAAAAGCTCGACGTCCTTTGCGAAGCCATCGATGCATCCTATAAAGTGGTAGACGCGCAAATCGTCGTCAGCGGGAAGAAATGCCAGTGAGCGGAGCAGCCTGCCGACCAAATGAACTTGATCTCAACTTGAACTTAAACCTAATTCAACTGCCGATGATATAAACAGATTACTTAATTATGATGAAACCGGGAACGGTTGCAGCGTTTCCCGGCTTCGTACCCTTTACTTGATAACGTATAATAATATCCGTCAATTAGGATAAAGGGATAGTTATTGCTTTTGCTGAAAAACAAGAACTGATCAAATCAATGAAAAAAGATTCAGATTTCCAAAAAATCTTATGTAGCCTCATGAAAGTATCCCTGATACAGGTTTTCATGGCCATTTCCTTCGCCGGGATGTCGCTGGCAAGGGAAGCGGACGCCCAGGACCTGCTTAACCGCAGGATAAACCTCCAGCTGGACAACCGGAAGGTGGCGGAGATACTCGTTCGCATAGAACGGCAGGCTAATGTCAAGTTTACTTACCGGACAAGGCTTATTTCGGAAGAGCTGCGGGCCACGGTAGACTACCGGAATGACAAGCTTTCGGATGTGCTGGAACAGCTGCTCACACCCCTTCATATCAAGTACCGGCTTATCGGGAACCAGGTGGTGCTCACCCCGAGCGAGCCCGAGACCGGGCAGGTTTCTGCGGAACCGGACGGATTATCCCTGGAGCCTGCCGACATCAGGATCCAGGGTACCGTCACAGACGAGACCGGCGAAGGTCTGCCGGGTGTCAGCGTGCTGCTGAAAGGCACGCAGCAGGGAACGACGACCGATGTAACCGGCAAATTCACCATCAGCGTTCCCGATAGGGACGCCGTCCTGGTGTTTTCGTTCGTGGGCTACCTTTCACAGGAGGTTGTCGTCGGAAACCAGGCCTCGGTCAAAGTCTCCCTGAAAGTAGATGAAAAAATACTGGATGAAGTAGTCGTCGTGGGCTTCGGTACGCAGCGAAAGCAGAGCGTGGTGGGATCGATCGTACAGGCCAACCAGGAAGACCTCAAACGGGCCGGCAACGTAACCGATCTGAAACAGGCGCTCACCGGCCAACTGCCCGGCCTTACCACCATCACCTCCAGCGGGGAGCCCGGCGGTACGCTGACCGGCGGTAATGCTACCTCCATCTTCATCCGCGGGCGCAATACCTGGAACGGCGGCCAGCCGCTCATCCTGATCGACGGCGTAGAGCGTGATATGAGCAATGTAGACGTCAGCGAGGTGGAAACGATCTCCGTGCTGAAAGATGCCTCGGCTACTGCCGTCTTCGGGGTAAAGGGTGCGAACGGAGTTATTCTCATCACAACGAAAAGAGGGTCCGAGTCTAAGCCCCAGCTGTCTTTCAACTACAGCGCTACCGCATTGTCGGTATCGAGGCTGCCCGAAAAGCTGGATTCGTATGAAGCGATCATGGTCAGGAACGAGATGATCGAGAGGGAGGGCCCTATCAGCCCGGTTTCATGGGGCGATTATGTCCCTTATGAAGTGGCGCTGCGTTATAAAAAGCCCCAGTCGGCCACAGACGCCATGCTTTATCCGAATGTCGATTGGGAGAAGGCGATGTTCAGGGATGTGTCGTGGTCCCAGCGGGCCAACCTGAATGTTTCAGGAGGAACCAGCTTTGTCAAGTACTTCGGCTCCCTGTCGTACCTCAACGAAGGGGATATGTTCCGCAAATACGACAACCACAAAGGCTACGATCCGAGCTATGGTTTCAACCGCTTCAATTTCAGGAGCAATCTCGATTTCAAGCTGACCAAAACCACCAACCTGAGGGTTAACCTCGCCGGTTTGTTCAGCCAGAAAAGCACGAACTACTCCTATAACAACGCCAGCTCCGGCAACAACCTGCTCGCATGGGCTGCGGCCTACCGCTTTCCCCCGGACGTCATCCTGCCGCAATATCCCGACGGAAGCTGGGGGCAAAGCTACGCGCTGCCTCCCGAAGCGCTGCAAAACCCGGTTGCCCTCATCTACAACACGGGCGTATGGCAGCAGCGCAACGTGGAGCTCAGGGCAGACTTCTCGCTCGAGCAGAAGCTGGATTTTATCACCAAGGGCCTGAGCTACACCGGCTCGTTGTTTTATGATAACGGGATGCAGACCCTGGGCGGGATCTCCGATCAGAACCACGTGAGACCGGAAGGAAACCTTCTCGGTAAAATCGTGTATCCCTCCCGCTATACGGGAGGCGACCAGGACCCCGGCGAATATACGGAAACGACTCCCGTAACGGCGGCGAACGCGTTCGATTGGGTGGTGAACCCCTGGACGATCAATGCCGAAGAAACGTCAGCCTCCGCCACCCTGAGAAGGCTGATGCACCAGCACCAGATCAACTATACGCGCGACTTCGGCGTACACCACGTAGGAGCCATGGCCCTCTTCAAAAGAGAGCAGTTCGCGCGCGGAAGCATGTTCCCGAGCTATCGCGAAGATTGGGTATTCAGAACCACCTACGACTACGATACCCGGTACCTTTTCGAGTTCAACGGCGCCTATAACGGCTCCGAAAAATTCGGCCCCGGCTACCGGTTCGACTTCTTCCCTTCCTTTGCGGCCGGCTGGTATGCTTCCAATGAGAAATTTTTCGACGTGGAATGGATGAACCGCCTGAAATTCCGCTACAGCTCCGGGGTCGTGGGCGACGATGCCGGCGGGGCCCGCTGGGCCTACCAGTCGCAGTATCAGTATGGCGGCCAGGGTATCAATTCCGCCCTGCTGAATGCCAACCCGAACGAAAGGAGCCCCTATAATTTTTACAAGGAGCAAATCGTCGGGAACCCGAATATCCGGTGGGAAAAAGCCAGGAAAACGAACTACGGCGCCGAAATCGGCCTATTTAAAGACCTGGTATCCATTAATTTCGACTATTTTACCGAAAACAGGACCGATATCATCATAGACGGCACCTCGCGTGCGATCCCGCCCTATTTCGGAGCCACGCCTCCGTCGGCCAACCTGGGACAGGTCAAATCGAAGGGCTATGAGCTGGAGCTGAGGCTGAACAAAGGCTTTTCCAACGGGCTGCACCTGTGGAGCATGTTCTCCCTGACACATACCGAAAACAAGATCATCAACCGCGACGATCCCGTGCTGCAGGCAGCCTACCTGAAGCAGGCCGGCTACCAGATCGGCCAGATAAGGTCGCAGGTACGCACCGGCTTCTACAACAACTGGGATGAAGTGTTTGCCAGCACACCGCAGCAAACCAACGATCTTTCCAAGCTGCCGGGCTACTACAATATCGCAGACTTCAACGGCGACGGGGTCATTACCGGGAATGACGATACGGTTCCCTTCGGCTATTCGGAAGTCCCGATGAACAGCTACAACGCCAGTATCGGCGGGGATTACAAGGGCTTCAGCGTGACGCTCCAGTTTTACGGCGTCAACAACGTGTCGAGAAACATCCCTCTCAATAACTTTTACATGTACCAGAATACCCTGTTCGCGCACGTGAGGGACTACTGGTCTAAGGACAACCAGGATGCCAGCTCGTTTATCCCGCGCTGGAAATCGCAGGGGCAGTTTATCGGCGATTATTTCATATATGACGGCTCGTACCTGCGCCTGAAAACAGCGGAAGTTGCCTATACATTCCAGAAGCCTGTCCTGAGCCGGCTCGGCTTATCCAATCTCCGCCTGTTTGTAAACGGGAACAACCTGTGGTTCTGGTCGCGGCTTCCGGACGACCGGGAAGCAGCCATGTCGGGCGGCGATGCAAGCGCAGGCGCCTATCCCACGCCAAAACGGGTCAACATCGGTATCGATTTAACTTTTTGAGGTATGCGAATCATAAAAAATACAATTCATAAAAACAGATGGCGCCTGATCGTGCCGATGGTGCTCGCCGGTTTTCTTTTCGGCAGCTGCGAGGACTATCTGGACAAGGCTCCCGAAGCGAGCATTACCGATACCGACGTTTTCGGCAGCTTTGTAAGCTTCCAGGGATTCGTCGAAGAGATGTACGATTGTATCGTAGACATCCACAAGGTATTGGGCGGAAACCAGTATTACAACTTCAGCGCCTCCGACGAAGTGCTGTGCAATGTACCCCTTCCCTGGGACGACGGCAACTACTGGAACCAGACTACCTTCCTGTATGCGGCCAGTCCCCGGATGGATTATAGCGGCAACCTCACCCGGATGCGCGTATGGCCATTTGCCTGGTACGCCATCCGCAAGGCCAACCTCGGTCTGAGCAAGCTCGAGCTGCTGGCAAACGCCACCCCGGAAGCCCGCAGCGTGATCGAAGGTCAATGCCTGTTTTTCAGGGCCTACTTCCACTTTGAACTGATGCGCTGGTATGGCGGATTACCTTATATAAACGAAGTGCTGTCGTCGTCAGAGGAACTGAAGCTGCCGCGCATGACCTACCGTGAAACAGCATTGAAAGTAGCGGAAGACTTCCGCGCCGCCGCTGCCCTGCTCCCGCTCAAATGGGATGACACGACCGTCGGCCAGGCTACATTGGGCAATAACTCGCAGCGCATTACTAAAATCCACGCGCTTTCGATGCTGGCCCGCAACCTGCTGTACGCCGCAAGCCCGATGATGAACGAGTCGTCGACAGGCAACAACGCCTACGATACCGAGCTCGCGAAGCAGGCGGCCGACGTAGCAGCCGAAGTGATCAAAATCTGCAATGAGTCGGGCGCTTACAAGCTTCAGAGCTGGGATACCTGGACAGACAATTTCTGGGTATGGTCGCCGGGTAACCGCGAACGTTCGGGCGGGACCGAAGTCATTATGAACCCGACCGTGATCATACCGAGCTTTGTGCGCTTTACAACCAACCGGACCACCAACCCGGTCCAGTTCGGCGCCGGCAACAACCGCGTGGAAGTACCCACGCATAACTTCATTAAAAACTATGGTATGGCGAACGGCCTGCCCATAGACGACCCCGAATCGGGCTATGATCCCAACCAGCCCTGGACAGGCCGGGAGCCCAGGTTTTATGTCGATATCGTCTACGAAGGGGTGCGGCTGGTCGACAACGCAGTGGCGGCGGCAGCTAAGGAAAATGAATTTGCCCAATTGTCCAACTCGGGCAGGCACCGCAACGGCACACCTGCCAGCGCTGGCGTTGCCGGAAGCGTTACCGGCTACTTTTACCGGAAATGGACGCCCAAGGGAAATAACCCCTGGGATAACCGCTGGAGTAATTTCCAGTCCTATCATCCTATCATGCGGCTGGCCGATGTATACCTGATCTATGCCGAAGCCGTGCTTCACGGGTACGGATCACCGACGTCGACGGCAGCAGGCAGCGCCCTGACCGCAATCGATGCCGTCAACATCATCCGGACCCGCGCCCAGCTGCCTGCTCTCCCGGCCAGGTACACCGCTTCCAAAGATGCATTTATGAAACAGATCATCCGTGAGCGCGCGGTAGAATTTGCCTTCGAAGGACACCGGTTTTTCGACCTGCGTCGCTGGAATATTGCGGGCAATGCCGAATATATCGACAAAACAGCTATTGATTTTGACCTCGGCAGCGACGGCAAGCCCATTAACCTCCGCGAAAGGGTAGTCGTACAGCGTGTTTTTGAAAAACGGCATAACTGGCTGCCTTTCCAATTGGGAGATACCAGGCTATACGAAGGGTTCTCACAGAATCCGGGCTGGTAGGAAGTTTTGAATAAAACGGCTAATTACTCATAGCTAAAATCTTTTCTGAAATACATGAAAATACATAGATATATAACAGCCCTTGCAGGTTGTATGCTGTTGTTTTGGCCTTTGCTGTCGCCGGCTCAGCAGCCCGCACCCCGGCTGCAGGCTGCAGTAAACGATGAAAACGGCAGGCCTGTGGAAGGGGCGCTGATTTACGCCAATGAAGGGGTAGACGTGGTAAAATCCGGCAAGGCGGGAGAGTTTTCCTTCTCTGCATCCGTGATCGGAAACCTGCTGATCGAAGCTCCCGGCTACGAGCCGGCAGTGTTCGAAGCCGGAGAATACGGCGTGGGCCAGACGCTCATCCTGAAAAAAGCATCTTTCCTGTCGGGAGAAAAAGACAAGGTGCGGGTCGCCTTCGGCACGACAAAGAAAGCCGGGCTGGTCAATGCGGTCAGCGTGCTGAACCCCTCTCAGCTCAGAAGGTACGACAACACCCAGACCCTCGCTTCAGCGCTGACCGGGATGCTGCCGGGTATGCTGGGCAGCTCCAATATCCGCGGGATCGGAAATGCGCTGTTTATCGTCGACGGCCTTCCGCGCGACATCAGCACGCTCAACCTCGCCGAAGTCGAGCAGATATCGGTGCTGAAGGACATCAACTCCGCCATATTGTACGGTAACGACGCCGTAAACGGAGTAGTCCTGGTCACAACAAAACGGGGGGAAGCCTACAAAAGGCAGATCAATGCCCAGGCGTTTTACGGTATCTCCCGGCCGACCGAGCTCCCGGAGTACCTCTCTTCCGCCGACTATATGCAGCTTTACAACGAGGCCCGGCTCAATGACGGCCTCGGCGTCCAGTATTCTTCGGAGCTGATCCAGAAATACCGTAACGGGAATCCATACCGCTACCCCAGCATCGATTACTACTCGAGCGAGTACCTGCGGTCACAGAAACCGTTTTCGAGGGCCACGGTCGATTTCTCCGGCGGAAACAGCGTTGCTACCTATTATTCCAACATAGGATGGAGCCAGACCGGGAGCCTTTACAATTTCGGCGAAGGGAAAGGAGCTAAATCCAACGTCTTCAATATCAGAGGCAACGTCGACCTCAAGGTCAACTCCTGGATCAAAAGCGCCCTGGATGCGGTTGTTGTGCTGAACAACAGCAACGGTCCGCGCGGCGACTACTGGGCCGCTGCCGACTCCCTGCGGCCTAACCTGTTTTCTCCCCTGCTGCCCATTTCTTTGATGGATCGGGAAAACCCCGTGCTGATGCAGCGGAAAAACGATATCAACGGGATGTACCTGCTGGGCGGTACCACCAGCTACCAGACCAACCCCATCGCCAATGCCTGGTCGGGCGGAACGAACGAACGCGTACAGCGTACTTTTTCTTTCAACAACCGTATCGATTTCGACCTGGGCAGGTCTGTGCAGGGCCTGGCCTTCCATACGAACTTCAGCTTCGATTACTTCACCCTGTACGACCAGTATATCAGCAACCAGTATTCCGTATATGAGCCCACATGGGACGAGACGCAGGACCGTATAGTCAGCCTGAAGCAATTCGGCGAAGATGTACGTTCGGGCACCCAGAACGTAGGAAATGCCTCCTACAGGAGACGGATCGGTTTTTACGGCCTGCTTGACTACAACCGTACCTTCAACGAAGTACACACGGTTTCGGGCTCCCTGCTCGGGTTCATGGCCCACGACAAGGCCCAGGAAAGCCTCCAGGGCAACAAAAACGCGAACCTCGGGCTCAGGCTTACCTACGGTTATCAGAACAAATACCTCGTTGACTTCAGTGGCGCCTATGTCAATTCCGTGAAGCTCCCGCCCGGCAACCGGACGGCCTTCTCTCCTTCCCTCGGCGTAGCCTGGGTAGTGAGCGCGGAAGACTTCATGGCTTCCGCAACGGCCGTGGACTTCCTGAAGCTGCGCCTTTCGGCCGGAGAAATGAACTCGGATGCCGGTATCTCGGGCTTTTATTACTATGACGACCGCTACGGCACCTCGGGCTCTTATTCCTGGTACGAAGGAACAAGGTCCAGATCAGGGACTTTGCCGGCCAACAGCGGTAACCCGCGCCTCTCTTTCGAGAAAAGGCGGGAGGTCAATTTCGGGATCGAGAGCGTATGGTTCGACCGCCAGCTTTTCATCGACGCCAACGTCTTTGCAAGCACTTATTCCGACCTGATCACGCGTCCGCAAACGATCTTCCCAAGCTACTTCACCAACTACATCCCTTTCCAGAACTTCGGCAAAAATGCCTACAAGGGAGCTGAGCTGGGGCTTTCCTATCAGCGGAATATCGGGGCCTTTCATGTAGCGGTCGGCGCCAACGCGCTTTACGCCACGTCGAAAGTGAAAAAGAGGGATGAGATTTATGCCGATGGCTACCGGTACCGCACCGGCAGACCGGTAGACGCCCGCTACGGCCTTATCGCCGACGGCTTTTTCTCCAGCCAGGCAGATATTGCCAGCCATGCCGTGCAGGCTTTCGGAACGGTGAAGCCCGGTGATATCAGGTATGTCGACCAGAACAATGACGGGATAATAGACGCCAACGACGAAAAGTA
Source organism: Cytophagaceae bacterium SCN 52-12 (assembly GCA_001724175.1). GTDB lineage: Bacteria > Bacteroidota > Bacteroidia > Cytophagales > Spirosomataceae > Ravibacter. The sequence continues at coordinate 41,044 of MEDT01000039.1, read as the reverse complement.
TATCGGCCGGTGGCAATCACCGTTTTCGTACGGCCTGAATCTCAAGGTATCCTACAAGAACCTGACGCTGTTTGCCCGCGGCAACGGGAGATCGGGCGCAGACGGCATGCTGGAAGGGGATTACTACTGGGTGGACGCAGACGACAAATACTCCTCGTTTGTACTGAACAGGTGGACCGAGGCTACGAAAGCGACCGCCACCTACCCGCGCCTGAGCTCCATCGCCAATACCAACAATTACAGGAGCTCCACCTTCTGGCTGTATTCCGGCAATTATTTTAAGGTCGACAGGGTGCAGCTTACGTATGATATCCCGATGACGTCAAACAAGCTCACGATGAAGCAGCTGTCTGTCTTTGCAGACGCTTCCAACCTGATGACCATTTCCAAAAACCGTCGTATCATGGAGCGGAACATAGGAATTGAGCCTCAGTACAGGTCATTTTCCATCGGGTTAAACGCATGGTTCTAATTTTAAGACAAGAAATATGTTACAATCAATAAAGACTTACGGCCTGCCATTGCTGCTTACCGTTTACCTGTCGGCATGCGGCGTGCTCGACCCGGTAGATGACAATCATGCCACGATCGATCGTGTTCATGAAAACCCTTCTTTTGCCGAGGGCGTACTCATAGCGGCTTATACGAAAATCCCTACCAACTCCCTCAGCTTTAACGACGTAGCCACCGACGACGCGGTCAGCAACGATAAGCTGAACAACTACCTGCGGATGGCTACCGGCCAATGGTCGGCCATTTTCAACCCTGTCAGCCAATGGGAAAACTGTATCGCAGCGATCCAGAGCATCAACCAGTTTCTCGATATGGTAGACGAGGTAAACTGGAAGCAATCCATCCCCGAACTGCAATGGATGTACACCCAGCGCTTCAAAGGAGAGGCTTATGCGCTGCGCGCCTTGTTCCAGTATCACCTGCTGGTCACGACGGCAGGCCCCGGGGCCGACGGACAGATGCTCGGGATCCCGGTCATCGACCGTTTCCTTGACGTAAACGCCGACTTCAATATTCCCAGGGCTACTTTCGCCCAATCCGTCGCGCAGATTTACTCCGATATCGACCGGTCGCTGGAATACCTTACCATGAACGATTACAGGAATATATCGGACCCCGGCCAGCTGCCTCCGGGATATCAGAACGTGTCGGTGGTCAACTACAATATTATTTTCGGCAATGAGCTCAACCAGCGGATCAGCGCCAGGATGGCAAAGGCTCTGAAAGCCCGGGTGGCCCTGCTGGAAGCCAGCCCGGCATTCAACAGCGGGAATACGGCGCTCTGGGAAAAGACGGCAGGTTTTGCAGGAGAGGTGCTCAACACCATCGGCGGAATTGCCGGTATCGATCCTGCCGGACACCGTTTTTACCTGAAATCGCTGGTGGATGCCCTGAACGTTTCGGCCGGTTCGCCGATCGACCAGAAAGAGATCCTGTGGCGAAGATCGGTAGCCAACTCCAACACACGCGAGCAGGCCAACTTCCCGCCCTCGCTGTTTGGCCGGGGCAATGTAAATCCCACCCAGAACCTGGTGGATGCCTTCCCGGCGGCAAACGGATACCCGATCACTGACCCGGCAAGCAACTACGACCCGTCGGCGCCCTATGCCAACCGCGACCCGCGCCTCCAGCTTTACATTGCCTATAACGGGAACACATTCTCAGGAAAACCGCTTCTTACCGGCCGCGGCGGAGGCGTCAATGCCAAGGACTCCATCGAGAGCTCGACCCGTACCGGCTATTATCTTAAAAAGCTGCTCGTAGAGGAGGTCAACCTCAACCCGGTCTCGTCTACTACCCAAAAGCACTACGAAGTACACATGCGCTACACCGAGCTGTTTCTCATTTACGCAGAAGCTGCCAACGAAGCCTGGGGGCCCGATGGTACGGGAGCAGCCGGCTTTTCGGCGCGCAATGTCATAGAAGCCCTGCGCAAGCGGGCGGGCATCCCGCAGCCCGACGCCTACCTCGCCTCCGTCGTTACGAAAGAAGACATGCGTAAGGTAATCCGTAATGAAAGACGCCTGGAGCTGTGCTTTGAAGGTTTCCGCTTCTGGGACCTCCGACGCTGGAAGGAAAATCTTACCGAGCCCGCGAAGGGGATCAATATCAATGGTTCCGTGATGACGGTTGTTGACGTAGAGCCGCGCGCCTTCAGCAACGAATACATGCATTACGGCCCGGTACCGGAAACAGAAGTGGTCAAATACAACGCCTTAGTGCAGAACAAAGGCTGGTAACTCTTTTGAAATAGCAATGAGCAGTCAGGAATCAGCTATCAGCCGCGCAGTAGATCGCGCACAAAGCCTGGGCGGCCCCGCGGTACGCCGCCCGCCGTCGATGAACCCTTCGACAGGCTCAGGGACAAAGAGCTGATTGCTGACTTCTGAAAGCTGATAACCTTTTTATACAGATGAAGAAAACAACATTTGCGCTGATGCTGCTCACAGCCTTGGCGGCTTGTAAAAACCAGGAAATCGAATTCCCCGATTTCGATTACACTACCGGCTATTTCCCCTATCAGTACCCGGTGCGGACCCTGGTGCTTGGAAAAGACATTTATGACAACACCAACGACAACGATCATAAATTTCTCATTTCCACCACGATGGGAGGGGTTTACGAAAATACCATGGACCGTATTTTCAAAATACAGGTAGACAACAGCCTGTGTGAAAAGGCGCTGTTTGCATCTACCCAGACGCCGATACGTCCGCTGCCCCAGGAATATTATACGCTAAGCTCCCCCGACCAGATCGTCATCCCGGCAGGAAAAGTCAGCGGAAGTATCGAGGTACAGCTGAAAGACGCATTTTTCGACGATACGCTGGCCATAGGGCTCTCCTATGTGGTGCCCATCAGGATCAGCCAGGTAACCAATCTCGACAGCGTGCTGAGAGGCAATCCGGCATTGCCGTCGCCCGATCCCAGGATTACTTCCCATTGGCAGGCCGTTCCGAAGGACTTCACGATGTTCGCCATCAGGTACGTCAATCCTTACCACGGCAACTACTTCCACAGGGGCAGGAGCACACTGAAAGATTCTACGGGCCAAGTCGCCGAGACCACAGCATACAGGCAGCCCTATATTACCTCAGACGAGGTATGGAAGCTGACCACTACCAGCAAGAACCAGGTGTCGGCAACGGGCGTCCTTCGTTCCGCGATCGTAACGGGTCCGCTGAACCTCCTGCTTACCTTCTCGGGCGAAAACTGTACCGTAAACAGCGGGAAGGATTTTCCCTATGAAATCAAAGGGACCGGGAAGTTCCTCAGCGATGCCGACGAATGGGGAAACAAAAAACGCGATGCGATCCATATCAGCTACGAATTCTCGGACGGGAAAAACACCTACTCCGCCACCGACACGCTGGTCGTTCGCGACAGAGGTGTGATAATGGAAGTGTACCAACCAGTTATTTCGCAATAAGCACATGCTGAAGTATAAATCAATTCCGGCAGGGCTGATCGCCCTTGCGATACAGGCATGTTACATGCCTTCTTCCCTGGGTCAGCCTGCTCCGGACAAAAAGCAGGTCGAGATCGGCGCTTATTATTTTGACGGGTGGGCAGGCCGGAACAGGCATGCGGATAATCCCGACGAGCCCTGGGCTAAAAATGCCCCTACCCACCTGACCCGCAGGTTCGTCGAAGAATTCTCCGAAAGGGAGCCGGTATGGGGCTGGCGCGACGATGACCTGGAAATTATGGAAAAGCAGATAGATCTCGCAGCTGATAACGGCATCAGCTTTTTCCTTTTCTGCTGGTACTGGAGGGACAATAAAGGCACGATCAACCCGGAAGCGATCGGGGCGCTCCCCCATCATACCAGCCTCAACCTTTACATGAAGGCCAGGAACAAGCATCGTATCAAGTTCGGCCTTCTCGTGGCAAACCATACCGGATCGGAGATTATCGGGCCTGAAAACTGGGGAGAGGCCGTCAAATACTGGCTCCCCTATTTCAATGACCCTCAGCATATTACCGTCGAAGGAAAGCCCCTGGTAGTGCTTTTTGACTCAAAAGGGATCGATGAGGAAGGACTCGCCAGGATGCAGCAGGCCGCCAGAGCCGGCGGCATCGACGGCATCGCCATTGCGGGGTGCGGTTCGGCTTCACCCAAAGGATTTACGCACCGGACGCACTACAACATCATCCCGGGATACGCGGCGGGTTCAGAAGCACATCCTTATTCAGAACTGGTGGCGGCCCATCTTAAAAACTGGTCGGGTTCCGGGGAAAAGCCCTATATTCCTGAAGTAACCGTCGGCTGGGACAAGCGCCCGTGGGAGGGTGCATCGGGGCTGAACCAGAAACCCGGCTGGTATTTTCCCGAACGCACTGTAGATCAATTCAAAGACTTCCTGAAGAAAGCCATCACCTGGATGGACGAGCACCCCGAAGAAACCACCCGCGAACGGATCGTTCTCCTGTACGCCTGGAACGAATTGGGCGAAGGCGGGTACCTGGTGCCTACCAAGGGAGACCCGGAAGCGAAATACTTGAAAGCGGTAAAAGAAGTGATTGGAAAGAAATAACCCCGATCTGTGTCTCCACAGACCGGAATTAAAGCAACAGGAGGCAGTAGTCGTGGTCTGTGAGGACACAGACCACGGTAAGATTATTTTTCGAATCTTTATTTTGTAAAATTTAAATAATGAAACTTTTGCCTGAAAACAAAATCCTGAAACCGGCCGTACTGTCGGTTTTAGCCTGCCTGGCGGCTTGCAGCAGCGGGGTAGCCCAGAAATTCACGCTGCCCGTATTTCCCGATACGCAAACCGAGGTAACCGCCAATCATGAGATGTTCTACAGCCGCATCCAATGGCTTATCGACAAAAAAGATTCTCTCAACATGCCTATGCTCCTGCACGTGGGAGATGTGGTGAATTTTGACAATTACGGCCAATGGGAAGTGGCAAGCCGGGGTTTTGACATGCTGGACAAGCATCACATACCCTATGCCATCGCCCTGGGCAACCACGACACCGAAGCGGTGGGCTTCCTGAGCGGAAGCGCGGCGCCGGGCAACGTAAACCAGAACCTGAGAAAAACCTACAAGTTCAACTCCTATTTCCCCGTAAGCCGCTTTACGCACCAGCGGGGCCGCTACGAGGAAGGGAAGAGCGACAACGCTTATTATACTTTCCGGGTCGGCGATACCAACTGGCTCGTCATGGTGCTGGAATTTTGCCCGCGTATGGGGCCTGTTAACTGGGCTGGCGACATTATCAGGGAATATTTCAACTACAACGTCATCATACTCACACACTATCACCTGACGCCGCGGGGAGAAATCGCCGACCGGAACGCCGGCTACGGCGATTTCAGCCCGCAGGTCGTATTCGGCAGCCTCGTTAAAAAGCATCCGAACATCAGGTTTGTACTCAGCGGGCATGTCATGAGCTCGGCTTTAAAAGTCGACGACGGAGAAGCGGGGAATAAAGTATACCAGATCCTTCAGAATTACCAGAATGACGACCTGGGCGGGGGCTATATCCGCCTGCTGGACTTTGATATCGACAAGGGTACCGTAGCTGCCTCCATGTATTCGCCCTATTACCGGAAAACCAAAGAAGACAGCTCGAAGTTTGTGCTGGAAGGAGTGGATTTTATCAAACAGAGTGAAGAGCGGGCGAAGAAAAAGCCGTGAAAATCAGAATCAATGGTAGCTTGTCCCTGCTGGACTTTTACCATATTGATAACTAAAAAACCAATACATGAAATCTTTATCAAAATTATTTACCTCCATTCTTCCGGCTATTGCGCTCATTTTTCTTCTGCCGGAAGGTTTGTTTGCGCAGGAGATGCGTGTGATGAGCTACAACATCAGGTATAAGAATACCATCGATAGCATAAACGGGTGGGAGTACCGCAAAGAAAACGTAGCGGCGCTGATACGGTATCATCGTGCCGACGTTGTCGGCTTACAGGAAGTGCAGCCCGCGCAGCTGGCCGACCTCGAAAAAATGCTCCCGGAATTTGCCTGGTACGGGGTGCCGAGGGTGGAGGGCCCCAGCGGCGAATATACCGCTGTCTTTTACAGGAAAAGCCGCTTTACCCTCGAGGGGTCGGGTACGTTCTGGATGTCGGAAACACCCGACGTAAAGGAAAGCAAAAGCTGGGATGCTTTCTATCCCCGGACCGCTTCGTGGTGCAAGCTCAAAGACAAAACCGCGAAAAAGACGTTTTTCTTCTTCAACACCCATTTAGATCACAGAGGTGAAATCGCCAGGCAGGAAAGCGCCAAAGTGATCCTTGAGCAGATCCGGCGGCATACCTTGCGGCATACGGGACAGCCGGCGGTAATCGTAACCGGGGATTTCAATGCGACTCCCGAATCGGTCACCTATCAGAATTTAACAAAGGACGGTATACTGAAAGATGCGATCGGGCTTTCCGAAACGCCTCACTACGGACCGGTGAGGACTTCCAGCGGTTTTTTTGTAAGAAAAGAGCCCCTCAGGGCAAAAATCGACTTCATTTTTGTGAGCGATAAAGTCCGGGTGCTGCAGCACGCCACCATTACCGACCAGCAGGAAGGAAGATATTATTCCGACCATCTCCCCGTTATCGCCGTCGTGGAGGTTAAAAAGTAACATAAAAGCTTCCGGTAGTCAGTTACGGGCCGCGGTATCCGATAGAAGGGTAGTTTGCGGCCCTCTTTACTATCTGTCTTGTCAATTCCGTGAGAAATGGGACGGTGCCGTTACACATTAGCCCGGAGCCGGATGCAGCGATAAACTTTAACCCCGGGAAACGTACGATTCAAAATTTTCTTAATATTTTGAAAGCGATCGGCTTGTTTGGGACAAAGATCAGAAAGACGCCCGCCTGGAGGTAGCCGGGGAAACCGTCGATGTATCGTATACGTACCTGGATGGCAAGAAATACAAACACAAATTCCTGGTACCCAACCTCAACCAATGTAAGGGCTGCCATAGCTTCAATGAGAAGCTGCTTGTTCCACGTATTTGAGAAGGGCATCTCCTTGTTCCTTAGAAAGAGTACCTGCAAACTCTTTCATAAGCGGAACACGCCTACCTTCCGCAGCAGGCAGGTCCAGCGCTTCAAGGTCTGAATGCTTCTTAACCAGTTTTTCCCATTCCTTGATAGGGATCACTACAGCGGTACGCTTACCATCGTAGTCAGCAAGATATTGTAACGGCATGGTTTATGCGAATTAATTCTCTCGTCCAGGCAACCCGGACATACCATTCAACGTATCAGCGGTATAAATGGTCGTTTTTAACCTGGCTTGTTATGAAAATCAAACCACACTTAAAGCTTTTTACGGGAGCTGCCGCTTTTGTGCTTCTCCTGGCCGGATGTCGTGACGAAGAACCGGAGGTTCAGCCCGACATCAGACTTTTTGATACCGCGCTCGGAAAAGTGCTTGCCGACAAGGACGGAATGACCCTGTATTTCTTTGCCCGGGATGTGAGCGGAGATTCGAAGTGTACAGGCGGATGTCTCAACAACTGGCCGGTCTTCCTAAAGAAAGGCACGCTTCTGCCCGGCGATGGACTTGATGCCTCAGATTTTACCACGATAACACGTGATGACGGAACAAAGCAGACCACTTATAAGGGATGGCCGCTTTACTATTTTAATAATGACGAAGCCCCCGGAGAGGTGAAAGGTGAAAATGTCAACAACATCTGGTTTGTCGCCAAACCTGGCTATACCCTGATGGTTGCCGCCGGCCAGCTGGTAGGCAACGACGGGAAATCCTACAAAAGCGACTACACCGAAGGTACCGGCGAAACGCAGTATTTTGTGGATGGGGAGGGCCGCACGCTTTACACATTCCAGAATGACCGCAAGGAAAAGAACAATTTTACAAGAGAAGATTTTTCCAACGACGGCACCTGGCCGATCTATACGGTGGAAGCCGATGAGATTCCTTCCTCGCTGGATAAAAATCTTTTTAAGATAATCGATGTATATAGCCGTAAGCAGCTTACCTATAAAGGGTGGCCGCTTTATTATTTCGGCGCCGATGGCGAAACCAGAGGATCTACCAAAGGTGTGAGTGTCCCTGTCGCCGGAAGATGGCCTGTTGCACAAAAAGAAATGCAGGAGGCCCCCATGTAAAAACCCTGTTATCCCAAACATTAAAAAGAGTGTTGAAAGTACCCTGTACGACATACCCCTGATCACGCAATTATTGCCCCGATATGTCAGCATACAACTCCGCCGTATTGTCTGAATTGCTGGAGGGCTGTTTGCAAAAAAACCGCCGTAGCCAGGAGCGTCTTTACAAGATGTTCTACGGGTATGCCATGTCTGTATGTTTACGCTATGTTCAGAACAGAAACGAAGCTGCTGAAGTCCTGAACGACGGTTTCTTCAAAGTCTTTACCAAGATCGGGACTTATGATCCGGACCGTCCGTTCAAAACCTGGCTATGCAGAATTATGGTCAATACCGCTTTGGACCACTACAGGCGCCACTCGCACCGGTTCGAGCTTGAGGCTGTAGAAGACAGGGATGCTCCTGTCGAGGAAACCGCGCTGACGGAATTGTCGTATCACGATATTGTAGGGTTGATCGGCAGGCTGTCACCGGTTTATCGAATCGTCTTCAGCATGGCAGTTATCGACGGGTACAGCCATGAGGAAATTGCAGAAAAGCTGCAGATCAGTATCGGCACCTCCAAATCAAACCTCTCCAGAGCCCGGGAAAAGTTGAGAATAATGTTATCAAGATTAAGCGCAGACGACTATGCAAGAATGGCCAGATGATAAACTGGATGCATTCTTCAGAAAGTTGTCTGAAGAACAGAATCCAGCTTTTGAATCCCGTAACTGGGAAAAGCTCCGGGACCGCCTGGATCAGGCGGACGGGAAGAAGGTGTTCTGGTGGCAAAAGCTGCTCCGGAAAGGGTGGCTTATCACGGCAGGCGCAATTCTGTCGCTGTGCGTTCTCCTGTATCTGACGGTCTCCAGGGAGAAAGAATCTCTCTTCAGAAAGAAGGAATCTTATTTTTCACAGCCTCAGGCCTCTTTTCCGCAATCTCAGACCCCGGTCGGAACGCAGAAAATACCGGCAGATAAGCTAAAACCTGCCGCCCCTGCAGTTCCGTCGGAGGGCGTAGCCCGGGTTTCACCGGCAGAACAAACCCGGCTTTCTGCGCCGCCCGGCCCGGCCCCGGGCTCACCAAAGAGACGGTCCCGTCAGGATAATAAGGCTGGCGGAGAGCCTGTTAAACCTGCCATGAGAGATACAAACAGGGCTGACGGGACCTATTTTCTGCCCGGTACCGAACAACCGCCTACCGTGGCGCAGGTCGATCGCCTGCCATCGGGCAGCGCCGTCACGGACAGGATGGAAAATTCGGATGACGAAGCGGAAAGCCTGGATGCCAGGACTCCGGACCGGTTCTCCGCACCTCCTCTTGCCTGGCTTGACCCACTATCTCCCAGGCTGTCTTTGCTGTCTGAGCCGGTTTTAGAGATAAAGCCGGTTGAAGCCGGACACGAGGCAGAAATACCTGCTGCCCTGAAAAACCAGCGCCGGTGGGCGGTGCGCTTAGCGGCAGGCCCCGATTTCAGCGCGGTTAAAGTGCCCGATTTTGCCGCGCCGGTCCCGGGCCTGGCAGCCCATATCGATTACCAGATACTGGATCATTTCTGGATCCAGACCGGGTATGTCAGGAGCAGCAAAAAATACACCGCGCTTAACGGCGATTATACCTGGCCGGCATACTGGACCCAGCCCGTTCTGCCGGAAAGCATAGACGCAACCTGCAACATGGTCGAGATACCGCTCAACCTGAAATACATGTGGGGCAAAAAGTCAAACGCTGCATGGTATGTCACGGCGGGAATTACCAATTACCAGATGCAGCGTGAAAAATATGAGTATAACTATGAACGCCCCGACCCGCAGATCCGCCGCTATCGCTGGGAAGGATCTACGGGCTGGTACTGGCTGAGCCATGCCCAGGTTTCGCTGGGATATGAGAGAAAACTGACCAGCCGTCTGCGGATCGGGGTCGAACCTTTCGTTAAGATTCCTACCCGGAAAGTGGGATTCGGAAAAGTAAACCTCTATACGGCCGGGGCATGGCTGTATGTCAGTTACGGCAGGTAGACAGGTTTGAGCTGAAGCATATCCAACAGGCTTCCCGGCAGATCCAGCCGGGCTGAGCTATCGGCGTGTAAGCGGAGCACTTTGAAAATGTTGCGATCGGCTCTGAAAGCACTGGAATCTCTAATCGTAATATCGGTATTGCCGAACGAGTTTTTCCATTGAACACTTAATTCGCCTCCTTTATGTATATCTGCTGTAAGGCTCTGAAAATCATTCTCTTTTAAAAGCACGCCAAATCCTTGTTGCTTTAAACTGAAGGAATCGGTTTTAAATCCCTGGATAGTTGCAGGGATCTCTTCTGAAACAAAGCCTGCTAACGAAGGCGTCTTTATTACAACATTAGGAGCGCCTGTAAAGATCCCTGAAAAATACCGGGCCCGGCGACCGTCCTTACGGAAGCTGACAACCAGTGTATCGCGATCGAGCCGCCAGGTGACGACAGAGCTGCCGTCTTCGTTTGCCATCGGGTAGACGAATAGCTCCGGGTGCGCTCCTTCCTGCACGAGCGTAAATCCATGATAATTGCCGCGGACTCTGACGTGGTTAAATTTTTCAAGCTGTGTTTTTTCAAATGCGTAGTACGGATCATTACGGTCGATTGCCTCAAACTGGCTTTTGAGTGAAAATCCCGACGCTATCATGGCAAGAAGCGAAAATACCAGAAGGCTTGTAACTAAGGAATTGCTCAGATACATTGGTAGTTTCCACACACGGATTTATCAAAAAAAGAAGTAAAGTTCCGGAACGGGAAATTCAAAAGGCCGTTCAAAACAGAATAAAATATTTCGACAAGAAGCTAAAAGACAAAAACAAATGAAAATATACACATTTGACGAAGTAAAAGACGAACTCATCGGGAAAATCGGGACACCCGATCGGGACCGTTTTGAATACCAGCTTCAAATGGACCTGATTGGCAAAGCCATTAAACAAACCCGTCAAGAACGCAATCTGACGCAGGAGGAGTTGGGCAAGCTTATCGGCGTACAGAAAGCGCAGATTTCAAGAATTGAGAGCAACGCCGGCAACGTGACCATGAACACCCTTTTGAGAGTATTCACAGCGCTAAAAGCAAAAGTAAAACTACAGGTTGAGCTATCCGATATAAACTTCCATGTAGGGCAATAAAAGAATCGTTACGGTTCCACGATCCAGCCGTCCAGCAAGTGAATGACCCGGTCGCCATAGGCGGCATTCTTCTCCGAATGCGTTACCTGTATGATGGTGACACCCTCACTGTTGAGCTGCTTAAAGATCTCCATGATCTCCTCTCCCTGTTTGGAATTGAGATTCCCGGTGGGCTCGTCGGCCAGTATGAGGCCGGGGCTTGCCGCCAGCGCACGGGCGATGCCGACCAGCTGCTGCTGGCCTCCTGACAGCTGGGTCGGGAAAAGGTCTTTCTTTCCTACAATATTGAAGCGATCGAGCATATCGCTTACAATGGCCTTGCGTTCCGAAGATTTAACGTCCTTGTACAGCAGCGGCGTCTCGATGTTTTCGTAGACCGTCAGCTCGTCGATGAGGTGGTAAGCCTGGAAAACAAAACCGATATACTGCTTATACAGCGCGGATATCTGCTTTTCCTTTAATTTCGATACCTCCTCTCCCCTGAACCAGTATTCTCCCTCCTCGAACCTGTCGAGCATGCCTATTACATTGAGAAGAGTGGATTTCCCCGAACCGGAAGGCCCCATAATGGACAGGAACTCGCCCTGCTTCACTTCGAGATTGATGTTCCTGAGTACATACGTCCGGCCGCCGCCGACAGGGAACCATTTGGAGACTTTTTTCAGCTCGATCATCTTTCTGGTTTACAATTTCCGGGAGATTAACGCAGCAAAATTCTGAAAACAGCATACCAAACCTATATCCTTTTGATTATCAATTTGCTACATTCTGAACATAGGGAGAAGGCTGTGCGATTCCGAACAGTATTTTGTCCGGTAACGGACGATTCCCCGGCCTGCTCCAAAAACCGATCCTGCCTTTAATGCGGCAGTTTCCGTTCAGGCAAGGAGCGCTTTGACGACATGACCATGAACGTCGGTCAGCCGGTACCGGCGTCCCTGGTGCTTGAAAACCAGCCGCTCATGATCCAGCCCGAAAAGATGCAGCAGCGTAGCCTGGAAATCGTGCACATGGACTCCGTCCCTGACCACATTGTAGCTGAACTCGTCGGTCTCACCATGAACCAACCCCGGCCTGGTCCCGCCTCCGGCCATCCACATCGTAAAACATCCCGGATGATGGTCGCGTCCGTAGTTGTCGCTGGTGAGCTTACCCTGGGAGAAGCTGGTGCGGCCAAATTCACCGCCCCATACCACCAGCGTATCTTCCAGGAGCCCTCTTTGCTTGAGATCCATGACCAGCGCCGCCGACGCCTGGTCTACATCCCTGGCCTGCTTTTTAATATTTTTGGGCAGATCGCCATGCTGGTCCCAGCCCATATGGTAGAGCTGGATAAACTTGACGTCACGCTCGACCATCCGGCGCGCAAGCAGGCAGTTGGCGGCAAAGGTGCCGGGTATGCGCGCATCCTCGCCGTACATCCTGTAAATATAATCCGGCTCTTTGGATACATCCACTGCCTCGGGAACAGAGGTCTGCATCTTATAGGCCATTTCGTATTGATTGATCCTGGACTGGATTTCCGGGTCGCCCCACAGCGTAAACTGGTGCTCATTCAGCTCTTTGATACGATCCAGCGCCCTTCGCCGGTCTTCCTTATGAACGCCATAAGGGTTTCGCAGGTAAAGCACAGGGTCCTTACCGGCCCGGAACTGAACGCCCTGGTGGTGCGAGGGTAAAAACCCGTTTGCCCAGGCAGCCGTACTAAGGGGCTGATCCGATACGCCTTTCGAGATCATGACCATAAAATGGGGGAGATTTTCATTGTCGGAACCCAGTCCGTAGCTCAGCCATGAGCCCATGGAGGGCCTGCCGCTTTGCTGGGAACCCGTTTGCACGAACATCACCGCCGGCTCATGGTTGATCGCCTCGGTATAGACGGATTTGACAATGCAAAGCTCATCGACGATTTGGGCCGTATAGGGCAGCAGCTCGCTCACCCAGGCGCCTGACCGTCCGTACTGCTTAAAATCATAGATGGACTGAACGAGCGGAAAAGTAGACTGTCCGGCGACCATCCCCGAATTGCGCTGCGTCCCGCGGATGGAATCAGGAATTTCTTCGCCGTGCCATTTCGCCAGGGCCGGCTTATAATCGAAGGTCTCCAGCTGAGACGGCCCGCCGCTCATGAAGAGGTAAATAATCCTTTTGGCCTTTGGTGAAAAGTGGACACCTTTCACAAATTCGTCCTGGCCCGGTTCGGGCCTCCTAGCGATCTGCCGGCCTCCGGCAGCCGGGCTGCCGGGCCCCAAAAGACTGCCCAATGCGATCGACCCCAGACCGAGCCCTGCCTTTGTCAGGAAATCGCGCCGATTGAGCTGTCCCAGTATTTTCTTTACTTCATCTTCCATATACGCCCTTTATTTGCGGGTGAAAGCCTCGTCCGTGTTCATGATTGAATTCGCTACAACGGCCAGAGCTGCTATTTCGGCAGGTCGGAGTGAACGATCCCACCGGGTTTCGCCGGTGCCCAGGTAATCGAGCGCCTGCTGCGGCTTTTCTTCAAATCGCTTCAGCTCTTCGGAATAAAATGTTTCCAGGATACGTTTCTCCGCCGCATCCGGATGCCTTCCCGTAATCAGCCGGAAAGCCTTATCCAGCCGCCCGTCGATCCCTTTGTTTTCTTCCTGCAACAGCTTTTCCGCCAATACCCTGGCCGATTCGATATGCTGGGGGTCGTTCAGCAACACCAATGCCTGGAGCGGCGTGCTGGTGGTACGCCGCGTCACCACGCATTCTCCCCGTTCAGGAGCGTCAAAAATAAGCATGGAGGGAGGCGGGGAAGTACGTTTCCAGATGGTATACAGGCTCCGGCGATAGAGTCCTTCTCCCGGCTCCTGGAGGTATTTGTAGCGCCAGACCTTGTCGCTCAGCTCATCCCAGATACCTTCAGGTTGGTAGGGGTACACGCTTTTCCCCCCGGGTTTATTAACCAGCAGCCCGCTGATTGCCAGCGAATTATCCCGGATCATTTCCGCACTGAACCGGAATCTTGCGCCGCGCGCCAGCAGAACGTTCTCCGGATCTTTCTCAGCAAGCTCCCCGGTTACCGCCGAGCATTGCCGGTAGGCCGCCGACAGCATGATCGTCTTGTGGAGCTCTTTGATGTCCCATCCCGACTCCATGAAGGTAACGGCCAGCCAGTCGAGCAATTGCGGATGCGACGGCAGGTCTCCCTGGCTGCCGAAATCCCCCGCAGACCTTACCAGGCCCTTTCCAAAATGCATCTGCCAGATACGGTTGACAAATACCCTCGCGGTGAGCGGGTTCTTTTGATCGAAGAGCCATTTGGCCAACCCCAGCCGGTTGCGCGGCAGGGACGGGTCAAAAGGGAAAACGCTTTCCAGGGCGCCGGGCAACACCTCTTTCTCCGGGGCATCATAGACGCCCCTGGAAAGGACATACGTAGGGCGAGGTTCGGGCAAATCTCCCATGACCATAATTTCCGGGATCGCATTCATCAGGGCGTTTTGCTCATCCCGTTTCAGCTTCAGGTTGTCCCGCAGGCTTTTTTCAAGGGGATCGGCATGGGCCAGATCATATTCCCTGAGCAGCGCCCTGTTTGCAGGCAGGCTTGCATTTTCAAGTATTTTACCGGCTTCTTCCGGGCTGTGGCTGTATAAAACCTCCAGGGCCGTCAGCTCGCGGTTATATATTTTCAGTTCATCGATCCCGCCATTCTTAAACGGGATCAGCAGGCCCCTCTGACCGAGGGTAAATCCTGCGAAGCCGTAGGTATGAATATCCTTTTCATACAGGATTCCCTTATAGAGGTTGTCATAGTCTGTTTTAACGGCCGCCTCTTTACCATTGACATAGATCCTGACGCCGGCCGCCTTGCTGGAGCCGTCGTAGGTCACTGTAACCTGCGTCCACTTTTTAGGAGGCACGGCATCGACTGTACTCACCTGGATGGCGTTCTGAGGGTAAGAATGCGCCATAATAAACTGGAGCTTATTATCTGCCAGCCTCAGCGAATAACCCTTATAGCCTATACGCAGGTCTTCGCAATGATAAAATATCCCTGCATCCGGGTATATCGTATGCGGATTGATCCAAAGCGCTACCGAAAAGGGCTCGGTCCGCTCATGCCAGCCTATCTTATGGCCAAGTTTGATGGAATTGTAATCATTTACGAAATAAGCGCTCCCTTTTACTCCCGGCTTTAAAACAGGATCATTGCATACGGCGGGCTGCCTGCTGTTGACCATGTTGGGCGTGATGATTTTATTCCCGGACTCTGTTTTCACTCTGTCGAAAGGATAGTAAGCCACGAGGTCTTTGCCGGCCTGCTTTTCGAGTTCCTCCCGGGTAATCACTATTTTCGAGAGCCGGTCGGAAGTGCCGGATGCGGAAACGTTGGCTGCCCGCCTGGTTTCCAGGTCGGCGATCTGGCGGTCAAGAAAGCGGATGAGCTCCTCCTGTTCCCCGTCTGTCAGCAGAAGCGCCGGACCGGGTGTCTGATCGGGCCCGTAAACAGGGCTGCCCGTCTCATCCGTGCTGTTGAAAAAGCCGAACATTTTGTAGTAATCTTCCTGGCTGACAGGGTCATACTTATGGTCATGGCAGCGCGCGCATTGAACGGAAAGCCCCAGGATGCCCTGGCTTACCGTCTGCACCCTGTCGGCGTTGTATTCCACGCGAAACTCTTCGAAGACGATCCCGGCTTCCGAATTCTTTTTATGCAACCGGTTGAAGGCGGTGGCAAGGATGCTTTCTTTGGAGCGGCCTGGTATCAGGTCACCGGCCAATTGCCAGGTAACAAACCGGTCGTAGGGCATATTCCGGTTAAAGGATTGGATTACCCAATCCCGCCACGGGGAAAAGTCGCGATGCTTGTCATCGAGGTATCCGTCGCTGTCTGCATAGCGGGAAACATCCATCCATTCGCTTGCCATACGTTCTCCGTAGGCTGGCGAGGCCAGCAGGCGGTCTACCAGCTTTTCGTAAGCGTCGGGAGCGTGGTCGTCCAGGAAACGGTCGATCTCCGTCAGCGTAGGCGGCAGGCCGGTGACGTCAAAGCTGGCCCGGCGGATCAGGTCTTCCCTGCTTGCTTCGGCGGAGGGCTTCAGCCCTTCCTTTTCCAGGCGTTGTAAAATGAAATGATCTATCGGCGACAGTGCCCAACCCTTGAGCTCTGTTCGCGGAATTTCAGGTTTTCCCGGCTGAATAAAAGACCAATGAGGTTTATATTCTGCCCCTTGCTCGATCCACCGGACAAGAATGGCGATCTCCCTGGCAGAAAGATTTAAATTAGACGAAGGAGGCGGCATTTTCATTTCCGGGTCTTCGGAGATCAACCTGGCGTATACCATGCTACCAGAAAGACTTCCCGGAACAATGGCGTGCCGGTTACCGGCATCTTTTAGCGCAGCGTAAGCGCCCTCCTCCGTATCGAGCCTCAGATCGCCCTTCCGGTTTTTCAGATCCGGGCCATGACAGGCAAAGCATTTATCCGACAAAATAGGTTTGACGTCGTAGTTAAAATCTATCTTTTCCGGCAAGTCCTTTTCTGCCAGTACTATTTCGGCGGGTTTTTCTACTCCGCAGCCCGTTAGCAGGAGCAGGAATAAAATGAGGAACAATGCAGGCTGACATGCATTCCGGCAGTATGGGAAGAAAAAGGCCGTCTTATCTTCTTTCCTGAAGGCATTCCAAAGTACGATATCGTGATGGTACGCTTCCAATCTCCTATTCTGCTTCCGTTCCAGGTGTCACTATAAAAGTCCCGGGAGCTGATTCTTTACTCAATAATCAAAGGACCGGTTTAGAATGACCCCGTTCTGAATATCTACTATTCCGGCCGTTCCTCTACTTTTTTTCTGTTTTATTTTACTTACCCCTAGAATTGTTCCGGTCAATTAATTTCTCACCATAACCAGATTTCATATGAAACGGGAAACATTCAACCGGGCCGGTGTAAAGTTGTATATACTCGCCGCTCTCAGCTTCATTGCCTTTGGCTTTGCTACCGTCGCAGGGCTGGATAGCTACGAGGTCTTTCTCAATGACAAACTGATCCTGAAAAATCATGTAAACGAGCCGCTGGACCTGCGGAAGCTCCAATTGCAGTCCGCAAGCGACCAGGACAGGCTAAAGATCCAATACAGGCACTGCACCAACAAAGGGGTAGGCACAGGCAGGAGCCTCACCATCAAAGATCAAAAGGGGAATATCCTGAAGAAGTGGGAATTTGCCGATGGAAGCAGCTCCGGACCTGCCATGGTGATACCGGTAAAAATCCTGCGGGAACTGGAAAACCAAAGCGGCGGCAACGAACTTAGCCTGTACTACACAGCACAGGAGCTCCCGAAAGGTGAAATGCTTGCTTCGCTGCGCTTCTGATCTGGTGATTGCCGCAATTCTGGCATATGGCTGCCGGGCCGGGCTCTTTACAGCCCGGCTTCGTTGGCCATCACTCCGTTCTCAGGCTCTCCACCGGGTTGGCCACCGCGGCCTTAACCGCCTGGCAGCTGACAGTAAGCAATGCGATCAACGCAGCCGCCAGTCCGGCAGCGACGAATATCCACCATTCTATTTCGATCCGATAAACGAACTGCGACAGCCAGCGTTGCGCCAGGAAATACACAATTGGCGCGGCCACGAGATTAGCCAGCACGAAAATCCTGAAAAACGGCTTGTTGAGCTGCAGGAATACCTGCCTGACCGATGCGCCCAGCACCTTGCGGATCGTCATTTCCTTTTCCCGGACGCGGATAGAATGCGCCGACATGCTGAACAGGCCCATCATAGCGACGATCATGGCCAGGGCGGCAAACATACTGACGGCCGATTCGAGCCGGGATTGCTCCCTGAACAGCGCGGCATATTTTTCGTCTACAAATTCATACCGGAAATAATCTCCGTCAAAGGCGTTGATCTCTGTCCACTCCTTCTCTATTGCAGCCAATGCACTTTGCGTATGTCCTTTCCCGATCCTGACGAGGATCTCCGACTTAAACGGTTCGCACAGGTTCCTGACCGTATAGACCACCGGGCCTACGGCCTCATCGAAGCCCTGCATCCGGGCATCACGGACCACGCCGATCAGCCTTAAATCGGTATTGCAGCACCGGATATGCTGCCCGGCTGCCTCCCGGATATTCAATGCCTTCATGGCCGCTTCGTTTATGACCACCCCATCGGCGGAGTCCGCGGGAAAGCGATCGGTAAATACCCTGCCGGCAAGCACCTCCATTCCCATTGCTTCGAAATATTCGTAGTCTACCCCGATATGGCCGACTTCATACCGCGCGTCCCGGTATTCAGCGGTTGTCAGAACTGGCTGCGCTCCGCCCGGCACGCTTGTGGCCACCGTTGCATGCTCCACGCCGGGAATGGCTTTGAGACGGTTTCTTACGGTTTCAAAGGCCACAAGCGGCTTCTGCGCACCAAAGTCGACGAGATTTTTGATGTACACGACCTGGCCGGGATCAAACCCTTTGTCACTGTGCCGCATAAAGTCCAGCTGTTTCCTCACCAGGAACATCGAAGACAGGAATACTATGGCAATGAAAAACTGGAAAGCCAGGAGGCCGTGGCGCAGGCGCGTTCCTTTATGGCCCGTCTGGAAGTTGCCGCGCAGGATGCGCACCGGCCGGTAGCCCGACAGCACGATCGCCGGGTAGACCCCTGCCACAGGCGCAGTACCTAATGCCGCCAGCCCCAGCTGCCAGACCAGCGCCGCGCCGCCGGTGTAGCTACCGGGCTCATCGCCGATCCATTTCTGTACGGCGCCCTCTCCCAGCATCACCAGCCCCCACCCTATAAACGCCGCCAGCAGGCATTGTACCAGGATTTCCATCCAGAAGTGAAACGCCAGCCGCGACCGGCTGACACCGAATATTTTTTTGAGCCCTATCTCCTTCGCACGCTTATTGGCCTGGGTCACCATCAGGTTGGTATAGTTGATCGCGGCAAGCAGCAGGATCGCCGCCGCCAGGATACCGATGACCATCGCTACAATATAGCCGGTATTGCTTCCGTGCAGCGGCCGGAGGTGTAAATTCCTCAGCGGATCAAGGTATAACGTGGTATGCTGCGACACCCCGGACGGAAGTTTATGCAGCCAGGCCACCTGGCGCTGATAAAGTATATTGATCTTTTGAGCGGCCAGTCCGGGATCGGCTCCGGGCTTCAATTGGATAAATGTCATGACCGGCGGCATATGCTCCGCCCCGCCAAACCCTTCCGTGATGTCGCGTAATATATTGAGAAAGTCAAACGAAATAATGGATAGCCCCGGCGATTCCATGGCGATATCATCGATCTCCATCGGCATCCCGCTTTTCCTGTTCCCCATCATCAGTCCTTCCTTAAAAAGGCGGTCATGGTATAGAACCTTCCCTGCTTCCGGGCCCAGGATACCCAATCTTGACCTGCCAGAAGTCTCCAGCACATTTTCCCGGGTCCGGATCCTGAACATCTTCGCAATCTGAAGGTCGGCTCCGAGCCATTTATTAACGTGGAAAACGCCGCGGTCGGTGATAAACGGAACTTCAAAAGGCGCCTGGTTTACCCGCCCGGCATACATTACTTCCGGGATCCCGGCTTCAATGGCGGGAGCCAGCCCCGCCAATACTTCTCCCGACCGCTTGCCTTCATACTCCGAGCCCACCAGGTAAATATCATCGTAAGCAGGGTTCCAGGCATCATAGCTGCGCTCCCGGTTGGCAGGAAAGGATGAATCCTGCGAAGCCTAATCCCAGGCCCGTTATATTCAGCAAGCCGAATGCTTTGGACCGCATCAGGTTCCGCCAGGCTGTTTTAAAGAAATGAATTCCTATCATTCCAAATCCGGTTTTATACCTGTATGGGTCAGGAAGGCAATAAATCTATGCCGGCAATATAACATACTTATTACTAACACAGTACAAGAGAAATCATTTTAAAAATGCCCGGAAATGAACAGTTTTTGTCCAGAAGCGGACAGCGCCAGGCAATACCTGTGCAATGAGTAAATTTTCCACCGGGTTTGCCGTCGCCGCACGAATAGCCTGCCGGCTTTTTGTTAGCAGCTTGATCAGAGATGCGGGTTGGCTTACTTTTATGCTTCGTCGCTTTTAAACAACCTGATATAGGGCTCAAAGGCGTAAATGCGGTTTCGTTTATAGCCAGTCAGCTCTTTTAACAGGTCGAGCTTTACTAAATCGGCAATCAGCCGGTTGGCCGTACTGGCATGGACACCCATTATCCCGGCAATTTGAGTTCCATCCATAATGGGCTGCTTATACAATTCGTTCAGGAGCCGAATGGCTTCCGGTTGTTTTCGCCCCAAAGTAATAATCCTGCTTCTCTCAATCTCACCTCTAAGCCTGATAATATTTTGAAACGTCGCAATACTGTTTTCAGCTGTCTCAATCACCCCCTGCAAAAAAAAACGTACCCAGTTGGCCAACTGGTTGTCCGTTCTCACTGCCATAAGGTTATCGTAATAAGCCCTTCGGTTCTTTTCAAAATAGTAGGAAAGATACAATGTAGGATGTCTTAATACTTTTTTGTCGATCAGGTATAAGGTGATCAGCAAGCGCCCTACCCTTCCATTTCCATCCAGAAAGGGGTGAATAGTTTCAAATTGATAATGGATCAGGGCAATTTTGATCAGGTGTGGTACCTTCACGGGGCTGCCTATCAATTCGGCATTAATAAAATTCTCAAGATCCTGCATTAGTTCGGGGATCTCATTATGCATCGGCGGAACAAACACAGCATTTTTTAAACTGGACCCTATCCAGTTCTGACTACTACGATATTCACCCGGCAGCTTTTCCTTTCCCCTGGAACCCGACAGTAGTGTTTTATGTGTTTTCCGAATAAGTCGGGTAGAAATAGGGAGGTTCTCCAAATCCTGAATAGCCTGGTTGATAGCATCAATATAACTGTGGACTTCCCTCCAGTCATCCCTTTTCTCAGGATCAATGTCTTCCTCCCGGATAAGCGCTTCCTCAAAGGACGTCTGGGTCCCTTCTATCTTACTGGATACTGTGGCTTCCCTGGTAACGTGCATTTTAATGAAGAAGTCCACATCAGGTATCAGCGTAGAAAAGGCGTCAAGCTTTCCCAAGAGTCGGTCGGCTTCACTCAATAGTACCAACAATGAGTTGTCAGTAACCTGCCATGGGCGAAAGATCTTTTCCGGCGTAAAACTATTGTATTCCACACGCTTTACCCATCTTCCGGCTGTAAATTTTGTTATATCCTGTATTTGCATTCGCGCAATTATATTTTTTCTTATTTGCACTTATCAGACAAAGTGCAAATATAAATTTTTATAATTGTACTAGTGCAATTATGGGATCCTTATTTGCACTTATGACCTAAAGTGCAAATAAGGATTTTTATATTTGCGCTTTAGCCCCTTTCTGCTTTCGGTTCAGCTTCAATTACTTTTTCAACACGATCTCGTGTAATTCCGCCCAATCCCCTCATAAAGACCGTATCTCATTCATTTCTCAGGCTCTCCACCGGGTTGGCCACCGCCGCCTTTACGGCCTGCCAGCTCACGGTTAAAAGCGTAATTCCCGTGGTAAGCAAGCCTGCAGCCATAAACATCCACCACTCTATAGGCACACGATAGGCAAAATTCTGCAGCCACTTGCTCATCAGCAGCCAGGCTACGGGAGAAGCAACCGCCAGGGCAATCAGCACCAGCATCACAAAATCCCTGTTCAGAAGCGTCACAATACTGCCTACGGACGAGCCGAGCACTTTTCTGATTCCAATTTCTTTGGTGCGCGTCCCGGCCGCCTGCACAGCCAGGCCCAGAATCCCCATCAGAGCCAGGACCATCGTAAGCCCGCTGAAAACAAGAAGGAGTTTCGAAAACTGCTCATCTGCTTCGTATTGCTGATCCAGCAGGTCTGACACACGTGTGAGTTCCGGCACTTTTAAGGGATAAATCTTTTTAAACAGCTTTTGGACCTCTGCCACTACCCGCTCTTCCTGTCCCGGGGCTGTACGAATCAGCATCCCTCCATACCTGGGGCTCCTGGTGGCCATGATGACGGCAGGTTTTACCGGCTCGTAAAGCGATTCGTTGTTAAAGTTTCCGACAATACCTACCGGGACGGTGTTGGCGGCCGCATGTTTCCACCCGAGCTGCGTTATCCCGAGCAGCTTCACAGCCGATTCGGTTACCAGCGTTGGCTGCTCCCCGATGGCTTCTTCATATTTTACCCAATCCACGGCCTGGAGCGAGTCCGCATTCAATACATCTGCCGGGAAGCGTGCGTCCAGGAACCTTCCCTCCTGCAGGCTCAGCTCCAGGGTCCGGGCCAGATCTGCATCCCCGGATAGATACCACACTTTGTGCTTCTTTCCGGGCTCCCGCGGATCTTCTACCTCGCGCGACATAAACCCGCCTCCCCGGCTTGGCACCCATTGCGTAAAGCTCGCGCTCTTTACTCCTGCGATCCTGGTCACCTCCGATTTAAACGCGTCGCTCTGCCCGTCCCAGGAAAGGTAGTCTATTGCAAGCAGGTTGGCTTTGTTGTATCCAAGATCTGTCTGTCGCATAAAGCGGATCTGGCTTTGAGCGACTATCAATCCCACCAGCACCACAATTGAAATACCGAATTGTATCACTACCAGCCCGCGTCGTACATGATCGACACCGGCAAAAGCCTTTGAAAAAAGTTTCCCTTTCAGCACCTCGACCGGCCGGAAGCCCGACAAAATCCAGGCGGGGTACAGGGTTGTCAGCAGCCATGTAACCGCTATGATAGCAAGCGTCCCGGAAAACAGGAGAAAATCTGCTGTGATAACCCGCGTCAGCTTATGGCTTAAAAAAAGTTCTACCCCCGGCAAAGACACGTGATACAATCTCATTGCTATCATAAACGCGATCCCGAAAACCAAAAATCCCTCCGTCATGAACTGGAACACCAGATCACGCCTGGAAGCGCTTAAGACCTTCCTTACACCGGTTTCTTTAAGCCTGGAAATACCGCGCGCAGTGCTGAGGTTGACAAAATTGATGCAGGCTATCGCAAGAAGGAGCGCCGCTATCCCGGCAAAGAAATATATATTCCGCGCATTTCCGCGGAAATCCTCATTCCTCTCAAAGTCAGAATGAAGGTAAAGGTCGGTGACCGGCTGCAGCTCATACTGGTATTTGCTTTTCTGCTCCGTAAACTGCCGGTACCAGGTATTTAGTTTCGCTTCGAAGGCTTTCCCGTTCGTTCCGGGCGTAAGCAACAGGTAATTGGCCTTGAAGCTCCCGGATTCCCTGGGCGACAGCTCCTCCCTGCCGGGACTTTGCACCTGCACCGCTTCGGCAAAGAATGAGCTGTTTGCAGGCAGATCGTCGATCACGCCTGTAACGAGGTAGGCTACCGGCTTGCTTTTGTAGCGGGAAAATTCGTATACCATCTGCCCGACCGGGTTTACACCGGGAAAGACCCTGTTCCGGAAAGACTTAGTAATGACAAGATTCTGGCTTCCGTGGACGAAAGCATCAGGCTTTCCTTCCAGGATTGTGAAATCAAGTATATTCCAGACGCTGGTATCCGCACGCATGATGCGTGTTTTGAAGATATCTCCTACTTCTTCTTTTAATCCGAATTGGGTCTCACCGCAATCGATGGCCGCATAACCGGCTACTTCGGGAAAGTCTTTTTTCAATGCCGCCCCCAGTCCGCCGAAAGAACGGGAGAACTTGTCGGTGATCCCGTCGCCCATCGTAGCGATTGTATTGATACGGTAGATCCTGTCGCTCCTGCTCCATTGCCGGTCGTACGAAAGCGCATCCATCACTACCGTGGCTACAACCGCGCATGCCCAGAAACCGACAGTAAGTCCAATGATATGTATTGCCGAGTAACCCTTGTTTTTAACCAGGTTCCGCCAGGCTATTTTGAAATAATTTTTAAACATCGGTCTGCTATTTTTAGAATTACATGCGTAGAGGTGCATTTATCTTCTTTCCCCTCCTCTCCGACAATTGTCAGACCACAGATATAACCAGCTGACAATCAGCCAGTATTACTTTATATTTCCGTTTCAATGTCCGATAGCGAACACTTCCTGTCCGTAAACGGTCATAGGGTCAAACAGATGACTGGCAGCCCACCGGCTGCAACCCGGTCACCCGGCTGCCCCGGACCGGGTATATCCGGCCTCCTTCTGCCTGTCAAGCAATTCCTTTAATTCCCGGGCAATGTCGGGGTGGTTTTCCAAAAGGTTACGGGTCTCCTGAGGATCCGTTTCCAGGTTATATAACTGTGCCGGGAGGCGGCTTTCCGGAGCTGCCGACCAACCGCCGCTGCCCTGTCCGTCTATGTACTTCCACTTTCCTTTCCGGATGGCAAACATGCCGCTGATGGCATGATGAATCACACTTTCACGAACTGCCTGCTTTTGCGCCGGATTTTTAAGCAGCGGCGAAAAATCATAGCTGTCCTGCGCCGAATTGGCCGGTAATACCTGGCCGGTCAGCGCGGCGAAAGTGGCTGCGAGGTCGGTAAGGCAGATCGTCTGGTTTACGACGGCAGGATGTTTGATCATCCCGGGCCAGCTCGCTATGAAGGGCACTCTGTGACCGCCTTCCCAGATATCTGATTTCTGGCCGCGGTAAATACCGTTAGCCCGGTGCAAAGGGAATTCCTTCCGATCGCCTGGTTTCCAGTCGGCCCCGTTGTCGGATGTGAAAATGACCAGTGTATTTTCCCTCAGTCCCAGGCTGTCGAGGGTATGCATGACCCTGCCTACGACATGGTCTGTGTGCATCACAAAATCCCCGTACGTTCCCGCTCCTGATTTGCCCTGGAATTGCGGGGCCGGCAACCACGGTGTATGCGGACTAGTGAGGGGGAGATAAAGAAAGAAAGGTGTCTTTTTTTTGCTCATGGCCGCCAGGTGCGCCGAAGCTTTGGTTCCGAAATGATCCAGGGTTTTCTCAATCCTGAAATCGGCAGATGCTATCCCTTTCCGCCAAAATACGCCTCTCGGATTGTTGTTCCCTTCTATTTCCTGAAGCGTCCGGCTCAGCAGCCGGCCATTTTCCAGGTACAGATAGGGAGGGATGTCCAGCGATGAAGAAAGAATATAACTGTAATCGAAACCGAGATCATTAGGGCCGAGCGTAAGGTCTTCCCGGATCGCAAGACCCTCGCCGGAAAGCCATTTATCAGGCGAATCCGGGACAGATAGCAGGGAAGAGTCCGGGACCGGCCAGTTCAATCCCAGGTGCCATTTGCCGATAACGGCCGTGCTATAACCCGCCTGTTTGAGCAAACGGGCTATAGTAAAGCGGTCTTTCTCAATGAGCGAAGGGGAATAGCCCCCTAGTACCCCCTTTTTCAGGGGCGACCTGAAAGCATACCTGCCTGTGATCAGGCCATACCGGGTAGGGGTGCATACCGCAGAACCGGAATGAGCGTCCGTAAATAAAAGCCCTTCACCTGCCAGCTTATTTAAGTGAGGAGTGCTGATCCGGGAGTCCGGATTAAAACATTGCAGGTCGCCATATCCGAGATCGTCGGCCAGAATGACGATGATGTTGGGTTGCTGATTGATTGCTGCGGCTTCTGTTTTACCTTTGAAGCCGGCTTTACGGGATACGACGCCCGTGCCTGCTGCCAGTACGGCAACCAGCAGCAGCCATTTGTATTTCAAAGTCATAGATCAGAATTAGATATCAATAAATAACGAATGTTCATTGATCGGGATTAATTGTTATAACCCGGATTTTGTTCTCCCAGCTGCGCATTGTTAACGAATTCGATTGCAGGGATCGGGTAGAGGTAAGTGTTTTTACCGGTTACCGGGTGAGCTACCGTTCTGTGGGTTGGGAAGCTGATCTTAAGAAAATCCAGCTGCGGCTGGATGCTTTCCTTCAGAATTCCCCAGCGGTTCAGGTCGAAATACCTTTTGGCTTCGAAAGCCAGCTCCAGCCTCCGCTCCTTACGGATGGCGTTTCTGAAATCCTGCTGCGTAGCCAGTTGTACGGAGGTGTAGGCCGGGACGCCCGCAAGCCGCCTGATCTGGTTCAGCAGGTCAAAGGCCTCGCCGTCGGCCTGGTAGCCGATTTCATTCAGGGCTTCTGCTTTTGCGAGGATGATTTCGGGGTAACGGATCAGAGGATAGTTCCAGGTGCTGCGCCCGAGAGGGTCCCGCGTATTGTAAAACTTATGGACATAATAGAGACTGCCGGCGGGCTGGGTCGCATCTACGATGTTGGCCAGGCCATAGGTATTAAAATTCACCTGCTTTCGCAGATCCTGCTCCTCATAAGCCTGGATAATGCCATTTCCGGACGACGGTCCCCCTCCTTTTCCTTCCAGGTTGTCATCAGTAGGCAGGATTATAGCGCCGCCTGACAGGGCTGGCGGTGCCAGGAAGTTACTCAGCGTGCTTGTATTGGATGCGTCCACGCCGCCGTATTGTACCTCGAACAAAGAGCCCGCGCCGTTTTCGGCAGAGCCGTTAAAATAGGAAGCGTAATTTGGCTGTAATGTTTTTTTCCCGATTACCCTGTCCATATTTTCAACGGCCTGATCCCATTCTTCCAGCTCGAGATGGACCAGGGAGAGGAGCGACGATGCAGCGAGGCTTGTGGCCCTGCCTGCTTCATTGCCATACCCGGAAGAAAAGGTTTCAGGTAAAAGGCTGCGGGCGTCGACCAGGTCTTTTTTGATCTGGTCGTATACCTCCCGGACTGAAGCTCTCGGCATTTCGGAATCCTCCCGTGATTTGATCTCATTCACGATCAGGGGGACTCCGCCAAAAAGCCGTACCAGATTAAAATAATAAAAGGCCCTCAGGAATTTAGCCTGTCCTTCTATGTTATGCCCGGTTTCGGCTTTTGAAAAGGTTACTTTATCCAGGTTATCTATCACGGTATTGGCCCTGGTAATTCCCCTGTAGTGACCAACCCAAACGCTCTGGGAGTGCGAGAATACCGGCTCAGCAATAAAAAGATCGGGTTCCAGCTCGTTTCGCCAGGTCCAGCCATCATCGCTGGCCATGTCGGTAAGCCTTTGCATCGGCCCGACATACAGGGCCTGCAACGGTGTATAAATTCCGTTTACCGCAGTAATTAAACCGTTTTCTGATGTAACAAGATGATCAAGCGCTACCTGCCCCTGTATTTCGGGTTCCAGTATTTTCTCACACCCGGTTATGGCCAGGACAGAAAAAAACACGGTAACGATGCTGATTTTAATGACTGTCTTTTTCATCTGTATAAAAGGTTATTAGCTTTCAGCAGTCAGCGCTCAGCCCTTTGTCCCTGAGCCTGTCGAAGGGTGGCCCCTGAGCCTGTCGAAGGGTGGCCCCTGAGCCTGTCGAAGGGTTCGTCGACGGCCTGGGCGGCCCCGCCGCGGTGGCGTACCACTTGCGTGCAAACGAGCCGATAGCTGATTTCTGATTGCTCATGGCTATTTCATTGTTCATTAGCGTTTAAAAGGGTAGCGATCAGAATCCTATCTGCACTGTGGCCGAATACATCTTCGTAAGAGGGTAGGGCGTATGATCAATCCCGGCGGAAATGAGAGCGGCATTGCTGGAGGCTTCCGGATCCAGTCCCTGATACTTCGTGAAAGTCAGAAGATTGCTGGCCTGAACGGCTATCCGCATCCTCGTGAGCTTAATGCGCTGTACAAACCCGGAGGGGACCTCATAGGAAACACTTATATCTTTCAATCTCAGGAAAGCGGCATTCTCCAGGAACCGGGTAGAGGCACGTGTAGAGAGGTAGGTTGTATTCCCACCCTGGGAAGGACGGGGAATGGTATTGGAAGGATTTTCAGGCGTCCAGAAGTCGGCTACCTCGGCCAGCTGCTGATTGAAAGGTACCGCGCGGGCGTTGAGATTGCGCATGGAATTATACAGCTTATTCCCCGCTGAAAAGTTAAAGAATACCGATAACGACCAGGAGCCATAGCTCAGGTCGTTGGTAAATCCTCCGAACAATGTCGGGTTGGGATTACCGGCATAAATTCTGTCTCCCTGGTCTAATTGGTTATTCCCGTTCGCGTCAAAATAGCGCGCATCGCCGGGCACTGCGCCGAACCGGGCCGCCAGGTCGCGGTCTTCCGATTGCCAAATCCCATCAAAACGATACATGTAATACGCTGCTATCGGCTCGCCCGCCCGGGTAAGGTTAATGGGTTCGCCCGGCAAAGCAAGGGTTTCACCCGGTATCGACAGGGGATCGCCCGTGGAGTTGCTGCCAATGTCCAGTACCCTGTTTCGGTTCAGGGTCATGTTGAGGTGGGTAGTCCAGCTGAACTTCCCCGTGAGGTTCCGGGAATTGATATCGAATTCCCATCCTTTGTTTTCTATCGACCCGATATTAACGGTCGGATCCTCCGGAACTCCCGCTGTAAAGGGGACCGGTGTATTGATGAGCAGGTCTTCCGACTGTTTGTTGTAATAATCAAGCGTAACCCTGATCCTGTTTTGTGCCAGCGAAAAATCCACACCGGCATCGAATTGCCTGGCCGACTCCCACTGCAGATTAGGATTCCCTATATTTTGCGGCGCATTCCCGACTACTACCGAATTGCCAAATACGTAAGAAGCATTTCCCGCGCGGGTGATGAAAGCATAGTCGCTGATATTCTGATTCCCGGTTACGCCGTAGCCAAGTCTCAGCTTGAAGTCGCTGAAAATATTCCTGCCGGGCATGAATTGTTCTTCCGAGATCCGCCAGGCGACGGAAGCTGAAGGGAAAATACCATAACGCCGGTTTGCCCCGAATTTGGATGACCCGTCGCGACGGACAGTAGCCGTGACCAGGTAGCGGCCGTCAAAACCGTAGTTGATCCGCCCGAAGGAGGATACCAGCCCCGCAGTCACATCGGAACCCGAAGCCACAAAATTGGTTTGGTTGGATAGCTGATTCAGCTTGTTATCTACAGTGCCTGAGCCCGTTACGCTGTGCTGCCTGTTAATGAACGATTGGGCCGAAGAACCTATTAAGATCTTGAAATCGTGCTTCCCGACCAAGCGTGCGTATTGCAGTGTGGCGTCGGTCACCCAATTGATCTGGCGCCCTGCCCCTGAGGTTGTGCTCCCCTGATCCAGTTGGTATATGCCAATGCTATAAACCGGCTGGAAAGAATAATTATTCAGGAAAAGTAAGTCGGCGCCTATATTCCCGGAAAGGGTAAGTCCCTCCAGGAACTCCCAGTCGGCCTTTACGTTTCCTAAAATCCTGTCCCTGGCATTATTCCTGGTTGGCAAAAGCAAATTGATGAGCGGGTTCCTGTTTTCGCCAAAATAAGGGTTTGCCGTATGTGAGATCCCTTTCAGGTTACCCATTTCATCAAACGGCTCGACATAGCTGTGCACCGAAATAGAACTTTTATAGGCTCCCCCGTGAAACGTATCGTTATCAACAGGAGTGGTTTCCTGGTGACTGGCAGAAACGCTTGTAGCGATAGTGAATTTAGGGCTGAACCGGATATCGTTATTGGCCCTCAGGAAAAAAGAGGACAGATCGGAGGTTTTAATGATGCCTTTTCTTTTAAGATAGGACGCCGAAACTGCGAAACGGCTTTTTTCAGTCCCGCCGTGCACACCTATGCTGTATTCCTGGCGTAGCCCTGTCTGCGTAACCAATTTTTGCCAATCGGTGTCAACAGCCCACGCGGGATGATCCAGGTCTTCAAAAACGGAGGTGTTCTGGTTCGTGTTTTTGAAGGCTTCTACAAACAGCCGACGTTGCTGTTCGGTACTGAGCACTTCGTAGCGTTTGGCTATATTTTCAAATCCGAAGGAAGTCTCAAAGAAAAACTCCGTCTTACCGTCCTGGCCCCGTCGCGTGGTGATATTGATCACGCCGTTCGATGCCCTGGCCCCGTAAATGGCCGTAGCTGATGCATCTTTCAAAACATCAATAGAGATGATGTCCCTGGGATTGATCGTGGAAAAATCCCCGCTGAACAGGGGGATTCCGTCTACTACCACAAGCGGGTTGTTACTGCCGGTTACAGACCCGATACCCCGTATATTGATACTAAAGCGTCCTGAAAGGTCTCCTCCTGTTTGCCGTACCTGCACACCGCTCATCCGGCCTTGCATGGCTTCCTGAAAATTGGCTGTCGGACGGCTTTGTATTACCTTTTCGCTAATCCTTGAAACCGACCCCGTAACATCCGCAATTTTCTGGGTACCGTAGCCAATGACCACTACCTCGTCCAGTGCCTTCTCATCTACTTTGAGCACAATGTCCAGAGAAGCTTTGCCCGCAGCTGCCACTTCCTGCGATATATATCCTACAAATGAAAAAACGAGAACTGCGTTTTCGTCGGGCACTTCCAGTCTGAAAAAACCTTCGGTATTGGTAGTAGTCCCGTGCTGCGTCCCTTTGATCAGGATGCTTACTCCCGGCAGCGCTTCCCCTTTTTCGTCCTTCACCATGCCTGAAACGGTAAGCGCCGGTACCAATAGGGAGTTTAAGCCCGGTTGGTCTTCATTCCGGAAGGGAGGCGTTTCTTTTTTGCTAAGTATAATCACCTGGCCTGAAATTTCATAGCTGATGTCCAGAGGTGTCAGGAGGCGTTCCAATACACTGGAAAGAGGATCATCACCGGCTTCAAACGAAATTTTCCGTTTGGATGCGATCATTTTGGAACTGAATACAAACCGAACTTCCGCCTGCTTCTCTATTTGCTGGAGCACTTTGACCATTTCGAGGTTCCTGGCATGCAGGCTGACTTTCCTGGAGAGCAGCTCCTGGGCATTGCTGTGCAGGGCAGAAGTAGTACCGATGCCGCTTAGGATCAGGAAGATCTGGAGACAACTTATTCGCACGACTGACAAAAGATACGGATAAATAATACAGCGTTTTTTCATACTTTTGACACGTTTTGTTGGGTTAAAAAGAGCAAAACAGTCCCTTGCTCCATATTGCTTGGAGCTTCGATAAACATCGTAACCAGGGATTTTATTCCAGGCCGGTTCTGTTGCAGCGGAACCGGCCTGTCTTACTTACATGTATTTCCTTTGATCGTAATTATTCCATTGGCAACCTCATATTCGGTACTTATTGCTTTGCAGAGTATACGAAGCTGCTCGTAAAGAGGAAACCCGCCGATAGATGCCGTTACCGGGCAATCGGAAAGAGATTCCTCAAATACAATGTCAACTCCGTAGGCTTTTTCCAGGTCTTCGAAAGCCCGCGAGACCGGGACATCGTCGTATTCGAAGCGAAATGTATCGAATACCCCTGAAACGGGTTCGGGAAGTGCAACGAGGCTCTTTTCCATCTGAGCCTCCTTCCGGGAATACACAATTTGCTGGTTGGGAGTAAGGACCGTAGCGTAAGCGCCTTCCAATGCCGAGGGGTCGCTTTCATTTTCCTCGTCATGTTTAAACACCGCCACTTTTCCCGTTTTTACCCTTACCATAATACCTTGCTCCTTCTGAAAGCTCCTTACCCAAAAGCTGGTTCCCAGCACTTTCGTCACGAGCTCGTCGGTCCTTACAAAAAAAGGACGCCCGGAAGCCGGCACGATATCGAAAAAAGCTTCCCCGGTCAGGAAAACCTCTCTTTTTTCAGACGCAAATTTTTCAGGATAGCTTAACCTGCTCTGAGGCTGAAGCTGTACCGCAGAGCCGTCAGGAAGCCGGATATTCAGCGATGACCGGCTGTTGTTTTGCCGGGTGGTCATTCCGGGGGCAATGGCTGCTTCGGCGATTTTGCCGGCAGCCGACGGCAACGAAGACGGTATACGCCGGTAAGCCCACCATCCGAGGCTGCATACCAGCAAGAACACTGCCGCATAAGGAAGCCAGGAATAAAGAGCGTACTTTTTAGCCGGGGAGCCCTGCACTGCCGTTAGCTGCCTGAGTGTATTTTGAATGGAAGCCTCCATTTCAGACGCAGGCAATCCTGGCTCCCGTACCGTAGTCGCCAGGACAATTTCACGCGCGCTTTGTATGACTTCCCGCTTTTCCGGGTGCTCGCGTAACCATTCCGACCAGTAAGCTTCCAGCTCGCGGGTGGGCGCCAGTACCCAGGCACGGAAATCGTCGTCCCATATAAATTGTCCGATACCTGAATCCTTGTAGCTGTCCATTGCAGATAATCCGATGTCATAAGGTGTATAGACAGCAGTGAGGAACGGATACTGTACTTTTTTTGATTTTTTTACAGGCGCTGCAAAAACGTACCGATTAGATATGCTTTGATCCAGACCAGGATCCCGAGGGCAAGATTTTTGCTCCAGTTAACTTTCAGCCACTTAATGGCTGTTTGCAGCAGGTTGGATACAGATTGCGGAGCAATATGCATCACTTCCGATATTTCATCCCTGCTCATCTCATGGAAAAACTTCAGGTAGACGGCTTCCTGCTGACGCGGAGGCAATCCGTTCAGGAGGGAGCTTAAGTGCTGCGCAAGCTTCAGGGTCTCTTCGGTCCGGATAAAGCTTTCCTCTACGGAAAACTCGATGTCAAAGGGATTGTTTTCCGGTGCGTCAGCATTCAGCACGGGTGGCGAAGAATTTGTCAAACGATGGATCCTCCTCCTGACAGACGCCATCAGGTACGGTTTGGGCGGTATTTGGTCATCGATATGCGCCCTTTTTTCCCAAACCTCCAGGAAAACATCCTGGATAGCGTCCTGGATCAGCGCACGGTCCCGTGAAAATTTGGTGCCGTACCGGAACAGGGCGGTGTAGTGCTCCCGCATGATTTCTTCAAACGCAGGTACTTCCCCGGCCAGCAGACGCCGCCAAAGCAACAGGTCAGGAACAGGGTAAGGTTTTGGCTGCATACAGATTCCTGGTTTCCGCTGAAATGCTATCCGGATCGGGGAATTCTATTGCAAGTTCTGTTTTTTTTGTTCATTAAAAATTTTTTTTTGTTTTTTTCCCTGATTCGCAGAAACACGGTGCATCGCGTCTCTCCGTGGTTATCATTCATTCCTCAAACTTTCCACGGGGTTAGCCACCGCCGCCTTTACAGCCTGCCAGCTTACGGTAGCAAAGGCGATCACGACAGCCAGCAAACCGGCAAATGCAAACAGGTACCACCGGATCTCGGTGCGGTAGGCAAAGTCCTGGAGCCATCTTGTCATCACCATCCAGGTCACGGGCACGGCAATCACGATCGCGATCAGCACCAACCGCAGATAGCTCGTTGATAAAAGCCCGATGATATGCGCTGAGGATGCACCCAATACCTTGCGGATACCGATTTCCTTTACCCGCAGCGCCGTCATATACATCGAAAGCCCGAGCAGCCCGAGACAGGAAATCAGGATCGCGATCAGCGAAAAGCCGCCCATAAGCGCCTGCTGCGTCTGCTCCAGCGTATAGAGCGCAGCATACCGGCTGTCGAGGAAGTCGTATGCAAAAGGCTGGTCAGGGAAATGCCTGTCCCATACCCGCTGGATGTATTCAAGCGTGGCGGGAACCCAGTCGCCCTTTATCCGCACCGACACCCACCGCATTGCGCCGCCGCCCATCAGCATCACCACGGGCGGAATGCGCTGGTGCAGCGACTCGAAATGGTAATCTTTCGACACCCCTATGATGGTCCCGCTGATGTCGCCATATACAAAACCATGCCCTGGCGCTTCCGCAGGGTTTTTCCACCCCAGCATGTCGGCTGCGGTTTCATTGATGATAAACCCGCTGGCTGAATCGGTCGCAAATTCGTTGGAAAAATTTCGTCCGGCAGCCATGCCGATCCGGTAGGCCGGGATAAAGCGCTCGTCGACGGTCAGCATCTTTAGCGTAACCGAAGTGGGGACCAGGGAATCCCCTCTTTTCACCTTGGCATCCCACGAGTCGAGCAGCTTCCCGGTGGGGATCCTTGACGACCTCCCGACCTCCAGCACATGGCTGTCGTTCAGCAGGTCATTCCGGATAGCCTCAAACCGGCTATCCGTCTGACCGCCCCTGAATACAACCACCTGGTCTTTGCTGTAGCCCAGGTCGATGTTCTGCATGTACTGCAGCTGCCGGTAGACGACCATTGTGCACCCTATCAGCAGCACGGCGATAGAAAACTGCACGACTACCAGGACCTGCCTGACCCGGCCGCTCTTCAACCCCGTCGAAAGACGTCCTTTGAGCATGCTGACCGGCTGGAAAGACGTAAGGTAGAAAGCAGGATAGCTTCCTGAAAGCAGCGTGACAAACAGCAGGAACGCCATCAGCCATAGCAGGTTGACGGGCGACAGCAATGCAGATAATGCAAGTGATTTACCCGCGAACCGGTTAAGATGGGGTAACAGCAGCCATGCCAGCAGCAGTCCCAGCAGCAGGGCAATCACTGTAAACAAAAACGACTCGGTGATAAACTGCCTCACCAGCCTGGCCCTGCTTACCCCCATTACTTTCTTGAGCCCTATTTCACGGGCACGCCTCGAAGCGCGCGCCGTAGTGAGATTCATGTAGTTGATACATGCTATCAGCAAGATAAAAAGGGCAATTGCCGAAAAATAGTACACATAGCGGATATCTGAATTGGCCTCCATCTCGCTATCCAGGTGAGAATGCAGGTGAATGCCGGTGAGCGGCGTAAGGCTCAGCACCGACCAGGGCGAAGTATTGGGGCCGATATGCTTGTCCTGGAACGCCGGGAAGGCCTTTTCGATCGCTACCGGATCGGCCCCGGGCTCAAGCAGAAGAAACAGGAAAAACGAATTGTTCCCCCAGTCGGTACGAAGCCGGTCGGCCCCGTACATCCTGTCGTCGCGAAGGGTAGAAAATGACGCGATGAATTGCGGGTGAAACGAAGATTGCGCCGGAAGCGGCTCGAAAACACCGGTCACTTTGTAATCGACCTGGTTGTCGATACGCAAAAGCTGTCCGACCGGGTCTTCCCGTCCAAAGTACTTTTCCGCCATCGGCCGGGATAATACGACCGAGAAAGGCTCGGCCAGCACCTGGTCGGGACGGCCGCCCTTTATGTTGAAATCGAATACTTTAAAAAGGTTTTCCTCGGCGGCAAATATATTTTCTTCCAGGAATATCATTTCTCCCCTCCTGACAAGTGCGCTGGTACCGAACAGGCGGACAGCTTCCTTTACTTGCGGGAATTCCTCACTGATCAGCGGTCCAAAGGGCGGCGCTACCGTACCCAGCCGCAAAGACGGCGTCCCGTCGGCAGACAGGAAAGTACGGTTCAGCCGGTAAATCCGGTCGGCGTTCTTATGGTAACGATCGTAGCTCAGCTCATCCCCGACAAACAGGAACAGCAGCAGAAAGCAGCAGATCCCTACCGCAAGCCCCAGCAGGTTGATAAAAGAGTAAGTCTTGTTGCGGAGGATATTCCTCCAGGCAATTGTGAAATGAGACGTTATCATACTGTTATTCCGTTCTTAATGATTCGACCGGGTTCGCCGTTGCCGCGCGAATTGCCTGAAAACTAATTGTAAACAGCGCGATCGCTACCGCTGCCAGCCCTGCGGCCGCAAACATCCACCATTGGATGTCGATGCGGTAGGCGAAGTCGTCCAGCCAGTTGTTCATCGCCCACCAGGCAATGGGGGAGGCGATAATAACGGAGATCAGCACAAGCTTCACAAAATCCCTGGAAAGCAGCCTCACAATATTCGACACACTTGCCCCCAGTACTTTTCGGATACCTATTTCCTTTGTCCGGCTTTCTGCCCGGAATGTTGCCAGTCCATACAAACCAAGAACAGATACAACCGATGCCAGTACGGCAAAAAGCAGGATGAGCGTTGTAGACCGTCTTTCTTCCTTATACAACCGGTCGAAATCATCGTTAAGGAATGTATAGCTAAACGGAATACCCGGGAAATTGCTTTTCCAGACACGTTCGGCAGCTTGCTGGGCTTCGATATTTTTTCCCGGCATGGTCTGTACCAGGAAATGCGACGCGCCGCTCCGGTAAGTCTTGATTACGGCGGGGTCAATCTTTTCACGCAGGCTTTTGTAGTAAAAATCTTTCACTATCCCGATGATCACACCGCTATCGCCCCGCCCTTCAAAGCGCTGCCCGATGACAGGCTCGCGTATTCCTAATGTTTTGACGGCTGTTTCATTGAGAATGACATTATTATTGTCGGCCTTGCTACCGGGCAAGAACCACCGGCCGGCGGTCAATTCCAGGTTGAGGATTTCATTGAAACCGTCCGTCACCTCAAAAAAAGTGATGTTTGGATTGAAATCCTGCTCGCGGCCATCCCAATCTGCAGCACCGGAAGAATAACTTTGCATATTCACGACCGATCCGTTCAGATAAGACACCTTCGAAATGCCTGGCCCGGTAAGAAACTCATGTTTCAGCTCTTTTAACCTGGCCTTTCGCCCGTCCGTGTCGTAATGCGACATAGCCTGGAAAGGAACGATAAACGACAGTACTTGGGACTTGTCGTAGCTTTCGTTTTCACTATTGATGAAGCTCATCTGGTTGTAGATCACGATTGTACCTATAATCAGCACGACCGAAGCGGTAAATTGCACTACTACCAAAGCCTGGCGAAGAAAATTGCCTTTGATTTGCAGGGCATTAGAGCCGCGGAATGCGGACAGCGGCCGGAAAGACGACAGTAAGAACGCCGGATAGATACTGATCAGCAGCACGATGATCGCTACCGTAATTCCGATCAGGCCCCACAGGCCTGCCGACCAGAGCGGCAGCTCGAAGCGGTTTTCCGTCAGGCTGTTAAAGACAGGCATCAGTCCGTTGGCCAGCAGGATGGTTACCAGGATAGTCATGCCAACGAACAGGATGGATTCCAGCACAAATTGAAGGAACAGGGAGGTCCTGCCGGCGCCGACTATCTTTTTAACACTCACTTCTTTGCTCCTGTGCAGCGCCCGGGCCGTAGTAAGGTTTACATAATTGATGCATGCTATGACGAGTATAAGGACTCCCAGAGCTGTGAAAATTTTTACCGTTTCCCGGTTGCCAAGCTGAATACTGGCAGTCTGCAGGTCGTCTTCAAAATGCATTTCCCTGAGAGATATGAGGCCGACAGTAGCATTATTATTTTCCCTATGTACGTCCATAATTTGCCCTATCCCTTTTGATACGCTAATTAAAAGCGCTGAAGGAGCTATCTTTATAAACGTACGGAAGTTGAAGCTTCCCCATTTACTATCCGTCATCGCTATTTTCGGATTCGCCCTCCTGGCTGCCAGCGGCAGCAACAGATCATGGCGAAAGCTGGAATTGGCAGGATAGTCTTTCAGCACGGCCTGCACCACAAAATCGGCAGTATCGATTCTCATGGTTTTGCCGATAGGATCGCTGATCCCGAAATACTTCCTGGCGCCCGACTCGGTAACAGCTACATGGTAAATCCCGCTGTTGAACGCCGCCGCACTTCCACGGACAAAATCGTAATGAAACATATCAAACCAATGCTCGTCCACACACGCTACGTTTTTTTCCTGGAAGAATTCTCCGTTGACCCGGATCGCAGGATTCAGCGTGCTGATGCGGGTCACCACTTCTACTTCCGGCAGCTCTTCCCTGATGGCCTCCCCCAGCATGTACGGCGACGCTTCCCATACCCACGTGCTGCCGTTACCTGTTGCTATATAGCTCTTGATACGATAGATATTGCCTGCATCGGGATGGAAGCTGTCATACGACAACTCATTCTTCACCCACATGAAAATGAAAAGGCTGGCGGTCATGCCGACCGTCAGTCCGACCAGATTAATAGCAGCGGATGTTTTGTTGCGGAGCATATGCCGCCAGGCCGTTTTGATATAGGACGTGACCATCTCTGGAAAAGGATCAGGTTAAGTATTGAACCGATTCATTCATTGCGCAGCGATTCAACCGGGTTCGCCGCGGCAGCCCGCACAGCCTTCCAGCTTACCGTAAAGACCGCGATCAGCATGGCGGTCAGCCCCGACAGGGCAAACATCCACCACCTGAGCTCTATATGGTAGGCAAAACTTTCCAGCCACCGGCTGATGCCCCACCAGGCGACAGGAAAAGCGATCAGCGACCCGGCCAGGACCAGCTTCAGCAAGTCGCCCGAAAGAAGGGCCGTCACTTGTCCGGTACCGGCTCCGAGCACCTTCCGTATGCCGATCTCCCGGGTACGCTGCTCCGAAGTATAGGTCACAAGTCCAAACAGCCCGAGGCACGCTACGAAAATGGTCAGCGCGGCAAAAATGTTCAGGACAGTTGCCGTTTTTTGTTCCGAAGCATAGGACCTGAAGTACAGGTCATCCATAAATGCGTACGTAAACGGCTCTTCGGGATGATAGCTGTCCCATAGCTGCTGCATAGCCTCAAGCACTCCCTGCACATCGGGCGTATTGAGCTTGAAAATCAGCCCGCCTTCCGGATAAAGGGTCATATAAAGGGGACTGATGGCTTCATGCAGGGATTTAAAATTGAAGTTTTTAACCACGCCGATTACGCGAAAAGGCGCATGCGATCCTCTCGGGCTGTTTTGTATCACTACTGTTTCCCCTACCGCTTTTTCCGCATTCCAGCCCAGGGCCAGGGCGGCCGTCTCATTCAAAATAATCGTTGCAGAATCTGTAGGAAAACGGGAGGAAAAATTTCTTCCGTGCAGTATTTTCATCCCCATTGTCGGGATGTATTCTTCATCCACATGATAATCCACGCCATTTACGATCAGGTTATCATTCCCCCAGGGGTAGGCTAGCGCATTGTTATAGTTGCTGGGCCCGGCAGGCCGGAACCACGACATGGTAGCCCGTTCTACC
The DNA here is from genome assembly GCA_001724175.1 of Cytophagaceae bacterium SCN 52-12. Lineage (GTDB taxonomy): Bacteria > Bacteroidota > Bacteroidia > Cytophagales > Spirosomataceae > Ravibacter. The sequence goes on along the minus strand of MEDT01000039.1, from coordinate 2,180 downwards.
CGCGGGTCCTGCAGCATGGCCTGCCTGAAGGCTTTCTCGCGGGCGCCGAGCGCGTAGGAGTTCGGGATCACCAAAAGCTGCTCTCTGTCATACCCGGTATCTTTTTGCTGTATGTACTTCATTTGCTGGTAGACAACCACCGTACCGACGATCAGCGACACCGAGATAAAGAACTGGAAAACCACCAGTCCGCTCCTCAGCCCCAACCGGCGGTTATGGGCGGCCGCGCGTCCCTTCAGCACAGAAACCGGTTTGAAAGAAGACAGGTAGAATGCCGGATAAATACCTGCCAGCACGCCTGCCGTCAATCCTAAGGACAGGAAAATCAGCACCGGCCCGGCGCCGACAGACAATTGCTTCCCGGAGATACTGCCGAACGCGGGCAGCGCCAGGCGAAGCAGGCCGTAGGCGACCGTTAATGCAAAAAGGGAGATCAGGAGCGTTTCGGTCAGGAATTGCCTGATGAGCTCATATCTCCCCGATCCCACTACTTTCCGGACCCCTACTTCTTTTGCTCTCTTCGAAGCGCCGGCGGTAGACAAATTGATAAAATTGATGCACGCCACTATCAGCATAAACGCTGCAATTCCCGCGAAGATATACACATACGCCGCGTTTCCGCCCGGCTCAAGCTCATTGGTCGTATCGGAATGGAGATGAATGTCCGTGAGATCCTGCAGCGCAAAGCCAAACTCGTTTCCTTGGGTCCTGAACTGATCGAGACCGAGCCCCATCTGCTTCCGGATCTGGGGCCCCATGTACTTTGCGACCATATCCGGGAACCGGGCCTCCAGCTTCTCCCGGTCGGTCCCGGGCTCCAGCAGCAGGTAGGTATAAAAATTACCCTCCATCCACGAGTCGGACGAAGCCTCCCTGCGGCCCTTCATAGAGCAGAACACATCGAAATGGAAATGCGAATTGACCGGAATGTCGTTGATTACTGCCGTTACGGTATAAAATTCCGGGCTGCCATTTATCGAGATGGCTTTACCCAGCGCGCTTTCCTTTCCGAAATATTTTTCGGCAACGGTTTTGGTCAGTACAACGGTGTTTGGGTGCGACAACGCCGTTCGCGGATTCCCTTCCATCGCAGGAAGGGTGAAAATATCGAAGAAGTTAGGGTCTGCAAACGCGACCCGGTCGTTTTTGAAATGCTTTTCTTCATAGCTGACTCCGGGTGTTCCGTAAGCGACCATCCTGGCGGCATCCCTGACTTCCGGGAAATCCTGTTTCATGACTTCTGCCACGGGAGCCATTACAATGCTTTCATTGATTTTACCGCCATTGATATTAGCCCTGAAGACTACCCTGGCTATGTCGCCGGCATTTTTATTGAAACGGTCGTAGCTTAACTCATCCCTTACATAGAGGATGATCATGAAAGAGGTAGCTATTCCTATAGACAGGCCCGCGATATTGATAAGAGAAAACAGCTTGTTTCTCCTCAGATTCCGCCAGGCTGTTTTCAGATAATAAGATAGCATACCAGTTCAGTTATTTTCAGAATCGACCACATGATGCATACCAGGCATGTAATATATTGATTATCAATATTTTTAAACCATCTGCCGCCGTAAACCTGTACGATACCGGACAGTGGCTGTCCGCTTATGAACAACCGTCCCGGGCAAAATTATACTTGCCCTGATGCATGCAATCTACTCCGTCCGCAATGCTTTCACCGGGTTAGCGAACATCGCTTTTATGGCCTGGAAACTGACCGTTGCAATGGCTACAACCAACAGTATGGCAGCTGCCGTCAAAAAAACAGAGGCGTTCAGATCGAAGCGATAAGCGAAATTCTGAAGCCACTTTTCTGCCGCGATCCACCCCAGCGGCGCTGCTATTGCCATTGCTGCCATTACCTGCAGCAGAAATTTCAGCGACGTGACTTTAAAGATATCCTTCGCACCGGCACCCAGCACCTTGCGGATACCCAGTTCCTTTGTTTTTTCCCTTACTAGGAAAACGCTCATGGCAAATAACCCGATTACCGCGATCAGAACTGCTACTACGGTAAAATAAGTCACCACCTGCTGCACTCTCAGGTATTCGGCGTACAGCTTTTGAAAGTTTTCATTTAAAAAAGCATAACGTACAGGAAATTCAGGTTCTATCTCCTTCCAGATATCTTCTATGGCTGCGAGCGTTTGTTGCGTACGGGCCGCATCTATTTTTAC
>MEDT01000038.1 GCA_001724175.1 Cytophagaceae bacterium SCN 52-12 | reverse complement strand
CGGGACGCGGTCCAGCGGGCCGTGGGAGCTGGGAGTTGTTTTCAGCGCCTCTGCTCCCGGCAGAATAACGCAGCTCGGAAGTAAAATGCCGGAGCCGGGAACTTACCGGGTCATTGTCTGGGATTTTGATTCCAAAGAGATACTCAGGCAGAAAACTGTCGAGCAGACTGCCCCGGATTACCTGACTTTCGGCAGTATCGAAGCATTGACGCTTACCGCAAACAAAAAGTACGTTATCAGTATCAACAACCAGTCGGCCGGGACCAACAAAAAGTATTCCTATGCTTATAAAACTTCAGGCGGGGGCGATTTTATGCCTTATACCAAAGGCAGCATACTGATTCACAATTCCTGTTATAAGCTGATCGCCACGGCCTCTTTTCCCGATCAGACACCGGGTGTTAAATACGAGCTCTACGGGCTTCCGGAGTTTACGTTTATACAGGATTAGCGGGTTTAATGCTGCAATAAACCAGGCTGCCGGAGAACGGCAGCCTGGTTTATTTATATTATTAGGACTGTGTGCGGCGGATAAAGTTAAGTTTGTTTTGGGTACTCCCTGGTTTTCAGATGTTTAAAATTAGCGTTTTCAGCGTCTCTGAGGTAAGAACAGGGAGTATGTCAGCATCTCTTTTTTCTTTTATACGATAGTTAAAAAACTAATGTATAAATATAGTTATGATGCAAACCCAAACCCAAAACCAAATCAGAATCAAACTTGCTGCCTTTATGTTTCTCCAGTATTTCATATGGGGTTCATGGTATGTAAGTATGGGGACATACCTCAGTAAGACACTTGAGTTCGATGGTTCACAAATCGGCCTGGCCTATGGAGCTTTCGCTATCGGCGCCATGATCTCACCGTTCTTTGTGGGCCTGCTCGCGGACCGGTACTTCGCATCCGAAAAAATTCTTGCCCTCCTCGGGATCTTAGGAGGCGTATTGCTATGTCTTCTGCCGAGCATGACAACGTTCGGATCGTTTTATCCCACGTTGATTGTGTACTGTACTACTTTTTTACCCACGTTGGCGCTGGGGAATTCGCTTTCATTACACCATCTTATAGATCAAAAGCGTGATTTCCCGCGTGTCAAAGCGCTGTCCTCTGTGGGATGGATCGCCGGGGGGCTGACACTCAGCATTCTTTTCAAAGGTGAGCAATCGGCGGTGCAATTCTACCTCGCGGGAGCCGTTTCGGTTTTATTCGGGCTTTTCTCCCTTACATTACCTCATACACCTCCAAAGAAGACCGGAAAGGACGTCAGCCTGGGCAATATTCTCGGTCTCGACGCGCTTGCTCTTATGAAGCGGCCGTCCTTCGCGATTTTTATTCTGTGCATGTTCCTGATCTGTATTCCGCTGTATTTCTACTTCGTAAACATGAATCTATATGTTACCGAGCTACAGTGGACCTATTCGGCTGCCAAAATGTCCCTGGCCCAGGTCTCGGATGTGATATGCCTGATTTTACTGCCGTTCATACTGAGAAGCCTGGGTTATAAGAAAACGATATTTTTAGGTATCCTGTTTTGGGCGATCCGGTATTTCCTTTTGGCAGGAAGCGTGGATTCGGCCTCTTTCCAAACCGTTTTTGTTTTCGCAGCCATTCTGCTGCACGGGGTTTGCTATGATTTCCTGTTTATCGCCGGGCAGCTATATGTAGACGAGGAGGCCAATGAAACCATACGGGGAGCGGCACAGGGACTTATAGCCTTTATTCTTTGGGGTATAGGTTCATTTGTCGGCACTCATTTGGCAGGACTTTCCCAGGCTTATCATACTTTGGAACAACCGATAGGCAGCATAGGGCACGACTGGCAGGGTATATGGATTTACCCGGCTTTCGGGTCGGTAGCTGTGCTCATCATTTTCGTGATCTTCTTTCCCGGGGCATCAAAGAAAAAGCTCCAAAGCTAAAGAAGGATGGCGAAAAACAATCCTATTCATCAGGGAGCTACATGAAAGTGTAGCTCCCTGATGAAAGAAATCCTTGTCTTTACACAGCATTATTTTTAAACCTCAGCGTCAGCCCGTGTATCACCAGCCAGGTCAGCAGGTAGGTGATGCCGCACAGTGAAAACAACAGGTTGTATCCGCCTGCAAGGTTGCCGGCCAGCTTGTAGGAATCCAGCAGGTAGCCCACCAGGATCGGAAAAAGGATGCCGCCCGTAGCGCCGGCCATACCGGCCAGGCCTGCCACCGAGCTGACCGATTCTTTGGGAAACAGGTCTGCCGTCATTGTAAATACATTGGTAGACCACGCCTGGTGCAGCGCTACGGCGATGCTCAGGACTGCTACCGCCACCCATACGTCGTTTACGAATTGCATGCCGATCACCATCAGCTCCAGGAGCGCAACAGACAGGAGGGCGGCTTTTCTGGCTCTGAGGGTCGTCCAGCCTCTTTTGACAAGGTAGGAGGAGAAGTAGCCTCCGCCGATGCTCCCGACCGTGGTCGCCAGGTAGATGATCATCAGGGGCAGACTGGGTTTTTTCAGATCGAGCCCGAAGGTGGTGGCAAAATAGGAGGGAAGCCAGAAAAGGAAAAACCAGTAGATCGGGTCGATAAAGAATTTTCCTGCCACGACCGCCCAGGTTTGCGGGAAGGACAGCAGCTTTTTCCAGGGGAGCGGCTTGCCGGTCTGGCTTTCAAACTGCTCCTGTCCCTGCCTGATCAGCTCCAGCTCCTGCCCGGTGATCCTCTTCTGGCGAGCAGGAATTTCATAGAATATCCACCACAGCGCCAGCCATACGAAGCCCAGGCCGCCGGTGATCCAGAATACTTCCTTCCAGGTATAAAAGTTGAGGATCAGGGGGGTAATCAGGAGCGCAAATACTACCCCTATGCTGGCGCCGGAATTGACGATGCCGGTGGCAAGCGCTTTTTCTTTTTTCGGGAACCACTCCGATATCACCTTCATCGCGGCAGGGAAATTCCCTGCTTCGCCTACGCCCAGTATGACGCGTACCGTGATGAATTGAGTGAGATTCCGGGCAACGGCATGCAGCATGCCTGCCAGGCTCCAGATGACAACGGAAATGGCATATCCCCGTTTGGTACCCAGGAAGTCGACCAGGCGTCCCATGGTAAGGAGCCCGATGGCGTAGGCGGCGCTGAAAGCGGTGACGATCCTGGAGTAATCCGACTCCGACCAGCTGAATTCAACCTCGAGAACAGGCTTCAGAAGCCCGATAATCTGGCGGTCTATGTAGTTGATAGTGGTTGCCATCAGGACCAGGCCTACCAGCCACCAACGGTAATTGTTGATTTTCATTTGTATTAAAAAGTTATCAGCCTTTAGCCATCAGCTTTCGGCCCTTGTACATCGATGGCCGCGGCGGCGCCGCCGCGGTGTAGACTTGTGTTCAACTAAACAGCGGCCGATCTCCGACCTCTGATAGCTGGACAGCCTACCAATCCACTACCGAGCCGTCGAGGGCATTGTAGCTCTCCGGGTTTTTCCAGTCGTGCCCTATTTTATCTGCAAGGGCGGCCTCGTCCAGCTCGACTCCCAGGCCCGGCCTGGACGGAAGCAATACGGTGCCGTCCTTTTGCAGCTTGAAAGGCTCTTTAAGGTAGCCTTCGCCGAGCGACACCTGCTCCTGGACCAGGAAGTTGGGAATAGCGCCGGCGAGGTGCAGGCCCGAGGCCAGCGAGATAGGCCCCATCGGGTTATGAGGCGCTATGGGAACATAATAGGCTTCCGCCATCCCGGCGATGAGCCTGCCTTCCGTGATCCCGCCGGCGTGGCAAAGGTCCGGCTGGAGAATGCTGGCTGCTCCTTTTTCCAGGATCTCCCGGAACCCCCATTTGGTAAATATCCGCTCTCCCGTAGCGATCGGCAGGTGCGTGCCGCGGGCAATGTCGACGAGAACGTCCACGTTCTGCGCCTGGACGGGCTCCTCGATAAACATCGGTTTGAAAGGTTCCAGCTCTTTGATAAGCAGCTTGGAGGTCTGCGGCGGGATCGCCCCGTGAAAGTCAATGGCAATGTCCATTTCATCGCCCCCCGCCTCACGCAGCGCCGCGAAGCTGTCGGCGGCATGCCTGATGAATTTCGGGTTTTCGACGATATTGGCAGGGTTCTTTTTTGCCACCCCCGTTTTGATCACGGTATAGCCCTCCTGCTTTCTTTTTTTCATATCCTCGGGAGTGGATGCCCGGCCGTAAATCCGTACCCTGTCCCTGGTCGGGCCGCCGAGAAGCTCGTATACCGGCACATTCAGCAGCTTGCCTTTGATGTCCCAAAGCGCCTGGTCCACACCGCTCAGGGCGCTGGTGAGAATGGGCCCTCCCCGATAGAAAGCATGCCGGTAGATCGCCTGCCAGTGGTGGACGATATGGCGCGGGTCTTTCCCGATCAGGTAGGGCTCCAGTTCTTTTATAGCTGTCTGTATAGTTAATGCTCTTCCTTCCAGCAACGGTTCTCCAAGCCCGGTCACGCCGGCGTCGGTGTGGATCCTGAGGAAGATCCACCGGGGCTTCACCAGGAAAGTTTCCAGCCGGGTGATGCGCACCTTGCTGTAGCCTTCGAAGCGGCCGGGAGATTGCGCATACGATGATCCCGGCAGGATGAGCGATCCTCCGGCTGCCCCCAGGAGAGATTGAATGACGGTCCGCCGGGAGGTTGCTTTCTTTGTATTTAATGATTTCATCGGTATAAAATTAATTAGCAATTAGGTTTCTTCAGGGCTTTATTCAGATTGCCCGTTGGCAGCCTGTACCTTTACAGGCACCGAAGAATCGCGGCTGATCAGCCGGGCCTCCATGAATACCTGCTTCATACCCTCGTCCGGGTTGTTCAGCTTGGAGATCAGCATTTCGACGGCGGTTTTCCCGAGCTGCTCCAGCGGCTGCCGTATGTAGCTGATGGGGCAGTAGTAGAGATCGAAGACCTCCGCCTGCCCGTAGCTGACGATGGCCAGGTCGTCGGGAACCCTTATCTTTCTTTCGTTGACATATTTGAGACCGTTGAGGGCAAGGCCGTAGGTGGCAAAAATCACTGCCCTCACCGGCCTGGAGCCGTCGACCAGCGCGTCAATCGCTGTCTTTACCTTCGACTCCATGTCGCTGAACGGAACCCTCCTCAGCCATTCCTTCCGGGGCGTGATGTTGCTTTCGGTCAGGGCCTGATGGTAGCCCCTGATGCGCTCCTGCATGTGGTACATTTCCGACTCATAGGCGATAAGACCGATCTCCTCATACCCGTTTTGCAGCAGGTGAAGCGTGGCGTCGTAAGAAGCCTTGTAGTTGTTGGTCGTTACAAAATCGGTATGTATCTGCGGGAAATGCCGGTCGAGCAATACGAACGGGATCTTTTTCTCCTTCAGGAAAATGATGTTGTTCTGCGAATTTTCGGCAGAGACGATAATGAATCCGTCGACCTGCCGGTTGAGGAGCACATTCAGGAGATCCCACGACTTTTCAGCGTTCTCGTCGGAGCTGCCGATGATGACCGTATACCCGAATTTTTTCGCTTCATCTTCCACTACCCGGGCGATATTGGCAAAAAAAGGATTTGAAATGTCTGCGATGATCAGGCCGATCGTATAAGTTTTACCGCTTCTGAGGCTTTTCGCAACATGGTGCGGCTCGTAGTTCAGCTCTTTCGCGATCCTGCTGATCTTTTCAGCCATTTCTTTCCCAACCCGGTTTTTCTTTTTGTTGAGAACATAGGAAACAAGGGCGGTCGAGACGCCTGCCTTTTCAGCGATATCTTTCAGTGACACCCTCTTTTTCTGCATGGTACCGGGAAGTTATTTTCGCTAGGGCCTGATGATCGTTCCGTCCTCTTTCCTTACCTGCCAGTTCGAGCGAGAGGTGATCGGGAATTTGGCGGCTGCCTTTTCATTGATATCCACTCCCAGGCCCGGCACTTCGTTTACGTACATATAGCCGTTTTTCATCGTGGGACAGCCCGAGAATACTTCCTGTGTCTGCTCATTGAAGCGTACCGCTTCCTGTATGCCGAAGTTCCACACGGCAAAATCGATGTGCGCGTTGGCGGCATGCCCGATGGGCGTCACATCGCCGGGGCCGTGCCAGGCCGTGCGGATATTGAAGAATTCTCCCAGCCTGGCTACTTTCATGGCAGGTGTGATGCCGCCTATCTGGGATACGTGGATCCTGATATAATCAAACCACTGGTTGACCATCGGCTCCAAAAACTCGTTGATATTGTTGAAAAGCTCTCCCATCGCCAGCGGTACGGAAGTGGTCTGTCTCAGCAGTTTAAACCACTTCATGTTTTCAGGCGAGAACGGGTCTTCAACGAAAAACGGGCTGTATTCCTCCAGCCGTTTGATCAGGTTGATGGCGTCCATGGGCTGGAGGCGCTCGTGGATGTCGTGCAGCAGCTGGACCTCCTCCCCGCAATGCTTCCGGACCGCCGCAAACATTTCGGGTACGGATTTCAGGTAAAACCGCTCGTTCATATAATTGTCGGTTTCTCCGCCGAAACCTGCTTCCTTGAAATCGGGCTTGCGCGACACGCTGCCCACGGCGCCGTACCCGCCCTGCTGGATACGGATGTATTTAAAGCCTTCTTCCATGAATTTCTTCACGCTTTCAACGGCTTCTTCGGGCGTTTTGCCCCCGGCGTGCGTGTAGGTCGGGATCGCAAACCTGCACTTCCCGCCCAGCAGCTGGTACACCGGCATACCGGCCCTTTTGCCTTTGATGTCCCACAAAGCCTGGTCAAGCCCCGACAAGGCGTTGTTCAGCACCGGCCCGTTCCGCCAGTAGGAGCTTACATAAATTGCCTGCCAGGTATCTTCTATCTGGTCTACATCCCTGCCTACACAAAGCTCGTTAAGGTATTTTTCGATGGCGGTCACAACAGCAAAGGCGCGCTGGGTAAAGGTAGCGCAGCCCAGGCCGTACAGGCCGGGCTCTGTGGTTTCGACCTTGACGGTAATCAGGTTGGAACCCTGGGGCGCCGTCACGATGGCTTTAATGTTTTTTATCTTAACGGGAGCCATGCCTTTCGCATAAGCGGGAGTCTCGTAGTTTCCCCGCGCCTGCGCTGTTCCCCCGAACAGGGAAAGTAATCCGGCAGAGGCGCCAAGCCCCAGCGTTTTCAATGCTTCTCGTCTTTCATTTTTCATATGCTGCTATTGTTTGATTTAATAATAAGGTCCCCGGGTTGAAACCCGGGGCTACTCATTAGAGGCAGATTCCTGCTAAAACTACTTTTTATCCCACCAGACCCTGGTACTGAGGGTATTGGCGCCCTGCCTGGCGATGGCTTCGTTGAGGTTTGCCTGGTTGACGACAATCTCGGTGTCGGGGTAAGGGATCCGCCTGATAAAATCTTCTCCCTGCAATTCCGATCCCGGATAGGGGTTTTTCTTGAGAGCAGGGTAGTCGCTTCGCCTGAAATTGGCAAATACCTCAGGTCCGCACAGGAAAGAAGAAACCCAGTATTGCGTATTGATGTCCTCGAGCTCCCTGCCGGCCCTGAGCGGGTGCGCGGCAAGATAGGTGTCTATTGCCCCCGCCGGTATGACGGATGCCGGGCCGTATGCCGAGAGCTGCTCCAGGTTGGCCTTTACCCCATTTTTAAACAGGGCTGCGGGATCTCCGCTTGTCCAGCCCCTGTGCGCCGCTTCTGCCAGCAAAAGCTGGGTCTGGGAATAGGTGACGTGAAATTCGGGCGCATCCAGCAGCAGCACGGTATTGAAATTGGCTTGCGTGTAGTCCCAAAGGCTCACTACTCCTTTTGCAGCATAGGTGGTCCGTATCGAAACGTCGTCGTAGCCCATCGGCATGCCGACCTGGACCGCCGGGTCGCTGGATTGCCGGGCGGCTGTCTGGTCTGTTCCGCTGGATGCGCCTACGTGCCTGACGGCAAATACGCGCAGCCGGGGATCGTTGTTTTCTTTCAGGTAATTGACGAAAGGCTCGGTCAGGTAATAGTTGGTTTTTTCCCTGGCTGCCAGATGATTGGATACCCAGTTGTTGTAGAGCGCCGAATGGCGGGTTACGGCGTTGTCCGCATTGGATGAAATGAGGCCGCCGGTCACGGCTTTGGTCACATACGACTGTGCGGTGGCCGGGTCTACTTTCGATAATCTCATAGCTGCCCGCAACAGGAGCGAGTACCCGAATTTCTTCCATTTTGCGACATCGCCTCCATAAAGTATCTCGGTCGTAACCTTGTCTCTGGCCGGATCGAGCGCTGCCGAAGCTTCGTCCAGCTCTTTCAGGAGATCCATGTAGATCGACTGCTGCGTATCATACTCGGGCGATATGATTTCTTCCAGGTAGCCTTTCCCCGCTTCACTGTAAGGAATGTCCCCGTGGTTGTCGGTCAGGATCATAAAGGCATATGCTTTCCAGATCCTGGCCATCTGGTGGAGGTTGTGCCGGCTGTCGTCTCCTTTTGTGACTTCTGCCACATCTACGATCTGCTTCACGACGTTACGGTAAAAAATCTGCCATAGCTGGACGATATTGGCCGCTACAAACTGGTTGTAATTGGCGCCGGCCAGGGAGCTGCCGTAAGGAGTGATGATCTGCTGGACGATACCAAAATGATAATTCAGCATCTGCAGCGTTTCTGTCCCCTGCGTATAGGTCGCATCCAGAATGGCCTTGTTCAGCACAAAATCGGGCGACAGGGACGTAGGATTGACCTTGTTGGTATTGATTTCATCAAATCCGGCGTCGCACGCTGCAAGCAGGTGAAGGGCGAGGCACAGGCCCAGGATATTGAAAGTCTTTTTCATTTGTATCAAGGTTTAAGCTATTAGCTGTCAGGTGTTAGCGCTTGTCCATCGGCCCGGCCTCAACCTAAAACCTTACAGCTCATTGCCATTGTTAAATTTATAAATGATTTATTGTCAGCCTAAAAAGCCTAAAACCTAAAACCTAATACCCCACACCTAAAACTTCGCGCTCAGGTTGAAGCCCATCGAACGGGTCAGGGGCAGGCTTGGCCAGAAATCGAGACCGGTGGCATTATCGGAAGCGTTGAACAGCATTTCCGGGTCCATATTTTCGGTCCATTTTTTCAGCACGGCAACATTGTTCGCCACGAAGTTGAGCCGGAGCCCTTTTACGAAGAAGCTCGAAGGCAGCAGCCGGGTGAAGTCATATCCGGCGGTTATCTGGCGAAGCTTCCAGTGTCCGGCATTGAAGACCATATCCTCATGAACTCCGATCACGTTAGGCCTTTCATAGAAGGGCTGGACCAGGGCTTTGGTCTGGTTGACCTCGCCGTCAGGGTTGACGCCTTCGCCGATGACATAGCCCTCCGCCCGTCCTACCAATGTCTTTTTGTGCAAACCGTGGCGCAGGTAATTCTGGTTTTGACCGCCGATGATCTTATGGCCCAGCTTGAAGTCGATAAGAGCCGATACCATGATGCCCTTATAGTTAAAGCTGTTGGTGATCCCGCCGAAATACCTGGGCAGCGCAGATCCGACATTCCGGAGCACTTCGTCCCGCAGCGCGAGGCCGCTGGCTTTGTCGAAAACCTGCCTTCCCTGCGCATCCCGCAGATAATAGAAGGTATAAAGCTGGCCTATCGGCTTGCCTACTACCTGGTTCAGCACGCGTCCGCCTCCGCCTCCTGCCGTGATAACCGTGTCATTTTCAGATAACCCCAGCTTCAGCACCTTCGAGGTATTGTACGAAACATTGAAGTTTACATCCCAGGAGAAATCCTTTTTCTGAACCGGCGCGAAAGTAAGCAGCATTTCTATGCCCTGGTTCATGCTTCTTCCCACGTTGATCAGCTTGTTGGTGTAGGAAGAGGCGTCGGAAACCTGGGCTGCCAGTATCTGGTCTTCGGTTATTTTATGATAATAGGTGAAGTCCAGGCCGGCGCGGTTGCTGAAAAATTTCATTTCCATCCCTACTTCCGATTCTTTTACTCTCAGCGGCTTCAGGTTGCGGTTGGGAATGGAGGAAGCATTGATACCGCCGACAGGGACCGACTGGCCGCTGGGCGTAGTGGCCATGTTGTTGTTGACCGCATAGTACAGGGCGTTCGAATAAGGCGCCACGTTATCGTCGCCCACTTCGGCATAGGCTGCCCTCAGCTTGCCGAAGCTGATCCACCCGGGCAATTCGGGGAATGCCTGCGAGAATACGAAGCTCCCGGTTATGGACGGGTACAGAATGCTCCTGTTTTCGGGGGCCAGGGTCGAGAACCAGTCATTGCGCGCCGTCAGGTTCAGGTAGAGAAACTCCTTGTATGAAATGGTGGCGGCGCCGTAAAGCGAGTTGATTTTCTTCTCGGAAAGGCTGTAGAGCGGGTCTTTCACCCGTCCGTTCATCACCGTGTAAAGTCCCGGCTGAACAAAGTCCTGTACCGCCACGCTGTTGAAGTCCATCTTTACATAGCGTGTATTGCCGCCGAAAGTGGCGTCGATCCCGATGTCGCCGAATGTATGGTTCCCGCCGAGGAGGAAGTCGATGTTGCGTTCGGTGAATTTTCTCACGTCCTGCACATACGCCCCGTTCACATAGCCCGAAGGGGCTGCGGCGATCGGCGCATAGCCGTTGGGGATGTTATAGTCCTGGTTGCGCACGTAATAGTCCTGCGCCACGCGGCCCTGCAGGTAAAGCCATTTGGTGATATCCCATTTTAAGGCTACGTTCCCGAAAAGACGGTTCCTGTCGATATTTTCCTTGTGGTAGTTGACCGAGTAGTAGGGGTTGTTGCGTACCTTGAACCTCGCAAATTCAAACTCGGCCCCGTTGGCGTGAACCTGGTTGGCTTTGAGCGCTTCGAAAGGCATGGAGTTGGCGAGCGTGTAGATCACCGTTGCGGTGGCGAAATCCTGCGCGTCGACCTGCGGAGGGTTTTTGTTGTCTTCCAGAGAATAGTTGATATTGCCCAATGCGGTGAGCTTGCTGTTGATCTTCTGGTTGAAACCCAGATTGATGGTTTTCCGGTTGAATCTGGAGTTGGGGACTATCCCCTTGTTGTCGGTGTTGGCAAACGAAAGGCTGAACCCGCCGTTAGCTCCGCTGTTGGAGACCGTGACGGTATTGGTAAAATTCGTTCCCACGTTATAAAACTTGCGGATACGGTTTCTTACCGGCTCGTAGGGCCATTCTTCGCCGTCAAACAGGTATTGCGTCATCCCCGGCTCAAACTTTTCCCCGAAACTCCAGACACCCGATGTAGGCTGGCTGTTGGGGTCATTGGGGCGGACCCCTCCTTCGCCCTGACCGTACTCATACTGGAAATCGGTAAAGTCGAGCGGGGTATCGGTGGTGAAATTGAGGTTGTAGTCGATGCCCCAGCCTTTGCCGGTCCCGCCGCTTTTGGTCGTGATCATCACTACGCCGTCTTTGGCCCTGGACCCGTACAGCGCTGCGGCGGTGGCTCCCTTCAGAACGGTCATTGATTCGATGTCGTCGGGGTTGATGCTCGCCATACCGTCGCCGCCGTCGGAGCGGTTGGTGATCCGGCTGGCGCTGTAATCGCCGCCCAGCGCATAGTTCGAATTGTCGACCGGCACCCCGTTGATCACAATGAGGGGACTGTTCTGGCCGCTGAATGAAGATTGCCCCCTGATCCTGATCTTGGCGGTGCCCGCCGGCCCGGTCGACATCGTGCTGATATTGACCCCGGCCATTTTGCCCTGAAGGGTGCTGAGCAGGTTGGGACTGCGGTTGACCGCTATCTGCTCGGCATTGACCGAAGCTGTGGCATAGCCCAGTGTTTTAGCCTCTCTTTTAATACCAAGCGCAGTTACGACCACTTCCGCGAGGTTGCGGTCTTCTTCTTCGAGCTGTATATCTATCACTGTCCGGGCGCCTGTCCTGACCTGCTGTGTTACAAACCCGATGTAGGAAAACACGAGCTCGGCATCCGGCCCTGCATTGACGGCATATACACCGTTTACATCGGTAACGGTTCCTGTAGACGTTCCGGAAACCAGCACGTTTACACCCGGCAGCGGCTGACCGTCCGGGCTTGTTACTTTCCCGGTCACTCTCGTTTGCGCGCCGGCTGCCGACGCAAGCAGGAGAAGAAATAAACCGGAAAATAAAGTAGAAGTTAATTTCATCAGTAGTTAGTTGTTAAGTTGTTGATTGTAAGATGATTGTGATTTTTGTCACAAAGTAGTCCTTACGCTGCACGGCATTGTGCGCGTTTATCCTCCCTCCCTTTACCGGGAGATGGAAACGGTAAGACAGGTCCTTCCCCAGCTACCAGTTATGAATGGCGCCGTCGGGACTTTTGAGATAAGGATGCGGGAATTTGGTGTTTTCGGTTATTTCCATGATGAAGTCCGCCTTCCCGCGATCGAAGGCGACTCCCCATCCCGGCTTGGGATTTAGATAAAGTTTTCCTTTGTTGAAAAGCAGGTAGTCGTCGTTGAAATAGGCCGGACGTTCGGGTTCGCCCCCGGCCAGTTCCATCATACAGCGGGAAGGGCTGCTGGAACCCAGTACGTGCACCAGCGCCGCGGTAGACAGCGGCCCGGTAAAATGCGGGATGAGGCCAATATAGTGAGTTTCGCACAATACCGCTATTTTCTTCAGCTCGGAAACTCCGCCGGTATTCGGAAGCGTGACTCTCGAATAATCAATGAGCCGCTCTTCAATCAGTTCATTGGTGTCCCAGCGGTCGCCGAACTGCTCCCCGACTGCAACAGGTACCTTGGTCATATTCCGGATGGTCCGGTATACACCCGGGTTTTCAGACCGGATGATGTCTTCCACGAAATAAGGCTCGAGCTTCTGAAGCTCGTCGCAGATCTTAATGGCTTCCGTGGTATCGAAACGCGTATGAAGATCAATAGCCCACCTGCCCTGTCCTCCCACGGCGCCGTCGATCCTCTTGCAGAAGTCGATTGTCTTCCGGGCATGTTCGTAGAAGTCGAAAGGCACGTTAGGATCATTTCCGCCGGTGGGGCCTACACGATAGCACCTGAGCCCTGCTTTTATACAGTCCTCCGCCCTGCCTTCTTCGGTAGTGGCCTTCGAGTTCCTGAACCCGGTAGCATAGCACTCCACAAATTCGCGGGTGGCCCCTCCGAGCAATTCATAGACAGGTACATCCAATGCCTTTCCCTTGATGTCCCACAGCGCCATCTCGATAGCGCCCATCCCGTGAAGCTTTTCCCTGCCGGGCGGGTAGAACATACTCCTGTACAGGTACTGCCAGAGGTGCTCTATCCGGAAAGGGTTTTCACCGATCAGCATGCGGGCGCACTGCTCGACCATATCTTTGGTCCCACCTTCGCCTATACCGGTGATCCCTTCGTTTGTTTCGATCTCCACGATGCCCCGTGCCTGGTTGAAAAGAGGCTTATTATATCCCGGCGCCGCATAATACCGGATCCTGGTGATCTTCAGGGACGGCGGTGCTGCCAAGATCCGGTTACCCGATAAGAACAGCCCGGCTGCCCCGCAGACAGCATTCCTGATAAAATTCCGCCTTTGCATTTTTCCGACAGATTAAAATGAGGTTCAGAAATATTATGTTAATCGTTTAACATAAATGATTTTCAATCTCTTTACCTCTTTAATACATTACTTTTTACTGATCTGAATAATTTCTTTTTAAAATAAGCCTTTCGGAACAGAATGGATCGCCATGACCTGTTTCAGACATAATCCTCTCTGAAACAAATAGTTTCGTTAAGCACGTAAGAAGTATTGGTATAACAAATATATTGTTAATCGTTTAAATTGTCAAAATTATTTTAAGATTATTTTTATTTTTTTATTTGTTTATCCAAGCTGACTACTTTGACAAGGCAGGAAGTGCGAACGCCACGTAATTGCTGCCCGGCTTCAGGCCGTACCTGACTCCCCCGGCAGCGATCACCACATATTGCCTGCCGTCTTTCTGGTAGGTGATCGGCGTAGCGAAGCCGCCTGCGGGCAGCCTGTATTTCCATATCTCTTTCCCGGTGTCGGTATTGAAGGCGCGCAAGTGCTCGTCGTAGGTGGCGGCAATGAACAGCAGCTTTCCTGCCGTAACGAGCGGCCCGCCGTGGTTTTCGGTACCGGTAGGCGCTTCGCCCTTCTCAGTCAGCGCCGGGTATTCGCCCAGCGGCACGCTCCAGCGGTACTCCCCGGTATTGAGATCGATAGCGTTGAGCGTTCCCCAGGGTGGTGCAATGGCCGGATAATGGTCGGGGTCGCGGAACTGGATCATCCCGTTGGGAAGATAGGGCGACTGGTAGGGAAAATCCTGTGCGGCCGGGCCGGGGCCGGCTAAGTCGGTCCGGTGGATGTCGTCAGTGGCCGGTGTTGCCGAAGGACGGTTCAGGATGAAGGCAATCACCGCTTCGCGGTCTTCCCTGGACAGGTGCTGGAAGGAAGGCATCCGTCCTTTCCCGGTATAGAGAAGCCCGTGTATCTGTCCGGCCGACATTCGTTTCCCGACGTCTTTCAGATCGGGGAAAGGCGCCTCGGCGCCACGCGCGCTGTTGCTCATGTCGTGGCAGACCGAGCAATTCGTATTGTAGATCACCATGCCCCTGTCGTGGTAGCCGGGCTGCAGCGCGGGATTTTCGCGCATTTTGAGCCACCAGAGCATGTTGTTGCCGTTGATGTAAAAGGTGCCTTCCGGGTCGGTGGCGGCCCCGCCCCATTCGGCCCCGCCGCCGAACCCGTAGTAAAGGGTGCCTTCCAGGCTTGGCGGAAGGTATTTGCTGCCTGAATTGCTGTTCCGGAACTGCCCGAGGACGTAGTCGTGCGCTTCAGGGGTACGCCGGGTGATATCCTCTTCCTTCAGGAACTGTCGCGCAAAAGGCGCCGGCTTGTCGGGGATCGGCTGGGTAGGCCACGGCTTCTCGCCCGGCAGGGCCGGAGAGACGGGCACGGGGACTTCCCGAACGGGGAAAAGCGGCTCCCCCGTTTCGCGGTTGAACACGAATACATAGCCGTCTTTTGTAGCCTGGGCCACGGCATCTGTTTTCTTCCCGTTGCGCGTCACCTGCAGGAGGTTAGGCGGACATGGGATATCGTGATCCCAGAGATCATGGTGAATGGTCTGGAAATGCCAGATCTTTTTTCCGGTCGCTGCGTTCAGCGCGATGACGCAGTTGGCAAACAGGTTCTGGCCTTCCCGCGCTCCCCCGTAGAAGTCGACCGACGGCGAGCCTGTCCCGAGGAACACCATCCCGCGGTCCTGGTCAACTACCATCCCGGCCCAGCAGTTGGCGCCGCCCAGCTTGCGGTAGGAATCGGGCGACCAGGTCTCATAACCCGGCTCGCCCGGGTGGGGGATTGTCCGGAAAGACCATGCCAGCTCTCCCGTCCTGACGTTGAATGCGCGGATGTTGCCCGGCAGCCCGTCGCCGCCCTCGGAAACCGACGACCCGATGATGATGAGATCGCGGTAGATAACTCCGGGAGAGGTCGACCGTATCGAATACAGGCCGACATCATAGCCGAGCTCTTCGACGGTACCCAGCCCCTGGTGAAGGCTTATTTCCCCGTTTTTCCCGAATGTCGTCACCCGTTTGCCGTCCCTGGCATTTATCGCATACAGCATGGGCCCGACCCCATACAAAATGCGCTTGTCATCCTTGTCTTCCCAGTATGCCACTCCTCTCAGCGGGTGGTATCTCGGCCTGACCTCAGGGTCTTCGTAGGGATCGAATTTCCATAGCTCCTCACCGGTCGCGGCGTCCAGGGCAAACAGCTTCATCGTAGGCGTCGTTCCGTACAGGACGCCGTCGACGACGACAGGCTGGCATTGCAGGTCCATCCCGCGGCCGGATGTATCCTTGTTGTCGCCCGTATCATACGTCCAGGCGGGCTGCAGCTGCGCGACATTTTCCGTATTGATCTGGGTGAGGGGTGAAAAGCGGCTGCCGCCGTTATCGCCGCCATATCGCCGCCAGTCGACATTCCGGGACGCCCCGCTTATCCTGCCCGTCATATAGAAGATGCCGGCCAGCGCGAGCAGCAGGAAAACTCCCGCAAGGAGCCGGGGAAGGGGCTTCACCGTAGCTTTTTTATTCATGCTCCCTTACTTTACAGGATTCTCATAAAATTCATATGTGATCTGCCAGTCGGCAGACATACCAGGTTCCAGGGAGAGATCCAGGTAGGGTTCGGGGCAAGCCGTAGTGGAGCAGGCCCAGTAAACCATCGTATCCACAGGCTTATCGCCGTTCACCCTGACACCGGCTCCTGTTTTCCTGTTTTCAACGGTAAAAGAGTAGGGGGCGGGGGCATTTTTTGCGGCCCTCAGGTCTTCGCTGAAGACATGCTCGCCTTTTTGGAGCGTCCGTTCGTAAACGATGGATTTGCCTTTCGTATGCGCGATATTGCCGAAACCGCGTTCGCGGGCGTCCACCTCGAAGGCAAAGCCGGTGAGAATGCCCGGCCCGGTCGGTTCCTGATCTATCATGAAAAAATTGTGATTGTAAGTGCTGGTACGGATCGGGCGCGTACCGTTGTTGGTCAGACGATGCTCAAGGATAAGCAAAGGCTTACCGGATGCGAGCCGAACGGTTTTTTCATAGGTGTAGCTGAAGCCGTTCACCCCTTCCAGGTCCTGGCGGAAGGCGACCCGGTCTTTTTCTTTTGAGACTTTCCATACGCCGGGATCGACATGCTCATATTTCCTGGAAAACGAGTACTTCCCGTTGTCCGGCTTCCTGAGCGTTCCCACGCCGATCTTGACAAATTCTTCTCCCGGCTTTGCTTCGTCGAAGCCCAGCGGCTCCCTGAATTCGTCGACTGGCCCCATGATGGCGTCGTGCAGGAACGGGTCGTATTTTTCAAACCACTGCCCAAAATAGGAGTGGCCCCGGTAATCGAGGCTGCCGATGACCCCGGCCCAATCGAAGCGCGTACCCCGGTAATATCCTTTTTCCGTGTCGGGGAGCAACAGCTTTGCCGTTACCAGGCCGTTGCTGATCACAGTTTCGGGGAACCCGGCGTCAGGATGTGCGCGTACCGCCAGCAGCCCGAAAGCTATAAGAAAAGAACTCGGGATAATTTTCATTGCTATTAAGAGTTATCAATCCGTGTTTCGACTGCACTCAGCCCATCGCGCTTCGACCACGCCTAACCCGGTAGCTGAGCGGAGCCGAAGCTACCTGACAAAGAAACGGGCTTTGCTGCTGCCGGGTTTCTTCAATTTTTTCAGCGCCTGTCCGGCTTCGATACCGAGGTCGGCCTCGATTATATCGGCGCCGCCGGCCACCAGCTCCCCGTACCCGCTCCGGAGCGCTTTCGTCCCGGAAATTTTTCCTTCAGTGTATTGCTTGTCCAGGGTTCGGGAGCTTCCCCTGATGCACATGACTTTCCGGGCATGCAGCTGCGCGAAGATGGCGGGGTCCTTCACGTCGGTATGGGTGACGAACGCGATGACGTTTTCCCACGGGATGCCGGCGCTTTCAATGCGGTTCATCGCTGCGGCGTCGGGTACCATCAGCTCCATCATAATGTCGGGATCCAGCGAATGGCATTTCACGGCGTCTTCCAGGCTGTATACGATCAGCGCTACCCACGACTGCGCCTTATGCTCCCTGATTTTCTTCACCCTCGCTTCTACGGGAACGTCTTTCTGATCTACGATGAGGATCGTTTTGTGCTGCGCCCACCTGATGGCCTCATCGAGTGTCGGAATGAGATGAGGGGTAAGATTGCCTTCAGTGTCTTTGAGCCTGAGGCCCTGCAGCTCCGCATAGGTAAAGTCGGAGACCTTGCCCGTACCGTTGGTAGTCCTCTCAAGGGTAGCGTCGTGCATCAGGACGACGACGCTGTCTTTGGAATAGCGCGGGTCGATCTCCAGCGCCGACCAGGTATGCCGGAGGGTGTTTTCGAAAGTAGGAATACAATTTTCAGGGAATTTTGCTCTTGAGCCCCCCCGGTGGGTGCTGACAAGGGGAATGCGGTCGGAGGTATATTGAAAAAAGCTTTTTAAAGTTTCGCCCCGGGGAATTTCGATCCGGTAAAGATCATTCTCCTGGGCTACCGACGTGCCGGTTCCCGGTAAGGTCAGCAGACAGGCCGCAACGAGCATTAAGTTCCAGGCTTTCTTTTCAAGAAAATATTTCATCTCTGCAAAATAATATATTCTTCCTCTGCTTTTCAGAACACTATAAAAAAAGAGGCCGCCCTTTTTTAGACAGCCTCTTACCAATCGGAGAGGATCTGCTAATTCAGATTGGGATTGGCCAGCGTTTCCGACAATGGAAGCGGGAATATGTAATTGTTTTTGGTGATGGTACCCGCCGGTTTCATATCGTCGGGATGCTTGTCGGCATTGGCTGCTTCTACCATTTCGAGGCGCACGAGGTCAAACCACCGTGTTCTTTCGCCGGCGAATTCCCAGGCGCGCTCCTGCACTACGGCGGCGGCAAACTCGCCTGCCGATAATCCCGCAAGCGGATTGAGGCCCGCCCGTACACGGATGGCGTTTATGGCATCATACGCCAGTTGATCCGGGCCTCCGGAACGGGCCTTGGCTTCGGCGTAGATCGTGAGCACATGCGCATAACGCATCATCGGATAGGGCAGGCTCGACGTAAAGTTCTTCACATCGCCCTTAATCCAGAATTTGCCATAATACGGGTGCTTGGTTTCCGTTTGCTCCCAGGTAATGCTGACTCCGTCGTTCCTGGTAAACCTGGTACGAAAAGTCTTATCCTTCCGCGCCCCCTCGGGAAAATCAAGGAAGAAATTGATTTCCGGAAAGTAGTCATTCCACCCGCCTACTTCGTCAGGCATGGCTGCGAACCCGTAGTTGGTATTTCCGCCGATGCTCTGGAATGCCGACAACTGGAATACGTGCTCGGGCAGCGTCGGCACGGTTGGATCATTGTCGAAAACCGCAGCAAAAGTCGGCATCAGGTCAAATCCGTAGGCCGCCTTGTTGTCGATCACCTCTTTGGCTTTGGCAGCTGCGAGCGCGTAGGCGGATGCGTCTTTTATCGGCCAGCCGGCTTTGGTCAGGTAAACATCGGCAAGAAGGGCCTTCGCAGCGCCTATGTTAGGCCGTCCGGGATCGCGCTTTTTTTCGGGCAGCAACTGCTCGGCGGCCAGCAGATCCGATTCTATCAGCTCGTAAGTAGCGGCCGGATCGGTTTTTCCAATGGTAAGCAGGTCGATCGAGAACTCGGCTGTCGTGAGTAAA
Source organism: Cytophagaceae bacterium SCN 52-12 (assembly GCA_001724175.1). Taxonomy (GTDB): domain Bacteria; phylum Bacteroidota; class Bacteroidia; order Cytophagales; family Spirosomataceae; genus Ravibacter. The sequence continues at coordinate 98,319 of MEDT01000038.1, read as the reverse complement.
GGTATGCTGCCATACAGTCTTGTCAGCCAATAGTATGACAACGCGCGTATAAAATAAGCTTCACCGGCGATATTGTTTATACGGGTTTGGTTGCCGACCGTGAGCTCATAATTGTTGATAATGTTGTTCGCGCCCTGAATGGCCTTGTAACAGCCGTTATACAGGTTGCTTGTCCGGCTGTTTCCGGCCGACACCGTGAACAGATCAAATTCCCTGAACTCCTGTTTATTGCTGGCTTTGTGCGTGGTAACGTCTTCGCCGCCCATGGTAGCGCCGATGGCCGTTGCATGCAGGAAACCGGTAGACCACGTGTTGGTCAGCCCTTTGTATGCCCCTACCAGGGCGGCGTCGAGACCTTCAACGGTGCTCAGCGAAGCGTTGCCTACAATCTGACCCTTAAATTCTTCATCCAGAAAGCCGCTGCAGCCTGTTGTAAGCAGCACGGTAAGGTATAGGATTTTTGCTTTTTTCATGTTGATAACTTTTTTAAGTACTTAAAAAGTGAGGTTAACGCCCAGGGTGTATGTTTTCGCGTTGGGATATGAGCCGTAGTCAATTCCCTGCATCGTATCTGCACCGGCAGCGTTGCTTGATTCAGGATCGATACCCTTGTAATCGGTGATCGTAAACACGTTTGTACCGCTGAGGAACAGACGCACCCCGAAGTTGTTCACCAGGCGTTTGGGCAGATCGTAGGAAAGGCTGACATTTTTGAGCCGGATAAAGTCGCCTTTTTCCATGAACCTCGTCGATTGGGTAAAAACACGGCTGGATGTGCTGAAGGCGGGGATGTCCGATGTTTCATTCACGCCCGGGATATACCGGTCCAGGATCTCCGCAAGAATAGGCTGGCGTGCGTCGGCGCCGCCGACCAGGGCTGCCGCCCGGGTGTAATTGAGTTTATCCAGTCCGAATATTCCCTGTAAGAAGACATTCAGCGTGAGGCCTTTGTACGTAAAGGTATTGTTCCATCCCGCAGTAGTTCTGGGAATGCCGCTGCCGATGATCTGGAAGTCGGCTGCCGTGATGGCGTTGTCACCGTTGAGGTCCTGATACCTGGCGTCGCCCGGCTTTTCTCCTCTCAGGGCAGCCTGGTCCGCTTCATCGGGTTTCCATGTACCTTCGTATACCAGGCCCCAGTACGCGCCCAGCGCCTGGCCGGGAGCATACACAAATTCAGCTTGCGTCGACATCCCGCCACCCACGTTGGAGCTGGTAAAGAATCTTTCGGCTATGCCGCCGACACTCTTTACCGTATTCTTTACGTTCGCGATGTTGAACGAGCTGGCCCACTCGAAGTGGTTCGTCTTGATGATCGAAGAACTTACGGCCAGTTCCCATCCTTTATTCTCGATCACGCCCACATTCTCGGCCCGGCTGCCGCCGCCTACATAACCCGGCAGCGGTCGGTTGAGGAGAAGGTCTGCCGTATTCTTAAGAAAGTAATCGGCCTCAAGCTGGATTCTCCCTTTCAGGAATTCCGCCTCCAGACCTATGTCCGTCTGCTCGGTAGTTTCCCACCTCAGGTCCGGGTTTCCAGGATTGCCGAAAATGATACCGCTTGTGGCGCCGGTATTCGTAAAGGCAGTTTGGGTAGTCGAATAGGTCGACTGCGTTGCATAGGCGCCGATGGCCTGGCTTCCTGTCCGCCCCCAGCTTGCGCGCAGTTTCAGGTTGCCGACTACGTTCTGACTCTGCATGAACGGTTCTTCGGAAATCCTCCAGCCTGCAGCCACCGACGGAAATACGCTGTACCGGTTGTCGCCGCGGAATTTTGACGATCCGTCCCGCCGCACCGTTGCCGACAGCAGGTACTTGTCTTTGAATGAATAGTTCACCCTGCCCATGAGCGACAGCAATGTCCATTTTGAGAATTCCGAGCCTATCACGTATGATCCGGACAGGCCGATGTTGTCATAGCCGAGAGACGGGATCAACAGCGTGTTGCCGGTAGCCGAGAAGGACTCATTGGTGAACTCCTGGGTTTCAAACACCCCGACGGCGTCTATCTTGTGAACATTGGCCAATGTACGACTATAATTGATGGAGTTTGTACTTTGCAGGGTCAGCGATTCGCTGGAATTTCTTCCCGCATTCGGGTTGAAATTGGTGACATTGGCGCCGTTGAAGCTCTTGCCCTGCTGATTCACATAGTTTACAGCATACTGTACATCCAAAGCCAATCCCTGAATGAGCTCGTAACGCAGTCCGCCTACCACGTTGCCAAACATTACCTGACGCCGGTTCTCCCGGTCGTAAATCAGGGCGAGCGGACTGGCCCCGATAGACCCGAGGGGGTCCCGGTGCGTAAGATTGCCGTTTGCGTCATAAGCGGGCGTGGTGGGCGCCCAGGCCAGCGCCTGCACCATCGGATTTGCCGTACCTCCCATGACGCCATTGTTCAGGTTGTTTTGCCATGCCCCGGTCAGATTCAACCGCATGGAAAACTTATCGGTGATCTGTGAGCTCACATTGGACCGCAGAGTGTACCGCTTGAAGTTCGAGTTCTTGATAATGCCATCCTGGTCGAGGTAGTTGGCCGAGACCAGGAAAGTAGTTTTATCGCTTCCTCCGGACACACCCAACTGATGCTCCTGGCCGCCGGCGCGGGTGAACATTTCGTCCTGCCAGTCGGTGCCCCCGTTGACCCTGAAATCCTCCACCTGCGCCGGTGTAAAGATCTGCGAGCCGCCGATGGCCGCCGCGCGTTCGTTCATGGTCTGGGCAAATTCACCTGCGGTCATGGCTTTCAGCTTCTTGATCCTGGTCGATGAAGAGAACTGCGATGAATAATTTACACGGATACCTCCCGGGGCGCCTTTCTTCGTGGTAATAATAATCACGCCGTTGGCTCCACGGCTTCCGTAGATGGCGGTCGACGACGCGTCTTTCAGCACCTGGATGGTTTCAATGTCCTGCGGGTTGATCGTGGTGAAATCCGCGCCGACAAAGCCGTCGACCACATAGAGCGGATTGTTATCGCCCAATATGGAGTTGGCCCCCCTCACGCGAATCCTGACGGGACCGCCCGGCGCGCCGCCTACATTGGTAACCTGCACGCCCGGCGCTCTGCCCTGAAGGATTTGATCCAGCCTCGTCACGGGTTGCTGGGCGAACTCCTTCCGGGATATGGCCGTGAGAGATCCCGTTACGTCGGTCTTTCGTTGCGTACCATACCCTACAACCACGACCTCCTCCAGCGCTTTCTGATCTACCTGCATCGAAACGTCGATGGAAGTCCGGTTGCCTGCTGCCACTTCCTGGGAAAGGTATCCTACGAATGAAAATATCAGGACAGACTCGGGGCCCGGTACTGTCAGCTCAAATTTCCCTGTGGCGTCGGTGATGGCTCCCCGCATGCTTCCCTTGATGACAACGCTTACTCCCGGCAGCCCCTCGCCGTTTTCATCCGTTACAGTGCCTCTTACTGTTTTGTCGGTTAGAGGAAGAATGTCGCGGACCCCAGATTCCCGCCGGAACGTATAAGCCGTCCCGGTTCCGGACCTGTTTCCCGGGACGGGAAAATTGCCTTTCCGGTTGCGGAGGTAGGATCCATGCTCCTTTTCACCGGGTCTGGTAATGATGTACTCTCCATGCTTTGCCTTTTTGTATCTGAGTCCCAGGGGCCTGAGCAGCTCGGTCAGGCTTTTTTCTACGTTATTGCCGAGCACGACTTTGCCGGCGGGAAGATAATGGCCGTCGACGACGTAATCAAAATAGATAATGTCGACCTGGTAGTGTTTTTTGATTTCAAGCAGGACTTCTTTCAGGCTTCTGGACACCGGCACGGGTGTTTTTTCCTGCTGCGTAAGAGCGCTGGCAACGAGCTGTGAGAAACCCGGGCCATGGCTGCCGACGAGGACCATGGCCAGCAGGAAGACCCGTACTGATCTTTTTGTGAAGGATTTGTGTTTCATATTAAGCGTGATTTACGGATATAGTTGTTATCGGTTGGTTAAAATGATTTTGTTTTTACCGGCCCTGGAGTAGGCAAGATCTCCCGAGGCATCGCAGAGCAGCTCAACAAGCTCCACTGCATTGAGCGCGGTAAAAGCGCCGGAAATCGTGAGCGTAGCCAGCTCAGGGCTCCCGATCACGAGCGTGACGCCGAAGCTTTCCTTTACTTTCTTCCCGATTTCCTGAAGTGATGTATTTTCGAAGATGAAACGGTGAAATTTCCAGGCGGAATAAACGGCAGGGTGCGCGGTCTTCCGCACGTTTACTTCCCCTTTTTCATCCAGCGAAGCCAGGTCGCCCGGCTGCAGCGTCAGCTGTTTTTCGCGGTTGCCCTGCTGATAATGAAGCTGCACCTTTCCTTTATTCAGGACAACCTTCGCGCCTCCGGGCCTTGCATATACATTAAAGATGGTTCCGAGCACGACTACGTCCAGTTTCCGGTCGGTTTTTACGACAAACCGCTTTCTGTCGGGCCTGGAAGTCACCTCGAAATCGGCTTCGCCGGTCAGGTGGACAACCCGGGCATCCTTTCCGAAGCCAAACCTGGGCATCTTTAAGGTCGAGTTGGCATTGAGCACCACCCTTGAGCTGTCGGGAAGCAGCACGCTCCGGATCTCTCCATTACCTGTCGAATAAGCCTGAAAGCGGATTTCATCCCTGAAGATCCACCCGGCTAAGCCAGCCAGGAAAACCAGGGAGGCGGCAATCGCCCCTTTCTTCAGCCAGGCAGAATAGGACGGGCGTTCCTTTTGCAGAAGAATGGCAGGTTTTTCAAGGTCGCCGCGCTCCATCCGTTCCAGGTGCCGGCTTAGCCCGGCGGCGAAATCGGCCTGGTACTGGCTGTTATTTCTTTCCCACTCCCAAAGCCAGAGAAAGAATAGCTCCCGGTTTTCAGGAACGGTCGCCCACTCTTCGATCTGCCGTTTCTGAAAGGCTGTGGCCGTCCCGGAGAGATAATCGAATATGATTTCCTTTTTGATTTCCGGTATCATGTCGGATTGGTTTCTGTTAAGATTTTTCAATGATAGTCTGAGGCATATTTACAGGGACCGGAGCGGCTATATCAGGAGACAGGCCAGGAAAACAACCAGCCACCTGTCGGTCAGGAACTTGCGGACCTGGTGAATGGCCTGGTACATATGCGTTTCCACAGTCCTGAGCGACAGGCTCATTTCCCGGGCTATCTCCTGGTACTTTTTTCCTTCGAATCTGTGCTTGATATAGATTTCCCGGCGTTTGACGGGCAGCTCGTGTATGGCCCGCAAAACATCGTGGTACAGGTCTTCGAACTGCGTAAGGCTGTCGGGCTGCTGGTCCTCCCTGATCGCCATATATTCAGCCTGCTGCAGCGAGGTGCTTCTTTTCATTTCGGCGCGGACATAGTCGAATGCCCGGTATCGTACTGAAGTGAAAAGGTAGGCCCTGTAGGAGATTTCGACCTTTCGGAAAATTTCTTCGGAATGAAACTGGTAGAAAACATCGGAAACGATATCTTCAGCGATCTCTCTCGAAGAAACGTACCGTACGGCATGGCTGCAAAGCGCCGCATAGTACCACCTGAACAGCAGCTCGATTCCATTGGCCGTATCTGCCTCGAATGCTTTCCGGATAATGAGCTCTGATTCGTATTCAGTTAATTTACCGGCCGTAAGTGGGGTACGTACAAAAACAGGACCTTCGGGTGAATGTTCGTCCGGTTCTTTTTTTGTAATATGATTGAAGTGTGCCGATTTTTTCATATTTTATTTTGGTAAACTCATATAAATATACCCCCTTTTAACCAAGACTCCCTACATGTTTAAAAACTCGTAGTTACCGGCGATTTTATTTACAGGAATTTTTAAATTCCCGCTGCGAGCTTTTCTGCGGCATCTTTACCGGCGTTACGGGAGCGCCGGTCCGCTGCCGGAGCAGCAGACCGGCAGCAGTTTATGGAAATCAGGAATAATTTTTAACTTTATAGAACCTAAAACCTGCAACCGTTATGCCAGCACCCAGAAAAGAGGATATCAGGCAGGAGGTCTTTGACCTCTATGACGCTTACGCCCACAATCGCCTGACACGCAGCGACTTTATGCAAAACCTTTCTGCCTATGCGGTGGGAGGATTGACCGTTGCTTCGCTTATGAGCTTCCTGATGCCCGACTACAGAGGGGCTTTGCAGGTAAAGCCGGATGATCCGCGGATTACTGCCAGGTATGTCGAATATCCTTCTCCGAAGGGAGGAGGCACCATTAGGGCGCTTTTATGCATGCCGAAAGACAATAAAAAACGGCTTGGCGGTGTTGTTGTCGTCCATGAAAACAGGGGGCTGAACCCGCACATAGAAGACGTAGGGAGAAGGGCCGCCCTGGCGGGCTTTATCAGCCTGGCCCCCGATGCGCTGACTCCTCTCGGTGGCTACCCGGGCAACGACGATGACGGACGTACGCTGCAAAGCAAGCGCGACCGGGATGAAATGCTGGAGGACTTCATAGCGGGGTTCGAATACCTGAAGAAAAACGAGCTCTGCAACGGGAAAGCAGGAGTGGTGGGCTTTTGTTTCGGAGGATGGATTTCCAATATGATGGCAGTGCGTGTCCCGGACCTGGCGGCGGCAGTTCCTTTTTACGGAGGGCAGGCTCCCGCAGAGGAGGTCCCGAAGATCAAGGCTCCTCTCCAGCTGCATTATGCAGACCTCGATACCCGTGTAAACGAAGGATGGCCTGCCTATGAGCAGGCGCTGAAAGAAAACAGGAAAGAATACGTCGCTTATTTTTACCCCGCTACCAACCACGGCTTTCATAACGATACGACGCCGCGCTACGATAAAAAAGCTGCCGGGCTCGCCTGGCAAAGGACGGTGACATTTTTTAAAGAGAAGCTGAAGTAAGAATGTCACCCTCGCCGGTATGAACAATTGCATCGCATTCCCGCACCGGAACCGCCTCCTGACCGGGCTCCTGCTTTCTCTTCTTTTGTTTCACGGGGAGATAGCCGCCCAGGAGGATACCGCCCGCCTGCTTGAAAAGCGCATGAGCGACGCTACAAAGGCATTTATAGCGTCGCTCACCGAACAGCAAAAGAGCGAAACCCTTTTACCTTACGAAAGCCCGCTGCGGTTTGACTGGAACTATACGCCCCGGAGCCGTAAGGGAATCCGGCTGAAAGACCTGGATGCCGGCCAGCAAAAACAGGCGATGACCTTGCTCCGGACAGTGCTGGGCGCACAGGGCTACCTGAAAGCAGAACAGATCATAGACCTTGAAAATGTGCTGCGCGTATTGGAAAAGCGCCCGCCCGACGATACTTACCGGGATCCCGGCAACTATGCATTCCTGGTGTTCGGACAGCCGGGCTCGGAAGTATGGGGCTGGCGGATAGAAGGGCATCACCTGTCCCTCCACTTTTCATCGGTGAATGGCCGGATCGCCTTTTTGCCGGGATTTATGGGAAGCAATCCTGCAAAAGTACCGCCGCATGCACCCCGGGAAGGGAGACAGGTGCTCAGGGATGAGCTTGAAGCCGCGTTTCAGCTGCTGGCATCTTTCTCGCCCGAACAGCTCACGACGGTGTTGCTGGATACGAAGGCACCGCGCGATATCTTTACGGGCAATGCCCGGAAGGCGATGCTGGAAAAAAGGGAAGGGATTGCAATGGATAAAATGTCCGGGCCTCAGCAGGAGCTGTTTAAGAAGCTGATCGGGATCTACCTGGACCGTTATCATATTACTCTGAAAAACCAGCAGTGGGCCCAGCTGGAAAAAAAAGGATTGGGGAATATCCGCTTTGCATGGATGGGCGATACCAAGCCGGAGCTCGGAACCGGGCTGGGGCATTACTACAGGATTCATGGTCCGGGTATCCTGATCGAATTCGATAACACCCAGAACCATGGTAATCATATCCATTCGGTCGTGAGAGACCTCGATAATGATTTCGGGGAAGATCTCCTTAAGCTTCATTATGAGAAGCAGCACAAATAGGATTTAGTGCCGCAGGGACAGCCAGTCTTTTGCGAAAGAATTCCATCTTGGTGTCTCCCTCGAACGATTTTGTGGTCAGGGGGTCGAACGGACCTCCGTAATCAGTACCCGGAATGACTGGGCGTTCTGGTAGGCAAGGTTCAGCCTGTACAAAAGCGTTTTTTCTTCATTCATAGGGCCTGTGAAATCGCTTTTCACACGAAAGGTGTTGAAGCTCCCCATTGCGAAGTCAATCGACTTCCGGTGCTCGTCCAGCGGCTTCTTGGTGACCGTGTTGACTACTCCTCCGGGATCGGCATTATCGTAGAGGATGGAAGCAGGCCTTTTGACGACTTCCACCCGCTCTACATGCGGCAGCAGCGACTGCGACCAGCTGCTGGTGGGGGACTGGAGACCGTTGACCCCGCTTATGTTCCTGAGAACGTCGCTCGATTTAAACAGCTGCTGGTCGTCGATGACCTCCTTGGTCACATAGCTGATGGTTTGGGGCAGCTCCTTGATCGGCGTTTCGGTTTGCGTTCCGGCAAAGGATGAAGTGTTCTTGTAAGACTGCTCCTTCCGGCCTACCACTTCCACTTCCTGGAGCGCGTTTACCGACGGGACCAGCACTATGGACAGTTCCCTGCTATCCGGCCGCGGAACGGAGACCTCTGTTTTCGAAGTGATATAGCCGACATGGGAAACGCTTTTCCACGCTCCCTCATAGGAAAGCTGGAAAATGTGCCGGAGATTCCCGGCCGGCGCGCCATGGTAGTACGGCAAAAATTGCGTAGGTTTAATCATACATCTTTAATAAGCCCCCGAAACCTCAGGCTTCTGTGAATCCGGATGAAACACCTCTTTGTCATAACCTCTTTGTTTTTGCTGCGGATTGCTTCTTTTGCACAGGATGCAGACTCCCTGATGGAATTGGCGCGTACGCTTACCGACCAGGATACCCAAAAGGTAAACTACCTGAACCAGGCGGGGATCAGTTTCTGGAAGAGCGGGCTTGACTCGGCGGCAGTCGCATGCCATCAGCGCGCCATACGGATCGCCCGGCTTATTCCTTTCCGAAAGGGAGAGGTAGAGGCCAGGCTCCAGCTCGTGCTTATGGAAATGGATTACCTTTCGGACCTGGAGGAAGCGTACGCCCAGCTGGATTCCGCATTATCGGCGGCAAAGGAGGCCGGGGACCGCCGTCTCCAGGCGCAGACGTATTTCAGAAGGGCCCAACTGTATTCGCTCGGGATATGGGAGCACAGCGATAAGGTAAAGCCCCTTTATGACAGCGCTCTCACCATCTTCAGGCAGCTGGGTGACCGCACCAGGGAAGGAATGGTCTACTCCCAGCTGGCGGGTCTGGAGTCTGACGAAGGCCGCTTCGCATCGGCGATAGATTATCTGCTGAAAGCCAGGAGGCTTCAGGAAAGCTCGGGCGACATAAAAAATCTGCGGGCGACTCTTCCCAACCTGGGGGTAATGTATATGAGCATCGGCCTGTTCGAACAGGCGCTGGCATGTTTTGAGGAAGCGGAAAGGAATGCGATAAGCCTGAAAGATGAGCGGGTACTGGCATTTTTATCCGGCCAGAGGGGAGAGGTTTACCTGAAGCAGGGGAACCCGGGAGCTGCGCTGAAAGAATTGAAGAAAGCGGAAGAAAAGTACCTGAAATTGGGAGGAGTGCAGTTCCTGACCGGTACGTATGCACGTATGGGTGATGCTTTTCTCAAATCGGGTCAAACCGATGAAGCGCTCCGGTATGCGCTGAAAGCAGACAGCCTGTTCAAAGCCCTGACCGACGGGGAAGAATTGCATTCGCACTCGGCGCAGATGGTGCTAGGCGATATTCTGCTTCATAAAGGACACTACAAAGAGGTAATCGACCGAGCCTTAAAAGGGCTTGAATGGGCCCGATCGGCAAACCCTCCTCTTCTGAAGGAAGCTTCGGAATACCACAGGCAGCTGGCTCTCGCTTATGAAAGAACGGGATCGCCGGGAAAAGCGATAGCGCATCAGAAGCAGTTTAAAATCCTGTCCGACAGCCTGCTCAACGGAGAAATGATCCAGAGGGTGATGGCGTCTTCGCTTGGCTATGATTTTGAAAAAACACAGCAAGCCGACCGGATACGTATCCAGGCGCTGGAAAACCGTAATCTCGAGCAAGCGCGCAATATTACGGTATTGCTGCTGATCGCAGGACTGGCAGCATTGGGCATTGTCTTCTGGAGCAACAGGAGATTGAAAAGTAAAAATGAAGAGCTGCAGCGCAAAAACGAGGAAATAGCGCTGGCGCTTCGCAAGGGGCAGCATATCGAAAGAAAGCGGGTCGCTTCGGAGCTGCATGACAGCCTGAACACCAAGATCGCAGGAATACGCTGGCAGCTCGAGAGCCTGGACGAAAGTGATTTCAATGATTACAACCGGAAGATCATCAGTCACCTGATGGACACAGCAGGGGAAGCTTATGACGACATCAGGCTGATCTCGCACAATATGGTTCCGTCTGACCTGGAAGAAAAAGGGCTCGGTGCTGCGCTGCAAAAGCTCGTCGGAAGGTTTGAATCGGTTAACGGGCTGAACTTTACATTGGATTTACGCCTTGCACAGCGTCTCCCTTTGGAGACCGAACAACAGTTGTATCATATTGCGCTCGAATTGATCAATAATGTCGTGAAGCATGCCCGGGCTACGGAAGCGCTGATCTCTCTCAAGCAAAAAGACGATGTGCTGGAGCTTACGGTGGCCGATAACGGGAAAGGTTTTGATGGTACGCCCGCCCGCGACCTGCAGAAGGGAATGGGCCTGCTGAACGTCAGGGGCAGGGCTGCCGCCATAGGCGCCGGCTGCTCGATCGAAAACGGGGAGACATGCGGGGCCGTTGTGAGGATAAGCTTAAGCGGCATCAGCGCTCAATGAAAAAACATATAGGCCAGGAAGATGGCGGTAATAACGCCGATGGAATCGGCCAGCAGTCCGGCCACGATCGCATAGCGCGTATTTTTTATGCCGACCGACCCGAAGTAGAGCGCTACGATGTAGAAGGTGGTATCGGCGGAGCCCTGGAATATACAGGCAAGACGCCCGATAAAAGAATCCGGTCCGTGAGTAGTCATGGCTTCGATCATCAGCGCCCTTGAGCCGCTGCCGCTGAGCGGCCGCATCAGGGCTACCGGCAGGGCATCGGTAAATTCCGTGTTAAGCCCGGTCTGGGCAATAATAAAGCGCATCGCATCCACAAAATAGTCCATAGCGCCGCAGGCGCGGAACGCGCTGATGGCCACGAGCAGCCCGACCAGGTAGGGGATGATGGTGACCGCAGTCGAAAAGCCGCCCTTGGCTCCTTCGATAAAGACATCGAAAACATTGATTTTTTTGTAAAGTCCCCAGAGCAGGAAGCCGGCAACTATCGAAAGGATCAGGGCATTGCCGGCAACTACGGAGATCATCTCTATCTGCTCTTTGGGTCGGCCCCCCAGAAACCATAGGAACAATGCTATCGCTGTGGTGGCTCCTCCTACACCTGTCAGGAAAGTGCGGTTCCAGAGATTGATCTTCTGCCATAAGGCGGTCAGGATCATGCTCACCACGGTCGTGATATAGGTGCCGACCACGCAGGGGATAAAGATATCCGAGGGGTTGGTGGCCCCGAGGATCGCCCTTTGGGCAATGATGGTAAGCGGTATAATGCATAGCCCTGAAGTATGCAGCACCAGAAACATAATCTGCGCATTGGAGGCGGTATCCTTGGAGGGATTGAGCTCCTGGAGGCTCTGCATAGCTTTCAGCCCGAAGGGAGTCGCTGCATTGTCGAGCCCCAGCATGTTGGCCGAGAAATTCATGATCATCTGGCCGTTAGCCGGGTGATCCCTGGGAACTTCGGGAAAGAGCTTGTTGAAAAACGGGCCGATTAACCTGGCGAGGCTTCCTATAATACCCGCCTTTTCGCCTACATTGAGAATTCCCAGGAAAAAGGTCATAATCCCCGTAAGCGGCAAAGCGATGTCCATCACGGCTGTTTTCGACATAGCCAGCATACCGTCGACAATAGCCTGGAATGCCTGCGTATTGCCGGTAAGGAGCAATTGAAAAAGGGCAATCAGGAAAGCTATCCCAAAAAAAGCAACGAAAATGTAGTTAAGGGCCATGCATTAAGGGAAGATAGAACCCTTAAACTTACAATAAAAAGAGAGATATGTACTTACTACCTGACATCAGCTTTTACCGGATCTCCTTTTAAGGCAGCTCTTTTGCCTTTTTCTGATGATTCTTTCATAAGTCCGGGGGTATAGCGAACCGTATGCCCGGCGCGGATATCTGCCTCGCCTTTAGCCAGGGCAAACTCTATTGATGAAAGACGCATTCGCTCATCTTCCAGCATCTGTCTGTGAATAGCTGCTTCTGCAGCAGCTGTTATTGACCGGTAAAAGCTAGTAAATTTTCCATTCAATATCATGCTGGAAGAAATTTCAAAAGTAAGGTAAAGGGCTATTGCGTATCTTTTAACTTTGCAGACAAACCATTCGTCATGCCCAGATTACTAGCCATTGATTTCGGAACGAAGCGTACGGGCATCGCCGTAACGGATCCCCAGCAGATTATTGCCACGGCTCTGGAAACGGTTCCGACTCATCAGCTTTTTGATTTCCTGAAAAACTACCTGCAGAAGGAACCGGTGGAAGCCATCGTCGTCGGCATGCCGAAAGACCTGGACAACCGGGATACAAACAGTACCTCGGCGGTAAGGGGAGCTATAAAAAGGCTGCGCAGGGAATTTGCGGATATACCTGTCTATGAGCATGACGAACGCTTCACCTCGACCATGGCGATGCAGTCGATGGTAATGGGCGGAGCCAGCAGAAAGGACCGGCGGGATAAATCCAATCTCGATAAGATCAGCGCTGCGATCATCCTCCAGTCCTTTATGGAAAGCCGGAGATGAATGATGAGTTATGAATTATGAATTATGAATGGCTTGAATCCTACAAAAAAGCAGCAATGGCATAAGCGATCATCACCAGGCAGAGCGCTACCTTCATGACGATGCCGGTGACGAACCCGAGGAAAGAACCTATTGCCGCTTTCAAAGCCAGGCGCCACGGGGCGCGACCCAGCAGCTCCCCGAAAAAAGCGCCGAGGAATGCGCCTAAAAACAGTCCTATGCCGGGAAATACGAAAAGCCCGGCCAGCATGCCTGCTACGGTACCGATGCTGCCGTACCGGCTCCCTCCGAACTTCTTTGTTCCATATACAGGAATATAATAGTCCAGCACGGCGATGATGGCGGTAGCTATCCCCAATGACCACAATACCGGGCCGCTGAAAGTGGCGTAGCCGCTCCAGTGCAGCAATAATAACCCCAGGAAGCTCAGCGGAGGTCCGGGAATAGGCAATACTGCGCCAGCCAGCCCGGCGAGCAAAGCGGTAACGCCAAGAATGAGCAATAGTGCTTCCATCGATGATTCATAACCTGATAACAGGACTAAGTTCGAAAATTATGGGCGTGCATCCTATATTTGCAGGATGAGCGGGAATATTACTGTGAAGAATGGTATTTTTAGAGAATTTGTAACTAAGCAATAATAAACTTAAAGCGATTGCATGTCGAAGGTACTTATCATCGGAGCGGGCGGGGTTGGCAGTGTGGCGGCGCACAAATGCGCTATGAATTCAGACGTTTTTACGGAAATCATGCTGGCAAGCAGGACGCTGTCGAAGTGTGAGAAGATCGCGGCGGAAATTAAGAGCATGCATGGCGTTACGATCAGCACGGCACAGGTAGATGCCGATATCGTAGCGGAGACGGTTATGCTGATCAAAAAGTTCAAACCCGCTCTTTTGATCAATGTCGCGCTTCCGTACCAGGACCTTACCCTGATGGAAGCATGCCTGGAAACAGGCGTTCATTATCTCGACACAGCCAACTATGAGCCGAAAGATGTAGCCAAATTCGAATACAGCTGGCAGTGGGCCTACCAGGAAAGGTTTAAAGAAGCCGGGCTGATGGCGTTGCTGGGGTGCGGCTTCGATCCCGGCGTCACCCAGGTGTTCACATCCTATGCCAATAAGCACTATTTTGACGAGATGCATTACCTCGACATCATCGACTGCAACGCGGGAGATCATGGGAAGGCTTTTGCTACCAATTTTAACCCGGAGATCAACATCAGGGAAATTACGCAGCCGGGAAGGTACTGGGAAAACGGCGAATGGGTGGAAATCCCTGCCATGTCTGTGCACAAGCCTATCGACTACCCGGGTATAGGGCCGAAGGAAAGCTATGTGCTTTATCATGAAGAGCTCGAATCGCTGGTGAAGAATTTCCCTACCCTGAAGCGGGCGCGTTTCTGGATGACCTTCGGGCAACAGTACATTACGCACCTCAACGTGCTTCAGAACGTAGGGATGACCAGCATCGAGCCCGTCAGCTTTAAAGGGATTGATATAGTGCCGCTGGAATTTCTGAAGGCGGTATTGCCGGCTCCCGATACGCTGGGCGAAAATTACCAGGGGCAAACCTCTATCGGCGTGCAGATAAAAGGGGTTAAAGACGGGAAAGACAGGACTTATTACGTCTGGAACAATTGCGACCATGCCGAAACCTATAAAGAGGTTCGGGGCCAGGCGGTGAGCTACACCACCGGCGTGCCGGCCATGATCGGCGCCATGCTGATGCTGACCAATCCCGAATGGATGAAGCCGGGTGTATGGAATTGCGAAGAGCTGAATCCGGATCCGTTTATGGAGAAGCTCAATGTACACGGACTGCCGTGGAATGAGCGCATCGACGAGCCGCTTCCCCACGAATATCCTGCGTAGGGGGCGGGTTTCCGGTCAGCTTAGGATATTTGCTCTTTTACGGGCTTGAAGCTGGTAAACATGCTTTTGATCTTCAGGTTGATCACGCCGAAGACGGCTTCTTTGAAAATTCCTCTCGACATCTTGGAGTTGCCCTGCGTCCGGTCTGTGAAAATGATGGGCACTTCCCTGATCTTGAACCCGTGCTTCCAGGTATTGAACTTCATCTCGATCTGGAAAGCGTAGCCTACAAAGCGGATCTTATCCAGGTTGATGGTCTCGAGGACGCTCCGCCTGTAACAGACGAATCCGGCAGTGGGATCCATCACCGGCATCGAGGTAACGGCCCGGACATAGGTGCCTGCAAAATAGGACAGCAGGACCCGCTGTATAGGCCAGTTCACGACATTTACCCCTGTAACATACCTCGACCCGATGGCCAGGTCATAGCCTTCGTCGTGGCAGGCGTGATGCAGCCTGACGAGATCTTCCGGGTTATGGGAAAAATCGGCGTCCATCTCGAATATATAGTCGTATCCATGTTGAAGCGCCCATCTGAAACCCAGGATATAGGCGGTTCCGAGCCCCTGCTTACCGGCTCTTTCGAGCAAATGGAGCCGCTCCCGGTAGGTATGCTGCATCTCCCTGACGGCCCGGGCTGTTCCGTCAGGCGAGCCGTCGTCGATAATGAGAAGGTCAAATGGTATTGCCAGGCTGAATACCTTTTCTATAATGGCATGTATATTTTCAATCTCATTGTAAGTAGGTATAATTACCAGGGAACGATTCATAACACGATGTCTTCGGTATTGGTTATTGTTTTACGGAGGTGGTGTCGGTTTTTTCCAGTTTTTGAGTTACTATTTCATAGAGGCTGTTCATCGCTTCCGGGTTGGAAGCATAATAGGAATAGCTTTTGTTGTATAGGGATGAATCGACTTCGTATTTAGCCCATATGTCCTGCTGCAGCTTGCTGAAAACGACTACCGACGAATCCATGGAACGCAGGTTCATCTTGGATACCCGCGATTCGGCCATATGGATGTCAGCCAGGATCTCAGCCATTTTTTCCCGGCCCAGGATGTCTTTGGGAGGTTTGGAATTTTCGTTACAGGATAAAAAGATGAGCATTACGGCCCACTTGATTGTTCGCATTGCTGTGGTATATCGGCTATCTTTGCAGTCAAAGTACGCAAAATTGGTGAATTTTTCAGAAAAATCTGTTTCCGATGTTCAGGCAGTTTCTTTCCAGGTTGCATAGATACGAAATACGTATCAGGAAAGCTGTCAACAATCCGCGGCAGGGAAACTTTCACTCGGTATTCAAAGGTTCAGGCCTTGATTTCTCGGATTTGAGACAGTACCAGTATGGAGACGATATCCGGGCGATCGACTGGAATTCTTCCGCCAAAGGTCATGGTACCTATATCAAGCTTTTCAGGGAGGAAAAAGAGCAGACCGTGTTTTTTCTTTTGGATGTGAGCGGATCCCAGCAGGTGGGAACGCCCCAGCGGCAGAAAATAGATACTGCGCGTGAAATATGCGGCGTCCTGACGCTGGCAGCAGTGAAAGAAGCCAGCCAGGTCGGTTTGCAATGCTTTTCTGACCAGAACGAGCGCTATTTAAGGCCCGGCGGAGGAATGAAGCAAGCCTACCGCATCATCTCTTCTCTCTATAATCTGGAGCCGGCTTCTAAAAAGACCAACCTGAGCCGGACTATCCTCCACGCGCTGGAGATGCTCAACCGGCGATCGTTGATTTTCCTGATATCCGACTTCGTCGACAGCGGGTATGAGCTCCATTTAAAAGCGATGGCAAGGAAGCACGACCTGATCGTTATTAATCTTTATGACAAGTACGAGCAGGAGGTGCCGGCAATGGGAATTATTCCCGTTCTCAATGTAGAAACGGGCGAGAAAAGCTGGGTCAACACGTCGTCCCCGTTTTTCCGGAGTGCGGTCGCCGAGCAGTTCCAGGAAAGAAAAAAAAGCCTGGAAAGGATATGCCGGCAAAACAAGGCAGATTACCTTGCGGTGGAGTCTTCGGAAGATTTTGTGCCGTTGCTTATCCGCCTTTTCAGGGTCCGTCGTTATCAGAAAGAACGATCTGCCAGTAAATAAGAACCTACCAGATGAAGCAGGCTTTTCCTGTATACAGGTTGATTTTCAGGGTGAATGCGGTATGTTTGGCGGCGCTGCTTATGTGGCTCCTACCGGCTGTTCCGGCCGGAGGGCAGGAGAAGGCGGCTCCTTCAGGCCGGATCGACCGGGATACGGTACGTACCGGCGAGACATTCTCCTATAGCCTGAGCTATCGCCATCCTTCCGGAGAAGAGGTGTTTTTCCCCGATTCCACCTATAATTTTTCGCCTTTCGGGTTCCGCAGCCAGGAGGTATTCAGCACCCGTACCGATAAAAGAGGAAGCCTGGACAGCGCTGTTTACCATCTTGTATCTTTCGAGGTGACGCCGGTGATAGAAATAGCGCTGCCGGTATTTGTATGGAACGGGAAGGATTGTACCGCGGTTTACCCGGCCAAAGACACCGGGTTTGTCGCTTTGTCGGTCGACAGAGCCAGGCTGGATACGCTCGCCCTGACCAGCAGGCCCGAGCTGGTGGCAGTAAAGGAAAGGCTGAATTACCCGGCTTTGCTGGGCGGGCTGTTGATCGCTGCCGTTACGGCTTTCCTGGTGAACTGGCTGTTCGGGGAAAGAATCAGCCGGCAATGGAAAGTATTCCGCCTGCAAAGGAGGCACAGGGAATTTACCCGCGGGTTTAACCGGCACTTCCTCAATGCAAAGAACAGGGGAAGCATACAGGATGTCGAGAAAGCTTTGATCTTGTGGAAAAATTACCTGGAGCGCCTGGAAAACAAACCTTTTACGACATTTACGACCCGCGAGATCTCGGACAATATTTCGGATACTTCCCTGAGCGAAGCGCTGAAAGAAACCGATAAGGTGATATATGGCTTTTCTGCGCAATCGGAAGATATGGGAAATTCATTGCTGACGCTCAATAATGTGGCTCAGACGCTGTATATCAATAAAAGGAGAAGTATAATAGGGGTAAACACGCCTGTTTAAAGAAAGAGTTTAGAATGGAGTGGCTTTCTTTACAATGGTTTGACTGGAACTGGATCCGGAATCTGCGGTGGGAATATCCGCAGCTTCTGTACCTGCTGCCGGCGGTTCCCGTGTTATTTTTGTTACGCAGCGCGCTCCACCAGAGAGACAAGCAGTATATAAAGATCTCCAGTCTGCCCGGAAGTCATTTCATGAACTGGGTCACGCTTCTCCGCCTCGTTCCTCCCGTACTGTACGCTGCAGCGCTTGCGCTGGGTATCGTGGCGGTGGCAAGACCCCAGACGGTGACCAGCCAGGTAGACCGGTTTTCGGAAGGGATCGACATTGTCCTGGCCATAGACATTTCCGAGTCCATGCTGGAGCGGGATCTGCTGCCCGACAGGCTGACGGCAGCCAAAGGCGTTGCCAGGAGATTCATCGAAAACAGGGTCCAGGACCGGATCGGCCTGGTTATTTTTGCGGGCGAAGCTTTTTCGCTATGCCCGCTGACTACCGATTACGAGCTCTTAAACCAGTACATAGAAGATCTCCGGACCGGTATGATACAGGAAGCAGGCACTGCGATAGGGAGCGCGATCGCGGTAGCGACCAACAGGATGCGGGATTCAAAAAGCAACAGTAAGGTGATCATCCTGCTGAGCGACGGCGATAATACCTCGGGGAATCTCGATCCCTACACCATGTCGCGGCTTGCGGAAGCCTATGGCATAAGGATATACAGCATCGCTGTGGGGCGATCGGCAGAGGCGCCGGGCGACGGGCTGCAGCGCATCGCCTCCGAAAACCAGTATTACCGGGCGACGGACAACTCTGCTCTTGAGAAGGTTTTTTCACAAATCAACCAGTTGGAAAAAGTCAAATACAGGGACTCTGTTTACAGCGAGGTAAAGGACTTTTACAGGGTTTACCTGATGTGGGCGATCGTGCTCGTCATTATTTCGCTGGGCCTGAAAAGTACTTTTATGTCTAATGTATTGGAAGACTGATGCTTAAATCGTGTTATAACAGCAGGTATGTAGAAGCAGGGCTCGACGAGGTCGGGCGCGGCTGCCTGGCAGGACCGGTGGTGGCTGCGGCGGTGATCCTCCCGGCCGACTACTCGCACGGACTCCTGAATGATTCCAAGCAGCTTACCGCGCAGCAGCGGATGCTGATAGGGGAGGATATCATCAGGGAGGCGGTCGACTGGGCGATCGCAGAGGTCTCGCACGAGGAGATCGACAGGATCAACATCCTGAAAGCCAGTTTCCTGGCTATGCACAGGGCTGTCGACCGTTTGAAGACGGCGCCGGAGCACCTACTTGTCGACGGCAACCGGTTTACGCCTTACCCGATGCTGCCTCATACCTGCATCGTCAAGGGCGATTCGCAGTATTGCTCTATAGCGGCGGCTTCTGTCCTGGCCAAGAACTACCGGGACCGGCTAATGGGCGACCTTGCGAGAGAATACCCGCAGTACGGCTGGGAACACAATGTCGGATATCCGACAATTGCCCATAGAAGAGCGCTGCTTGAATTCGGCATTACGCCGTACCACCGGAAAAGCTTCCGGTTGTTTAAAGCCTGAGGTACCACCTATATTGGCTACGGACCTGTCCGGAGTGTTTTAACCACAGAGCCACGAAGAGCACAGAGAACGCACAGGGTCGATAGCTTTATGCTCACTGCTCTCCCTCGTCTCATAATTCATAACTCATAATTCATAATTCATAATCCTCCTTTCGGCCGTTTATACAGCGGCACCGTACTGCACGGCTCGCCGAACATGAGGCTTTGGACCACAGGCTTCAGCAGGCGCGTGATCTCGACGTAGGCCGATACCGGTACGGGATATTTGCTGCATCCTTTTACGACGACCTTTTTATCACGGAAGCTTTCGACGTCGATACGTGAAAGCGCGTCAAAAAACAATTTGCTGTCGAGCTCTTCCCGGCTGCCGAATACAACCATATGGGCGTATGGCGCCAGCTGCAGCGTCAGCAGCATGTAGGCCCATGTCGGCACGATGGCGTCTTCCGAACAGGTGACGGCTACGTTTTTGCCCTCGTATGCGCTCCAGTCGTGCTCTTTCAGAAAAGCCCTGAAATCCTTTTCCCGAAGGATAAGTCCCTGGAAGAGATTGTCTTTCAGGTCATAGACGACACGCTCGCCGTGATGATAAAACTCTTCAAGGTCAAGAGATACGAGGCCGCTGGCAGCCACTTTGTTAATGATTTCTTCGGTTTCCATGTTTTTTTCCTTTTATCCAGGATGCAGTGATAACGCAATGGGAGAGGTTTTTGTTCGGTGAGATAGACAACATTGCGGGACAACGGTACAAATACATTGAGACGACAGAAGATCGCTGAAGTAAAAAAGATCCGGGAACATTCTTTAGTGTAACATCCCCGGATCTTCTCAAAAAGTATGTCTGCTTATATCAGCTGCACTCGTATTTTCCCGGTCTTTTTATCTTTTTGTTCAATATGCAAATAGTATATACCCCTGGGTAAATCCTTCACATTAAGAGTAACCTGTTGCTTACCGTCTTTCGAGGACTTCAGATCATTTATCGCTTTAGAATTAAATGATTTTACCGCGATAGTCGAAGCTTCAGTATAGAGATTGATCTGCTGGGGAAGGCTTGAAAGCTGGAGCGTTAATGTTTCAGTAGCCGGGTTGGGATAGGCAACAAGCATCGATCCCCCACATATGCTCTTTATCCATCACCGGCACTATAGCGGCTGTTCCGTAAAGTACCGACCAGGAATAACTGGCCGCATTGTAAGAGGGGATCGCCAGCCTGGAACCATTCGGCACCTCTGCCGGATATCCATATAAATAGTCTGCAATTCCATTGATCAGCGTACTTTGTATCACCGGCACGCCATATCGTGTATGGAACCTCTTAGAGTTTGCACTTAGCCCGCAGGCGGCATTGTATGCATGAACGTCTACATATCCCTCCCCGGATGTACTTATCGAAACAGGACTGGAAGTAGTCGTTGTCGTATTAACTCCGTAATTCTGTGCAAAAGAATTAAGCTGAATAAAACAAAGTAAAAGAACGGAAAGGTAGCGTACGATTTTCATAATTGTAAAAGTTTAGTTGACATAATATTAGAAATAATAGCTTAAATAGATAACTGATAAAGGGTCAAATCGCGTGAATAAACCGCTGGATTTTGAAATAGAAGACGTTCTGATATATTCATTATCTAAGTTCACCTCTCCTTCTTGACTCCATAATTTTTGTGCCAAAATACCAAGGCTTGTTTCAAGTGAAAGAGAAATTCTTTCAGTTATTAAATATTTCCCTCCGGTAAAAAAGGAAATACCAATCATTTGGGATTTTCCTTTCATTTTTGTAAACGTATAGTCAGTGCCATTTATCCCCATTCCAATGGTATAGTCATTGCTTTCATAGCGCATAACTAAATCCATTCCATAGTTATGAATAAATTTTTTATGTTTTTTTTGCTTTTCATAGCCAAAGTCAAGGTTTGTTTGAAGAATAAAAGGTGCGGTTGCACGTTTGACAACAGGCTTGAAATTAAGGCTATAAAGAACACTCGGGCGAAACCGCAACGCGCCCTCTTCAGATACTTTACGCCGCAAAATAAGACCGTAGGTCCTGCTTGACAATTCGGTAGTTTTTGTAAACAGAGATTTCAGATCTACACCCAACTCCCATTTCAAGGGAGTTTCAGAAGTCTCCTGACTGAAGCCCTGAAAACTGCTTAGAAAAAAAAAGACTATGGTGGAAATTCGATTTACCATAAAAATAAGTTTAATGTGAAATAAAAATCTGTTACGTACTAGAATTGATAGATAAGTCGCCTCCAATCAGGCGATAGATAATCTTCAATCCTAAAAAATGCTTATTCGAAGGTGAGCTATTTGGATTAATATAGGTACCAAATCCGGGCAGATGCTATCGTAGTTGCCATAAATAGCGCTGTAGACGAAGTAAATACTCTCATAGGTATAACATGAAAATTAAAGGTTATAAATTAAAAATAGTAAGCTGTATAAAATACATGTTTATCTGCTGTCTTTCTCCTTTGCTTCTTTCGGGGAAAAATGTGACGAGCAGGCCTGTCTCACCCGGTTAGCTTATCTCTGCAACCGCCGCATTCTCCGTCCTGCTGCATTTTTCCACGAACTCTTTTGCCTGCGCTTTCCTTACTTCTACTTCCAGCCGGCATTCCATTTCATAAACAGGGTTCTGAATCTCCAGATTCATTTCTTTAACGACCTTCATGACCGAATTCATCGCTTCGTAGGGAAAGGAGACCCGGTAGCTGACAGTGACATAGCCCTGTATTACTGTCGTTTCATCCAGTGCAAGCTCGGTTGCTGTTTTGTAGGCATTGATCAGGCCGGGCACGCCCAGCAGGGTACCGCCGAAATAGCGCACTACCACGACCAGCACGTTGGTCAGCCCGCGGGAATACAGTACGTTCAGGATAGGCTTCCCCGCCGATCCCGACGGTTCGCCGTCGTCGCTGGCGCGGTACCGGTTGCGATCGGTGCCCAGCCGGTAGGCATAGCACCAGTGGACGGCTTTGGGGTGCAGCTCTTTCAGCTGAAGCCACAGGCTACGGGCTTCGGTGTCTGATTTAACAGGATAAGCATACCCGAGGAACCTGCTTCCGCGGTCTTTGAACAGCGCCTCCGCAGGTGCAGAAATAGTAGAAAAAGAATCTTCAACGGCCATCAGGAAAGTTCCTTTTTGTATCGCAGGACGACACAGTAAACAGCTGCGGCGGCAGCCAGGAAAGCGTTTACCAAAAAGGCTAATTTAAGGTTTTGAAACTGGTTGGCAAAAAGAAATGCCGAAAGCCATGCGCCTGTTCCTATACCGGCTTCGAGCGCCAGGTACATGGTGGAGAGCGCCCTGCCCCGGTTCTGGTCGTTGCTGAGGTCGACAGTCCAGGCTGAAAGGACCGGCGAAAGGATCCCCATCGAGATCCCGTAGAGAAATCCCCCGCCAAGAAAAACCGCCCCGGTGCCCGCATGCGCTGTCACGATCATGGCCGCTACCATCAGAAAGCTCCCCGCGGTGGCAGCCGGGAGGCGTCCGTACCGGTCGGAGGCTCTTCCGGCGACGAACCGGCTTATGAGCGAGGCCAGCGTGCTGACCAGGAAAAACAGCCCCAGGTTAGAAAAACCGAGGTAGGCGCTGAAATCGGGCGTCAGCGTGGCGACGGCTCCGAAGCTGAAGTAGTTGAGAAAGATGACGACAGACGGCGCCAGGACTGCCGGCTCAAACAGGTCCCTGCGGCTCAGGCGAAGCATCCCGGGCGAGAATTTCCGCGGCGAAGGCAGCGTTTCCCTGAGGTTGAGGAGGATAACGACCGAAAGGAGGGCAAGAAGCGCCGAAGCAAGGAACATCGTGTTGATAGAGTAGGCCTGCGCCAGCCAGCTGCCGCAGGCCGGCGATATGGCAGCCCCCAGAGAGGAGCAGAGCCCGTGTATGCCCAGCGCCTCTCCTCTCCGCTGAGGCGGTACGATATCGGCAATATAGGCTGCGGTACCGGTCGGTTTGAAGCCTGTCGAAAATCCGTGCGCCAGCCGGAGCAGCAGGAAAGGCAGTACTGTCGTCAGCAGCGGGTACAGCAGGCCGCATACCACACAGACCAGGGAGCCGATCGCCATGACGGGCACCCGCCCGATCTTATCGGTCAGTATGCCGCTGAACGGCCTCGAAATACCTGCGGTAATCGTGAAAAGCGCAATGATGTGTCCTTTGTATTCCGCGCCGCCCATCCTGCTCAGGTAGCCGGGCAGCTCGGGGACGAGCATGTTGAAGCTGGCGAAAAACAAAAAGGAACTGGATGTAAGCAACCAAAACCGGGAAGTATAAAATCCCGGCGCTACTGCGGTCTGCATGCTGATAGCTATCGCATCACCGTGATGATTGGACCGGGTTGGGCACCTTTTTCCTCAGTACGATCAGGCCCCGGCGCTTGAGGACGTAAGCGGCGATCATATAAAACCCGAACAGGCCCGTATAGATCAGGATTGAGACCGTGTTGGAAATATCGCCGTGATAGATAAAAAACAGGATCACATTTACGATCGTGCCCATCCACATCAGGAATGATGCCTGGAAATGGGTAAGGCCGTTATCCAGCAAAATGTGGTGCATGTGGTTCCGGTCGGCCAGGAACGGTGATTTCCCTTTGACCAGCCTGACGATAAAGACGCGCAGGGTATCAAAGATAGGTACGATCAGGATCAGGAGCAGGATGATAGGTGCATTGGAAAAGGCGTCGGGCTGGTGCCGGTTGGCCACATTGATCCGCAGGAATTCGACGCAGAACACCGATAACAGAAAGCCGACGACTAGCGACCCCGTGTCGCCCATAAATATTTTGCTGGTTTTGGAGAAGTTGAACCTCAGGAAACCCAGCAGGGCGCCCGACATGGAAAAGGCAAGGCATGCGAACACATAATGGCCGCCAAGCATAAACCAGGTGCCGAGTATGACGCCGGCAATCAGGCTGATCCCGCCGGCGAGCCCGTCTATGCCGTCTATAAGATTGATGGCGTTGATCAGGGCTATGAAAACGAAGATCGTAAGGGGTATGCTCACAATGTCGGGGATGAAATACCAGCCGAAAATCCCGTAGAGATATTCAATTTTGAAGTTTCCGAGCACCACGAGCGTAAGAGAGGCGCAGATCTGGATCACCAGCTTTTTGGTGGGGTCGAGCGCCAGGATGTCATCTTTCAGTCCCAGGAAAAAGAGAATGGTCAGTCCTACGATAGAAAGCCCGACGATATTGGCCGCCTGGACCTCCTCGGCGTGCGGCCAGAGAAAGAAAGCGATGATGGTCGAGGCAAATATGGCGATACCTCCGAGGGTAGGGGTCGCATTGGCATGCGAGCTTCTGAAACCCGGCTTGGCATTCAGATTCAGCAGGTTCGAAAGGTTGATAATGACAGGTATGGAAACAATTGAAAGGAAACAAGCGATAAAGAAAGACAAGATGCATTGGTTGATCTTGTGCTTCAGTAAGATATCCACTGCTCCACCGGAAAACGATTCGGAGAGTATCTGCAATTCCATATGATCTTTCTGGTCAGTAAATGTTATGTGGATATAGGCTTTTTCAGCCCTCAAATATCTAAATTTAATAGACCATTTTCAACTATCCGGGCAAAAACTGATTAAATGGCGTGAAGCTCCGGATGTGAAAACAGGCGGGTTGAATAATACCGGTAAGGAGTTAGAAAAATTGATGAATTTTCCGGAGAGGTTTTAGAAGCAGTGTAAAGGGAAGCGGCTTCAAACCGTTTACCTCCCAGGCGCGCCTGTCGTTCTGATTGGCTTTCAGCCTGTTTGCCAGGCTCAGGTTGCTGACTCCTCCTGCTCTCATTTTTACCAGGGTTTCGGGGATATATTTTGTTTTGACTGTGTGTTTATACAACATGCGGAGCATCAGTTCATAGTCGGCTGCACTACCCATGTCGAGCCTGAAACTTCCGTATTGCTCATATACTTCCTTTCTTAAGAACAAGGTTGGGTGCGGCGGCATCCAGCCCCATAAAAATGATTCGGGCCGATAGCTGCCGGCGATCCATTTCCGGGTAACTTTCTGTCCGGTTGCGGCGTCGACATACACCAGGTCACTATAGCACCCTTCATAACCAGGCCCGTCCAGGCTTGCTGCCACCTTCGACAAGACCTGGTCGCCGGCATACATATCGTCGGCATTCAGGATCCCGATCACTTCTCCGGTCGCCAGCGCTATTCCCTTGTTCATGGCGTCGTAAATGCCTGCGTCGGGCTCCGACCTGATAACCTGGACCTGGCCCGAAAATTCGGAAACAACCCGCATGGTACCGTCTTTCGAGGCCCCGTCGATAATGATATACTCCTTGTTGCAAAAGTCTTGCCCGAGCACCGAACGGATGCAATCCCTGATGGTGGCTTCTCCGTTATATACTACGGTGATGATCGAAATTTTCAAGGTAATTCTTTGATATTCCTGGTTTTTATAAGTACGGCGGGGTTCCCCTGGTATATCCCGTAAGCCTCCAGGCTCCTGGTCGCTACCGATTTTACGGTAAGCACAGCATGATTATGGCAGGTTACGCCGGGGCATACCACGGCCTGCGCACCGATCCACACGCCGTCGTGAAGTTGTATTTTTCCAAGCATCAGGTCGAAGCCGGGCCGGGTGTAGTCGTGGTTTCCCGTCAGCAGCATGGCTCCCTGCGACAGGCATACATTGCGACCGATGGAAACCTGAATGAGGTTGTCGATCCACACATTTTCGCCAATCCATGTATTGTTTTCCACACTGAGAAACCAGGGATACTTGATATTGACTTTCGGTTTCAGCGTGACCCCGGCGCCGATCCTGGCGCCGAATATACGGAGGACCCCTATCTTCAGGCCGTTGGGGACAGGCAGGTAGGTATTGACAAGCAGGCGTCCGGCCAGGTACCACAGGGTCCGCTTCCAGAACGGACCGGGGTCGTACCAGCTGTTATCGTACCGCGCCAGATCGGTTCGGGTTCCTGAGGTCTTTTCCATATTCCTCTTTAAAGTGTCGTATAATGGCGGACTTTTCCTTCCCGGCCCGCTGGTATACCTCGTAAATTTTGGCGTCTACCAGGAAACGGTACCATAGCCCCTGGAGGGAATGCCAGATCAATCCCCGGGTGCCGTCCAGGAAGCCAAGCTTCCAGAAATACCGGTAAACAAAGTAAAGAAACGGCCGGGTAAAAAGCGGCAGCGACGCATATTTAATCTTCAGGTACCGCGTACGCTGTTCCTGTGATCCGAAAAAAGCAGGCGTTACCGTCGGTTTTTCTTCAAAATTATACCTGATGTTCAGCAGGTCTATGATTTCCCGCGTCGCATAATTGTTATGCTTCTGCGTCCACCAGGTGAGGTTATTCAGGTTATGGTCTACGATGTCGTTTTTCAGCTGCCGCGTGGTGCCTTCATCGAGCTTGATGTGCTCGTCCATCCACAATTCCTCGCAATGCCCCTTCCCGTTCCGCCAGATGCGGAGCAGCCAGATCGGGTAGTACCCTCCGTGCCTGATCCACTGATCCATAAAGAATACCCTCCGTTTTACATAAAACCCGGTGACATCCGGCGGTACATCCTGCGCGAGCACCGCTGCGAGTTCCTCTCTCAGCCCGGGCGTGATATACTCATCGGCGTCCATCCGCATGACCCAATCGGTCTGGAAAGGATTATGACCGATGGCATGGTTAAACTGGAACGCATACGAGATCCAGGGGTTCTGGATGACCTGCGCCCCCTTCGACCGGGCTATTGCCACAGTGTTGTCGGAAGAGAAGGAATCGACGATAAAGATCTTGTCGGTAAGGCCGGCAAAGCTGTCTATACACCTGCCTATGTGTAAAGATTCATTGTAAGTGAGGATGAGAACCGACAGGTTGGCCATAATTATTTTAATTTCCGATAGATGTCATTGCAATTGCGATGCCAGGACTGCGCTTTTGTAGGTGTCGAGCATTTGCCGGGCTACCACCCTGATGTCGAAAAGCTCGGAGACCATACGGTAGGCATTTTCAGCTCTCGAGATCCTGTAGGCATCGTCGCCCAGAATTTTCTGAAGCTTGCCGGCCAGGTCGTCAGGGTCAAGCGCGGTAATGGCCGCCGCCTCATACTGCCTCGTAAAATCGCCAAACCCGGTACGGTCGGAAACTACCGCCGGCAGCCGGCTGGCCATGGCTTCGAGCACCGCAATGGAAAAACCTTCGGAATAGGTAGGCAGCACAAAAACGGAGGCATCCGAAAGCGCAGCTTTCTTGAGCTCACCGGTAAGCATGCCCGTAAACTTTACAGCGTCGGACAACCGGTTTTCTTCGATAAACGCGGATGCTTCTGCCTTATACCCGTCGTCGGGCCCGGCCAGGACAAGCAGGGTACCCGGGTTATCGCGATGACAGCTTCTGAATGCAGGCAGCAGGATATCGAGCCCCTTCTTGATATTGAGGCGACCCATGAAAAGCAGGATCTTCCTGTCGCCGGGGATATTAAAATACTGCCTGAACATACCTTTCGGAGGCAGGGGATCATAATCGCTCATGCGCATCCCGTTCGGGATGATGACCAGATTGTCGGGGCGGTAACCCAGGTATTGGATCACATCTTCCTCCTCGTCGGTGTTATTGATGTGGATGACGTCCGTCTTACCCAGCAGCCGCTTTTGGTAGAGCAGCGTTACCAGGTTCTTTTTCCAGGCGTGGTGGTTGACCGCCCACCTGTCCAGCAGGCCGTGAATGGTGATGATTTTCGGTATCTTACTTCCCACCATGAATGGCGCCAGGCTCCCGAAATGCCAGATGCCATGTATGTGGACAACGTCGTAATCGTCCAGGTGTTTTTTGAGAAAGCGGTACAGACCGAGGGAAAATTCCCTGTAGAACCGGGCGATGGGCCGGGTCCTGAGGCACGGGATCACGCGGGCTCCCGCCGGCGCAGGGTACAGCTTGTCGCCGGGCGACATAGGGCTTAAAATATCGACCTCATGTCCGCAGGCTACGGCCTCTACCGTGTGGTCATAGATGATCCGGGCCGGTCCGCCGATTTCCCAGGTGTAAGCGCATATATTGAGTATCTTCATTTTCTTTCCGCGGTCCTGCTCAGGGAAACATACGTATTAACCATTTCGGCAGCGACCTTACCGGCTGCGAATTTACTGACGATAGCCTGTCCGCGGGCGCCGTACGACTGCAGCTGCTCCGGGGGCATTTCCATAAAGCGTACCATATGTGCAGCCAGCTCATCTGCATTGTAAGGGTCGAAGAGATAGCCGTTTTTTCCTGCTTCCACCAGGTCGCCGGCACAGCCGCATTTTTCCGAAACTATAACGGGCAGGCCGCAGACCAGCGCCTCGTTCACAACCAGGCCCCAGGGTTCGGAATAGCTGGGCAGGATCAGGACATCGGCAAGGGAAAGCCATCGCGGCACTTCGAGCCATGATACGCCGCCTGTAATGGTCACGCCTTCCAGCCTTTCTTTTTCGACATAGTCCGTTATCTCGTTTTTCATCGGACCGTCCCCGACAAGCATAAGTCCCCAGGGTACAGGCGACTGACTTTTCGCCCTCCTGTAGGCTTCTAAAAGTAGCTTCAGGTTCTTCTCTTCAGCCAGGCGTCCGACAAATATAAAGGCGGGGGAATGCTTGCGGGCCGTCAAACGGGCATGCAGGAATTCCTCCCTGATGCGCCGGTCGTCGATGACTGCGGCATTCCTGACTGTTATTTTTTTTTCCGGGACGCCCAGGCGCTTCAGGTATTCCACCGATGTCGTGCCGAAGCAGAAGAACGCATCGGCGCGGTTCACGATCCAGCGCTTGACCGTTTCCCGGAGCGGACTCCGGTTGTGATCGGCTGCCGAAGACTCCGAAGATAAGACTACTTTCACACCGCCCGCCTTTGCGAGGCACATCAGCAATATCTGCGCCCAGTCGTAATACCCGGTAATATTGAGCACGTCGGGCCTGAATTCGCGGTAGGCGGCAAGCAGCGCTTTCAGGCGGGTCGGGAAGCTGATCCGGTCGAGGCTTTCCCGGAAGAGCAGCTGGTAAGGGTAATCGTAGCCCCCGGCATCTTCAGACTGCATGCTGCGTCTTGAGGATTCGTACAGTCCGATCTGGACGACCCGGAAAACTGCCCGGGGATACCTTTCAGAAAGGTTGCGGTGAATCTCTTCAAAGAGTTTCGACTTGTAGTGAGCCCAAAGCTGGTTATGGACGATCAGGACGCGCATCAGTGCTGTTCTTTCAGGTAGCCGTAGAAAAGCGGGAAAAGGTGGCTGGCCAGGAATTTCTGGCCTTCTGCATTGTAGTGCACAACATCTCTTTTCCTGTAACACTCCGGTAGCGGCGGTATATCCAGCTCCCTGATGAGCCGTATGCTGTCCTGGCGGGCATAATCGACTATGGCCTGGCCCTGGTCGTTATAAAAGCCGTCCTCAACTTCTGAAATTTCCGGGTGGAGGTAGATAAAAAACGGGATATGGTGCTCTTCGGCGATATTCTTCAGCTCGCCGAACCCGGGATTGAAGTGGTCTCCGTCTTTCCGGATGACGTACGTTTCGGCTTCCGGTGCCGGAGCGGCAGCTTCTTCGCCGGGGGCATAATACACGTGATTGAACCTGATATTTTTGAAATAAATGGGATAAATATACCGGCTCCACAACTCGACGATCGCG
This sequence comes from Cytophagaceae bacterium SCN 52-12, assembly GCA_001724175.1. GTDB lineage: Bacteria > Bacteroidota > Bacteroidia > Cytophagales > Spirosomataceae > Ravibacter. The sequence goes on along the minus strand of MEDT01000038.1, from coordinate 68,342 downwards.
ATCCTGAACTGCTTGTCAGGAAGATTGGGGTCTATCCCGACCTGGGGGGCGTGCGTCATGATATCGTATGCGTCGTGGCTGCTCGCTACCAGGCCTATGGCCTTTGCGTTGAAAACTCCGTGCTTCCTCAGGTAGGCGGCGCTGTTATCCGGTCCCCAGGACCCGGCCGATATATTGAGCACGCGTACGCGTTTCCCCAGCTCAGCCGACAATCTCTTTTCCAGCAATGTGGAAGCAAGCTCGGCGTTGTCGGTAAGGCTCCCGCCGTTTACGACCGAATCGCCGATCAGCAGTACGGTAACCGAGTCGGAAGGCGAGAGCTCGTCGTTCCGCATGGAAAGAGAGTTCGTCCGGATGGTATTGCCGAACCGCCTCACGGTCTGGTTGGGAGCATAAATGTATTCATAGTCAGGATCTTCTATGTACAAAGGTGCGCTGCAAAAGCCATATCCAAAACGGAGAATCAACTCTATGCAGATCAGCAGGAAAAAGACGGAAAATAAAATTTTCCTAGAAAGTGACAGCATTCCGAACTTCAGTAGTCAAAAGGCAAAGGTAAGATTTTTCAGTTCCGGGTAAAAACGGGACTACCTGCTAAAAAGGGTTTTAACTTTTGCTGCCAGCTTTTCCGGCCATTCCGGGTCCATGCAGGGTTTTTCGATCAGCAGGAAGAAAATAACGCTCCCGGCCATGACGGGCGGTATGCAGAGAAGCGTTACGAAAAAGAACTCCCAGCCGTAAGATTCAAAGAACTGGTACCGGAAGATGACCTTCATTATTGCCGATAAGATCGGCTGGTGTACCAGGTATATGGAATAGCACATCCCGCCGATGAGCGAGATCCAGCGGTAAGCGAACAGCTTCCCCCAGAACGGGTTTGTAAGCACGACGTAGTAAAAGGCGGCTATGGCTAGAGGAAAGGCCATAGCGTAATACCTGTCATGCTCAGACGACATCAGGTGTGTGCGGACATGCGGCAGGAAAAGCACCGCAGCAAAAAGGAGGAGCCCGATAAAAGAAAAAAGCACGTTGCCCGTGTTGATCTTCGGACGATCGATGTACAGGTCGGCAAGGAGGATGCCGCTGATGAAAAACTGGATGTAGTGCAGCAGGTAGAAGCCGGGTGTCTGGTAGGCGGATTGTATCCAGGGAAGCCCGAGAATGATGAGGACGATCCCCGGCCGGCGGAACAGGGCCGGCAGCTTCAGAACCAGGAAGAGCAGGGGGGCGAGAATATAGAAATGTACTTCCAGCTCCAGCGACCAGGCTACCGAAAGCAAAAAAGAAGTAACCCCGTAAATAAAGACATGGCAATAGACCAGCGAAGCCATCAGACTACGGAACGCAAACGGGTAATCCATGTCGGTCACCAGGGGAAAAACCAGGAACATCACGACCATTGCCGCGATATAGGGAGGTTCGAGGCGCGTGAGACGGCGCTTGAAATACTTCTTCAGGGAAGGCTGCGGAGCTCCCCGGAGGTAAGACCTGGCAAAAGGCAGCGCCAGGATAAAGCCGCTGATCACAAAAAACAGGTCCACGCCTTTTCTCCCGTCTATCAGCCATTGCCTCAATCCCTGGAACTGGTCGATGTCTTTGAACTCTACCGGGGAGCTGAACTCGAAGAACGAATGCACGTGGTGCAGGAAGACGAGCAGTATGGCAAGAAAACGAAGGCCGTCTATTTCCGGGATCAGCTTACCGTTCTGGATATTCCTGGAAAACAGACTGGTAATTCGTTGACGGATTGACATGCAAATGATGATTCGTATCTGGGGCGGCTCGGAGATTTATCGGGCGACAGAGGGTAATTGTCCCCGAAGCGTATCCGGGGCAGCATGCTTTTTGTTCAGGTAGGGGATTCCCAGAAAACGTACGAAAAACATGTAGGGAAACCAGTAGGCAATATCATAGGGCCTTCCGGAGCTGATCAGGAGCGCCGGGAAATACATGAAAAAAGAAGCGGCGAAGACCCCCAGGGGACTCCTGCCAAGCCGGATCTCCCTGACGGAGAACATCAGGAAAAAGAAATTGAGGGCGCAGAAAATGAAACACCCGAGGATCCCGTGGTTGGCCAGCATTTCAATCGGGGGGACGTCCATAAATTCAAATTTATAGCCGTTGCCTATCGCCAGCACCTTGGGGTCATAGATGGCTTTCTTCAGGAAGTCGAAGCTGGCTACCCTTCCCATAGCCGAAGCGTCTTCCACTACCTCCTCGCTGGTTTCGAGCTGGAAAGCAGTAAACAATACATCCTCGAAACGGCCGGCCAGCACGTCCCAGTAGTTGATGATGATGCTGTAAATACCGTAAAAACGATGGATGAGATACCTGACTATGCCCAGCATGACGATCAGGACGACCAGGGCGCGAAGCGTAAAAAGCTGCTTGATGCCCCCCGCCATGCGCGAGAAGCTGAACCGGAAGAGCAGGTGCGTCGCAATGATAATACCGGTCCCCAGCAGGCAGGATTTCGACTGTGTAAGGATGATCACGCAGAAGCTGAACACCAGTGAGACGATGAGCAATATTTTGATCCAGGTATTTTTGAACTCGCTGATAAGCACATACCCGGAAAGCAGGCAGACCAGCGCGTTCCGGGCGGCAAGGTGCGGATTACCGCCCTGCTGGGCGTCTTCGTTGGCGAATGTTACCGCAGCCCGCATCCCGAGTGTCCAGTTGGGATTGGTGATCAGCGAATATATCAGCGTGAGGTTATTCACCAGGGACATCAGGAACAGCACGACCAGCAGTGTTTTCTGGATGTCGTTCGGGACGTAAAGCAGCAGGAAGAAGAAGCCGAAAGTATAGGCGAAGTTGACTATATCGGTGGCTGATTTCCCCATGTTGTTGATGAAGAAGAAATAGTAGATCAGCAGCCCGAAAAAAAGCGCGGCAAACTGGAAAAGCAGGATGTTGGGCTTATAGGCAACCGTTGTAAGCCTGGCAGGGACCATCAGCAGAAGGGCCAAAGCAAAGAAAATACCCGTAAAGACACTGCTGGACGGTCCTATTCCCAGCGTATCGCGGACAAAGAAGATAATAGGGAAGCCATTGATCATCATGGAAATCCCTACGGAATACCTCAAATAATTAATGTTGCCTATTAAACTGCCTAAGTTCATCCTTTCCTGGAAATCCTGAGCCTGTGTCCCAGGTATGCAAAGTCTGTCAACAGATATACGGCTTTTCTAAACCGGATGCAAAGATACCTGATTTTTGCCGGAACTCGCTGCTTTAGTTTTCCGGCGTATTCCTGCCGGATCTTCTCATGCTCCCGCCTGCCTATATCGGCGATCGTAGAAGACTTAGCGCTCTCATGGACCCTGAGGGCGCCCAGCAGCCCTTCCGCGCGTCTGGCCTTTACCCCGGGAGCAGAAGTATACCGGGTTATAAATTCATAGTCGAACGCAAACCGGTAGCTTTCATCAAACAGGCCATACCGCTTTACGAGGTCCAGCCTGAAGAAAAGCGACTGATTATGCATTTGCATGCCCTCCCATACCTGGCTTGTCAGGCTGAAGGGAATTGTCTTCAGCAGCTCCGTAGCCCGGTCGTGCTGGTCGATGAGATACAGGTCCCCGTATACAATATCCGCCGGCTTTTCAGCGCCGCCTGCCGCCTTCGCAAAATGCAGGAATGTGCCCGGGAAGTAAACATCGTCAGAATTCTGGAAAGCGACCCATTCACCCGTTGCCCTTCTCAGTCCTTTGTTGAGAGCGTCTACCTGTCCTTTGTCCTTCTCGCTGACCCAATACGTGATGTATTTTTCATATTTCCGGATCACTTCGACGCTGCGATCGGTGGAACCGCCGTCTATGATGAGGTATTCCAGGTTCGGGTATCCCTGGTTAAGCACGCTCAGGATGGTCCTTTCGAGGAATTCGGCCTGGTTGTAGGAAGGAGTGATAATCGTCAGCCTGGGAGCGTCGATACCGGTGTAGTCCGGCAGTTCCGGGCCGGCGTACAGCCTGCTGACAAATGCGCTTAGCTTTTCGGTGCTGGTTTGTAAGGGCTCCATCAAATTTCAAATTGGTCTATCAGCTTTGTCAGGTTGTCCAGCTTGGATTTAGCCGATCTCCTGAAATTACGTATGGAAGAAATGGAAGCCGGGCGGCCGTAAGCGGGGTCGCCTGCCAGGCGGAAAGCCTTCTGTGCCGCTACGGCTTTGCGGTAGCCTGCAATGAGCGCGGCCCATTCGCTACGGCCCGCCACCAGCGCCTTGTGATCCGACCACACCGGGTGATAGCCGCACAAGCCCGCAAAATCTACGGTATATACCCGTTCCCCGGCTACGACCGGGGCGGTGTTTTCCAGCTCTAAAGGATATAACAGGCAGTTGTGCAATCCGAGATGCCAGAGCGGGTCTCTTATCACGAGCGAGCCGGGCACATATATGGGAGCGTAGTTAAGCCATAGCTGGTCGAGGCACATGCCGTTGCAAAGATCAAAAAAAGCCCGGTCGGCAGTTCTTGCGCTCCACCATTCCAGCAGGTTCCGGACGCTTTCGGAGCGCCGGGCTATCCAGGCGTTGGAATGGAACATCCCGATATTGAGTATCCGCTTGTCGTCAAGATGGCGGGATGCGGGCAGGCGGTCGAGGATATGGGGAGTCAGGAGAAGATCTTTTCCCGGGTCAAACAGGTGGTCGAATGAACGGTACACCATTGTCGTAGGCGCCAGGAATACCCAGTTGGAGATAGCGGGCCTGCGCTCCCGGAGATGCCGTGCAAACCACGGTCTCAGGGCGTGTACCAATTCAAAGTCATAGTAGAACCCGCTCATTTGAGTAAGCTGAGGCAGCGCCAGGTCTGAAACCGGAATGATCTCCATGCCGGCGGGGAGCCCGGGCAGATCGGCCTCATCGGCCCATCCGATCATGAACAGAGCCCCTTTTTGATGTTCCCGGATACTTTTTCCCAAAGCTATTGCTCCGGGGAGCTGGTGTCGGTTACAAACTGTGAAAAACGCCGTCAACTCAAATATGGGTTAGATGTGAAACGCTTTAGAAACGTAGAATTCCCCCGGTTGAAACCGGGAGCTATGATATCGGCCAATGCTACGCATCTGATAGTTATCGGATCTATTCATATTCGTTTATATATCTTTGTGTTGCTCCCGGGCCTTCAGCCATTGGCTGTGGGCTTCGGAATGAATATCGATGCCGGTCAGCGCAAAAGGCAGTTCCTGGTGCCCGGGCGCTGCCAGATGATATGCTAAAGGGCGGGAAAAATACGTCGATACAATCCGTGTCGGGCTTCTCAGCGAAGGCCAGATCCCTTTGGATTTTTTCTCCCAGAAAGGGTGATCGCTCGTGATGGTCCCGTTCCCGGACAAAAAGCGGTGGATCTCTCTCCTGTTTTTTTTTGTGTGTGAGCGAAACCTGTCTACATTTCGCAAAGATAAGCAGCCGTCGTTGCCGGCGATATAGTCATAACCCTGTTTGCACCAGTAATGAAGCTGGTTTTTAACAATAAACGTGCTTGGTTCAAAAAGCAGTATGAACTCGCTCCAGCCGAAAATGTCATAAAAATCTTCTTTTAAAGTTAACGAGGTATAGCTCTTCCTGTCTTCAAAAAAGGAAGCATCAAATTTATAGACCGTGCATCCCGGGAATGCGGCCTTCAATCCATTTTCATCCATACCATCGGGACCTGCGAAAACAAGCGAAAACCCCGGTAGTTCCCGCCAGGCATGCCGGATGAGCGCCAGCTCCGTCATATGCCGGTCCGCTCCGAAACAGGGGATCACGATGGCGGCCAGCTCACGCATCAGATGGTGTCAAGGGCGTTTGCCAGGCGTTGCAGCGGGGTTTTAAGGGCTTTTCTGACCCTTTGATAGCGGAGCATCCTGACCGGTTTGATGTAGGCACAGGGGAAATGCCTGTAATATTCCTGCCCGTTAGCCAGGAGCCTTTCACCGTAATAGGCGAAAAGGCCGTGCAGGTCGGGCCTGTCCCTGATGTCGAAGCGGTCCTGGTATTTGGACAGGACGTCCGGCCTGGCCGGGTCGTACCCGCTGTAATGGAAGAAAACCAGCGGCGAGGTCTGGTTGACATACCAGGCGCCTGCCTGTTGGCTGAATGTCCGCTCATGGAGGTTCCAGTAGGCCGCGTTGTAGCCCGGATCCCTTTCGATATGGACATTCCCGAGGAAGACCGGCAGGAAATTCATCCAGTTCTGGTCGACAAACAGGCCGTCGCAAAGCGCGATGAGGCATTCATACCGCAGCTTGTCTTCCCACCATTTTACAAACGCAGTGCTTTTTCCGCTTTTCCGGAAAGCAACGAAACCGAGGTTGTAAATCCCGGTATTGAGATGGTGCAGCTCGTTCGGCGTTTTCCGGTCGTTGACCGGCGTCAGGACATGCGGGGTCAGCACTGCATCGGCGGTGTCCAGCTTCTGAAGCAGCGGCGTAAGCGGCCTGAACACGATGATATCCGGATCAAAATAGATCACCTTGTCGGCTTCCGGGTAATTTTTCCAGAAATAGGTGAAGCAGAAGGGCTTGACAGCCGTATTCAGCTCAGTGATGTTGTATCGCCCGCACATTTCTTCAAATCCGGCGATACCGATCTGGTGGATTTCTATTAACGAGAATGCAGGTTGGTGAGCCGGTTCAAACGTGATATTGTCCAGACGGTCTACAAGTCCAACAAAAAAAGTAATGTCAGGATTGGTAGCTTTAAGAGATTCTCCCAGAGTTTGTGCTTGTGCCAGGTAGTTGATGGAACAAATCGTAAATGCAATGGTCATTGATCCAGCTTTTCAGAAAGGGGCAAATTTAGGTACTTTTGGATGATTGCCATGATCCTTTCTATACTTAACCCTGTTTTGTGTCTTTCCAGTACTTTTTTTCTCCCTTTCCGGCCGAGCAGCGTCCGTTCGCCCGGATCGAGGATAAGCTGTATGATCGCTTCCGACGCAGCGGGGATATCCATGTAGGGTACGGTCTTCCCGGCGTCGTTGGCAATCAGCTCGGGCGCTCCGCCTGCTCCCTGGAAGCAGATGACAGGCGTTTCGTTGAGGGCGGCCTCCATGACGACCAGCGGGTAGGGGTCTTCCCTCGAAGAAAGCAGCAGGATATCGAAACGGCTGATGAAGTCAAGCGCGTGGGAAGTCGGTGGAATTAAGATGATGCGATCAGACAGTCCCATGCGCCTGATGTCGGTTTCTATGAGCTGGTAGATGGCATGCTGCTTTCCTGCGCCAACCCAGACAAAGTATACCGGCAGCGGGCTGGTCCTGGCAATGACCAGCCTGGCGACCCAGTTAAAGATATCGTTGCCTTTCCGCCATTCCGCATTTCCGCATCCGCCTACTACGATGGCGTCTTCCGGGATACCGTACTCTTTTTCAAGCAGGTTGCGCTGGGCTTTCTGAAAATTCGAATCGATGTAATCGTGATCGATCAGGGTCAGGATACTGACCGAGTCTTCGGGAAAATCGAAATCGCGGACGTAATAGTCGGCGACTGCCTGCGCGACCGCGATAAGATGATCTGTTTTCTTAAGAAGAAACTCCAGCTCATTCCGCTTGGAATACATATTGGCAGACATCTCCAGCTCGTGCGCGAACAGCACCACCGGCAGGTGATGCAGGAAATCAAGCTCATTGCAATAAATACCGGCGTTCGCGATGGAGTTGATGAATACCAGCCCGATGTTTTCCGGGTTTACCCTTTCTCTCAGCAATTGCCTTCTTTTTTTATCGGCCAGCCGGGTCAGGGTATCGATAAGACCGATCTTGCAAAGCACCTTATCGCTCAGGCGGCTTACAATATATTTCGGGGGTTCCGGGAGCCGGATGGTGGGCACCACTTCCTCGAATTCTTTCTCCACGACGCCGTCGCCGCAAAGCAGAAGCTCCATCGGGATGTTTTTCTGCTTCAGTATCTTTAAGAGCTGGAGCAGCAAAAGCTGGCTTCCGGCCCTGTTCGCATCATGACTGATAAATAGGATTTTCTTTTGCATGCTTCAGGTTATTTCAGCCCGTTCATTCTGGATTCAGGACCGAAACGGGTTTTAATAAGCCTCGTAACTAAGTTTGCCGGGTACTCGTTTGGCCGGGTTGCCTACATAGATCCCCCATTCTTCCGAATCTTTATTCAATGAAGACGCCATGCCGAGCAGCGTTCCCTCTGCAATATTGGTATAGTCTTTGACAGTAGCGTTCACCCCGAAAAAGCTGTAGGAGTGAACATGGCAATGCCCCGAGAGCACAACCTGCGAAGTGAAGAACACATGGTCGTCGATGCGCCCGTGATGACCGATATGGTTCCCGCTCCACAACACAACATTATGGCCGATGGTAGTGAAAGGCTGAATGGTATTATCTTCCAGGATGAAACAGTTTTCCCCGATCAGCGAACGGTCGTAAACCGTAGCCCGGGAGCTGATGTAGGATACGAACGAATATCCTTTGGCCCTGGCTTCCAGGTATACCTTTTCCCTGTTCCGGTTCATATTGCGGGCAGTCATGGGCACGAAAAAGCTGTAGCCGGAGGGAGGGAACAGTTTTTCGACGTCTTCGAAGGCCACAACAGGAAGCCCTTTAAAATGGCTCTCCTTAATGTATTCACGATTAACGGCAAATGCGGCCACATGGTGTTCAGAATCGTTCTCCAAATAAAAATGTGCCAGCTCTGCCGTATCCAATACCCCGAAAATGATCACGTCAGCCATTTGAGAGCCCTTCAAAGATGTATTTATAAAACAAACAAACTTGTAAAATTTCTTTTACAATAGCAATAATTATACCAGCTCATACTGATCCAGCAGCTTATGGGTCTGCTGCACGTCGTTAAACATCAGTACATCCAGTATCGAAAGCCCGGGAACGAAGGGATCCCTGTATTGAGGATAGGGCACAAGGCCTGCTTTAAGAAAGGATAGCTGTATGTTGCGGCTTGCAAAACGGTCTTTATCGTATAATGCAGTACCTCCCTGCGGGTTGATATAATGGGTGGCGTTTTCCAGGCGGCATATATCCAGGATCCGCTCTTCTCTTTTCATTTGCCCGTTACCGTAGACAGTCGAGGACGGGACGATCTCCGTCTGCAAGCCGAGATAGCGGCTGATCAGGGTGAGGGAATGGTAGCAAAAGTCCCCGATGTTCTGTGGCGTATACCCCACGATGTCCAGGAAAACAGGGAAGACCGCATCGAATTGCGGGGCCTTTTTATAGGACTGCTCTACTGTCCTGGTCAGCTTCTTTTGCCAGGAATTGTCGTCGCTGAGCCCGACTTCGTAAATCAGCTTATTCTGGCTGGCATCCTTAAGCGGTATGGTGAACAGCGAGGCCCGGCCGTTTACCAGCAGGTTGTTCCTGTTGATGAAGCCCCTGTTGATAAAGTTAACGTCGTCGTACAGAACAAATTTATCAACTGCCTTGAGAAGCTGGAAATAGCCGATATAAGGCAGGAAATAGGGTTGCATGATAGCCAGTACCATCGTCGCGATCTTTATGGACCGGGAGCCGGTCGTTACTTCAGTTTTCTTAAATAGTAGTCTTCCGCTTTTACAATCATGTCTTTCATGGTCGTATCGGTTCCCAGGCGGATGTCTCCCGGTATCGGCTTGATGACATTTTTGGAGAAGAAGAGATAGTCCGCTTCTTCGGGAATAGGCTGGAGCCCCTTTTCGAAGGGATTGATGGAAATCAGCTTGCGCGTCAGCTTTCTGCCGTAAAGCGGGTATTCGAAATCGTCGTTGATCGTCCCCAGCGCTACCGTCGCGTCCTGGGGAACGAGCGAATCAAACCTGGCATAGGCCACGTAAGTATCCGGGCGTGAGAATGTCTGCATTTTGATCCTGTCTGCCGTAAACGCCGATTCATAGCCATATGCAGGGAATGGCAGGCAGCGGATATTCAGGAACACCGTCATGATGGCCGAAACGCAGGCGGTAAAGACGATGACGCCCACGTAGCTTTTCCAGGCCCATCTTTTAGGCCTTAAAATGGAAAGGCTGTGCGTGGAAAAAAGAAGCAGGAGAAAGAGCACTCCGAATACGCCGGTCTCGACAAAATACCGCCCTTTGAAGGGGTCGTACGGGGCAGAGTAGGACAGGGCCAGGAAATGGAGGGCAAAAGCTACCGCAAGGAACCAGTGCGGGCGCGACCATACGATCCGCAGCAGCACCAGCAAAATAACCGGCAGTATCAATGCAAATCCGAAAACTCCCCAATAGGGATTTGCATTATAGAACTCGAACCTTCTCTGGAACGAAAACGGCACGATCGAAAAATCGATCTCTTCATCCAGGCGCATTTTGAGCTTGTCTTCAAGGAAAACAAGCGGTTTCCTGATCGTTTTATTCAGATCATACCCCCACTGGGCGTTCCGGAGCCCGTCAAGGTTTGCAAAATCATAGAGGTACCGCACCACGTTCCGGCTTCCCTGCTCGAAGAGGTTGGCCGGAGAGCCCGCCCTTTCCACCGACTGGTGCCTGAGCGCTGTAGGCGGACCTATGGGGTGACCGAACGTCTGCAGGTTGGTAATGTAGCCGGTCGGCAAGGTGTAAATGGCGGAAGCGATAGCGATACCCAGCGCCAGGCGAAAAAACCGGTTCCTGAAGGTCGCCAGATCGGGCGACAGGAACACGGTATAGAGCATGATGACGAAGATCGACGGGAAAAGCAATACAAAGGTGATCTTGTGTCCCAGCGCGATTGCAAACGCCATACCCGCCAGGTAGAGATAATGGTAGGATTTGGTGGCGTAGAATGAGAAAAGGAAATAGAGCAGGCACGACAGGTAAGCTGTAAGGACCACATCCGTCTCGGTCGTTACGGCCTGCATAAGGAAGTCAAGGAAAAGGCTGTAGCTCAATGCGCAGAACAGGCTTGCCGTGAAGCTTCTCCCTATGCGCTGGGCGCATCCGAAAACCGCGATGACGGTAATCCAGTAGGAAACGTGGTGAATGAGCTTGAACGCATTTTCTATTTTCCCGCTGATCAGGTAGGTGAAAATATGGATGCCGGTTACACTTTTCGGATAGGTGTCCATGTTCCAGTTGGTGCCGCCGAAATGGGCCATATTACCGCGCTGTATATAGCGCAGCGGCCGGTTGAGGTGCCCGGTCATGCTGTCCCATTCGTTGGGCACGGTAAAGAGCACAAGCGCGAGGTTGGTGGCCGCAATGATGGCCAGCGTGCCGATAAGAAGGACAAAAAGTACTTTAAGATAAGGCGAAAGGCCGGAAAACCAGGAAGTCATCATACTGATCCTTTCCGAAAACACTTCCCGCATGGAGAAAGCCGGCGTGGCGCAGATCCTGCTCCACATTGAATAGTGTATACCGATGGCCAGGTATACGCCTGCTATCCATGCCCAGGTCTGCGCGGTAAGGTTAAGCGGCGAGAGCAGGAAGCCTACGGGAATGACGCTGCCTGTGAAGAGCAGGAAGCAGACAATGAAAAATTCGGAAACAGACGGTCTGGAAATCCGTTTGGCGGTAATGCCGATCAGGACGATAAATACAAGGAAAGCTAACCAGTAGATAATAGTCATTGCTAAAACCTTTAGAGTATAGCGGCGCGGATGATACCGTTAATGGCGGAAGATATCCTGACCACTACCTGTTCTTCCAGGCCGACAAAGAGCGGGAGCGCCACTACCCTGGAGGCGATATTTTCAGAAACCGGGCACGAATAATGCCTCGGCATAAAGGAAAGCGTGTTGAGCGAGGGATGGAAATACCGTCTGCACCCGACGCCTATTGCCTGCAGGCCCTGCTGAACCTGGTGAAGCACATCTTCGGAAGGAAGCACGACGGGGTAGTAAGCGTAATTGTACTCCATCTGGCCGGCCAGCAGCGGCTTTTTCAGGTGCTCCCAGTCGAGGTTGTTGTCGTACCAGCTGAATACCTGGCGGCGGTACCGGATTATCTCCGGGACGTGGGGGAGGTTACAGAGCCCCATAGCCGCATGGAATTCCGAATTTTTGCCGTTGATGCCCGCGTAAAAGTATTCTTCATCGCCTTTATGGCCGAAGGCGCGCAAAAGCTGCAGGCTATGGTTCAGCTCGGGATGGCTGGTTGAAATGAGCCCTCCTTCTACGGAATGGAAAATCTTGGTTGCGTGCAGGCTGCAGGTTGAAATATCGCCGTAGCTGAGCAAAGATCTGCCTTTATAGGTAACGCCGAAACCGTGGGCGCCGTCATAGATGACTTTGAGATTGTGCCGCCGGGCGATGGCTTCTATCTTTTCCACGTCGCACGGGTTGCCATAGACATGCGTGGCCAGGATAGCCCGGGTTTCCGGGGTAATAGCTGCTTCGATCAGGTCGGCATTGATATTGAAAGTATCGGGATCGATATCGACGAAGACCGGAACGCAGTTATTCCAGATGATGACGTTGGAGGTGGCGCAGTATGAAAAGGGAGTGGTGATCACTTCCCCGGTGATGTTCAGCGCCTTGAGGGCGATCTCGAGCACAACGGTGCCGTTACTGCAGAAATACAGGTTGTCGATACCGGTAAACCGGCGCAATTCCTCCTCCAGGCGCTGAAGCAACGGCCCGTTGTTAGTCAGATGAACGCTGTCCCAGATCTGATTGATATATCCAATGTATTCCTCCTTATCGGGAAGGAAGGATTTGGTTACGTTAATCATTGGGCACCGGTTCGGTTTGAGAAATGGAGAAATTGAGTTGCGGACGGATATAACCCGGCCATTTTCCGTACCAGGTTACGCCTTCCCGGTAGTCCTGTATATCAAAAGTGATCGCTTCTTCCAGGTTGAAAAGCACTTCGCTGGTGTCTTTGACTACCATTATTGAAATGACATAGCTGCCGTCATTGAGGAAGTTACCGGGGATATCGCATACGGCGCCCACGAGACCTTTGGAAAAACGCTGGGCCCTGGTTCCTATGTTGAAGATGCATTCACCGGTGTAAGCATAAAGGTGTATGCTCAGGTTGAGCATCGCGTTGTCTTCGTAATTCCAGAACTCGCACGAAAGCTTCATCGGCGTCCGCACGTCGATATGGGTCAGCTCGTCCCTGTAGTCGGGGATGAGCTTGAGGCTTTTCATCCGGACCTGGTGATTGCCCGGGGCTTTCGACAGGTCGTCCCATATGTGCTCCAGGCTTTTCCTCGATACCCTGCTGAGGTAGGTGCTTACAATATGCGTGGTGTCGCCCTGCTCGAGGAGCTGTCCTTTTTCGAAGTAGAACGCCTTGTTGCAAAGCGACTGGACGGCCGTCAGGTTATGGCTTACGAACAATATCGTCCGCCCGCTTTCCGACACGTCGCGCATTTTGCCCAGGCTCTTCTTCTGGAATTCCGCGTCGCCTACGGCGAGCACTTCGTCGACGATCAGTATCTCGGGTTCAAGGTGCGCCGCTATGGCAAACCCCAGCCGGACATACATCCCGGAAGAGTATCTTTTGACGGGCGTGTCGAGGAATCTTTCGACACCGGCGAAATCCACGATCGCGTCAAAAGATTTTTTGATCTCGTGGGTGGTCATGCCCAGCACGGCGCCGTTCAGGTAAATATTCTCCCGGCCGGTGAGCTCGGGATGGAAGCCTGTGCCTACCTCCAGGAGGCTGGCGACGCGGCCCTTGATGGATACCCGCCCTGTAGTGGGCTCGGTGATCCTGCTGAGCACTTTCAGAAGCGTGGATTTGCCGGCGCCGTTGTGCCCGACGATCCCCACCCTGTCGCCATGCTCTATTTTGAAATCGACATCCTTCAGCGCCCAGAACTCCTCCTTTGAGCTGGTACTGCCGTCTTTTCCCTGCCTGGAAAATAAACGTTTGCCTGTTTCGGAGAACCAGTCACGGATAGTACTTCCCGACCTGAGATTTTTATGGTCTATGATGTACTTCTTACTAATATTTTCAGCTACGATAACAGACATATACGATACTGAGATAGGACTCAGAGATGATCAACGAAGGAACTTTCTTTTTTGCGAAAGTAAGCAATGGAAAGAAACAAAGCTATTGTCGAAACGATTACTGTGCTGTAAAGACTTCTGGGATCGAAGTAGGCGTTGTTGCCCAGAAGACACCACCTGAACCCGTCCACGAGGCTTACTACAGGGTTCAGAAGATGGTATTGATACCACCATGTGCCCGCTACCATCTGGCTGCTGTAGGCGATGGGGCATGCGTAGATCCCCACCTGTACCAGGAAAGGTATCAGCTGGCCGATATCCCTGAACCGTACATTGACGGCTGCAAAGAAAAGCCCGAAGCCGAACGCGGTGATAAACGTAAGGATGAGGAAGAAAGGCAGGAAAACAATATTGCTGCTGGGCCAGTAGCCGTAGCCGACGATGCTGATCAGGAGATAAAGCACGAAAGCGATCATGAAATCGACAAAGCCTACCGAAACGGCGCTCAGGGGCATGATGAGCCGCGGGAAATAGACCTTAGCCACCAGGTTGGAATTGAGCGTGATGCTGTTGCTGATCTGGGTAAAGGTATTGGCGAAGAAAGTCCAGATCGTAATCCCGCCGAGCACCATTAAAGGGTAGGGTACGCCGGTATCGGGCTTCAGCTTGGCTATTACGCTGAAGGCGATGGTCATTACGATCATAGTGGCCAACGGCCGGATAACGCTCCAGGCGATCCCAAGCAATGTTTGCTTGTACCTTACCGAAATGTCTCTCTTGGAGAGGATCCAAAGGAGCTGCCGGTGCTCCCAGAGGTCCAGCCAGTACTCCCTGGCGCTGCCCCCGGGTTTAATGGTAATGTTGCGGGACATTTTCCTTCTTTTGTTTTTTCTCTCTTACCGCTTCGTCGTAAGCGGACTTGAAATAGACATATATCAGGGCGACCAGAAAGCCGAGCAATGCTCCGATTTTCTTACGCTGACCGGGATCAAAGGTAAGGTCGAGCGGCCGTTTGATAGGTTCGATAATGGTGAACAGGGGAGCTTCCCTTACCAGCGAAACCCTTGTCTGCTCGGCTCCTGCAAGCGCCTCGAGGTAGAGCCGCTGGATGAATTCCGTATCCCTGCTTAGCCTGGTGAGCCTGGCCGGGGTTTCTACTTCTACAGAAAAGAGGCTCTGATCTTTGACCTGTGCCAGCCTGGTTTCGGAGCCGGAAAGCTTCCTGCCGAGCGAATCGGCCCGCTTTTCAAGCAGGGATAGCGTCTTCCTGGTTTTGGTTGTCTGGATTTCGGCATAAAACTCGTCTACTGTTTCCAGGAGCGTATTGGCCCAGAGCGCCGACAGGTTTTCATTGATGGTCGTAACCGTCAGCTCCATGAAAGACGATTTTTTGCCCAGCTCCTCGATGGAGGTCGCATCGCCGATATCCGCTATCAGGTCATTGAGGACCATGCGCTCCTCGATATTGAAGCTGTCGGGCTTGGCATGCGTCAGTTTGAAATCATGCCATTGAGTCGCTTTTTTCCAGCGGTTTTCCTTTATATCGCTGGAATCGATATAAAGGTTGGCCATGAGCATTTTCTTATTACCCACAGAAACCTCCTTAAGCAGCGCCCTCTCCAGCACGGGGCTCGATTTTACCCAGATGAAGAAGTTTTCGCCGGTGAAGATATTGGCATCGGCAGTGCCGCCCATCCCGAAAAGGTTGCCCAGGCCCGCGGGCATCCCGCCGGTTGTCCCGGCTGTACCCAGGTTGAAAACTACTTCGGCGATGTAGGAAGGCGGCTTTTTTAAGAAGAAATCCAATCCCCAGCCTATGCCGAGTCCCAGGACAGTGATCAGCAATACCTGCTTCCAGTTTCTTAAAACGGCATCCTTGGCGGCCAGCAGGCCGATGATAACATCCTTGAGTGTAAATTGTTCTTCCGTCGCTCTCTGAGACTGATCAGACATAAAAAGCTCTAGTTTGATATATTACGGAATGCCAGAACCGATAGGATCAGGGTCATCAGAGTAGTCGAGATCTGAATCCCTACATTCAGCAGCTGCAGCGGTGTAACCTCGGTACCTGCTTTCACAGGAACGACTATCTCCGAGCCCGGCTGTACTTTCGGATACACGTTAAACACAAGGAACCTGCGGGTACGGTCTACCGATCCGTTCGGGTATTTGATCCAGGAGCTGCGCCGCTGCGAGGCTTTTGTAAAGCCTCCGGATTGAGAAATGAAATCGAGGAACGACATCCCGTCATTATATTTGACCGTCGTCGGGTAGAGCACCTCGCCGGCTACCTGGACGGTCTCAAGTCGCTTCGGAACCCGGATCACATCGCCGGCCTGCACGATCAGGTCCTCTTTTGAGCCTCTGTTCCTGAGTATCCTGGTCATGTTGATCCCGATATTCTCCTGCTTCGTGGTCCCTTCGACGGTACTTACGCTGGCGCCTGTAACCGTATTCTTGTTGATGTTCTCTTCAGCTTCCGCTATATCTATGATATTGGCTTCCGGGAGGATGGTAGTCCGCACAAGCGTTGCTCCCGGCAGGAATGCAAGCTCGGTAAGGCCGCCCGCCCGCTCTACAATATCGCTTATTTTGTCATTACGGTTGACGATGGGATAAGACCCTTCCCTTAAAATACCGTCTCCCTCGATCCTGACGTACTGCTGTTCCTTATAAGACGGCGATCTTCCCACGATCACCTCGTCATAAGGCCACAGGATGATGCCGCTTTCGTTTCCCCCGATGCTGAGGTTGCGGTCGAGGCTGACCGTAAAGACCTCGGCGATCTGGGCGTCGGCAAATTTGGCGTCCACGTCTCTTTTGCGGCGCGATATCTGGATGTTCCTCAGATCGGCCGATTCCCTGAGGCCGTCCGCCTTAATGATCAGGTCTTCGAGCGTCATATTGGCAATGTAGGGGAATTTACCGTTGTTCTCGCCAAATGACCTGTTGTTGACCTCGCCGGTGATCGACACCGTGGCCTGCTCGGTCATGTCATATACCGAAGGCACATACACCACGTCGAGACGCGCTAGCTGGAGGTCGGGTATCCGGTTATTGAGAATGTCGGCAAGATTGACGGAAAGATTCTCGATGCTCTGGTCGGGACGTGTCCGGTTGACCTGGACCCTGCCGGGAAACGCGTCTTCGCGCAGCCCCTGCACAGTCTCAAGCAGTTTCTTCAGCGTAGGATTGCCTTCCAGCGAGTATTCTCCCGGCCGCATGACGGCGCCTTCTATGGTGACCATATTTTCAAAACGGTCGAGCACGGCGTCGACGGTAACAAGGTCGCCCGTTTTAAGCTCGAAATCGGCTGCCTGGCTTTCGGAGACGTCGACTATCCTTCTTTCCCTGGAAGTAAAGCGGAGCACCCTGTACTGCGCCCGGTAGGCGTCGTCGGTAAAGCCGCCGGCAAACCGGAAGAGGTCGGAGAGCTTTTCGCCCGCTTTCATTTCGTACAGGCCGGGCTTCTTGATGTTGCCCTGGATTTCGACCCTGGTATCGTAATAGCCTACTATGATGCGGTCGTTATCGCGAACAAGGACGTCATTCTGCAGCTTGCCCGTCAAAAAATATTCGTATGTATCGATCGTCGAGATCTCCTTGTTGTCGCGGACCACCTTGATGTTGCGGAACGTACCGATCTCATTCGGCCCGCCCGCCAGGTACAGCGCATTAAAGGCGGAGTGCAGCGAGGTAAGCTCGTAGGTAGCCGGCTTCATCACTTCTCCCGTTACATACACCTGCACCGACCTTACTTCCGCCAGCGAGATCCGGAGCGTCGATTTGGGTGCGCCCCCGCCCTGGCCTAGCAGGCTCGGAGCGTACGGCGCCAGCTTGCCGATCAGCAGCTTTGTGATCTCGTCTACCGTTTTCCCCAAAACATAGATGCTGCCTATCCTGGGCAGCGATATATAGCCGTCGCGGTTCACGGTGATCCCGGTGAAATCCTGCTGTATGTTCCCGTAAATGTTGATATTCAGCTCGTCGCCCGGGCCCACGGTATAGCTCATCGGGGTCGCAATAGGCTGGTTCTGAAGCGGGTTGAATGCGCTCTGTGAAAACTGCTTATGCCCGAAAATCTTGTTGAGCAGCGCCTGCCTGGCGATGTCGGTGGTATCTGTCGGCTTATTATTCGACGCCGTATCCAGTTCGGAGGGCGTCAGCTTAGCCTGCTTCGCTTCCTTTCCCGACGTTTGCTGATTTGTATTTTGCTGCCCGGAAGAGCTATTCTGCTTGACCGCATTCTGGATATCCCCCGAGGTCGGAAGGCCTGTGCCCTGCGTAGCCCCGCCCGGTACTCCTGCAGGAACGCCCTGAGCTCCGCCGGGAACCGCGGGTACTCCCTGTCCGAAGCCTTGTAGCGTTGTAAAAAGAACCAAGCAGGCGATCCCGGGTTTTAATATAAAGAAACTAAGCCTTTTCAATGTTAACATGATGTCGGATAAGAAACCTGGTCGATACAAGTATCGGAATTTAGTATTTTACAATCGTTCCGGATATAGTGTTTTTAAAGATTGTAATCTGAAAGCAATTCACAATGTATGTACCAAAACCCACTTTGCAATTAACGAAATCAACGAATATCCGCGTATATTTGTGATTCAAGCTATTTATTAATTCGACAAAGTAAATTAGATTTTTCCTATTTTTAAAGGATTGGCGCGATTTCTGGATCCAACCGCACGACAATTTGCCCGGAACACGGCTTGAGGATCGGAACATAAAACGGGATCAGGGACTTAAAAAGCAGTTTTATAGTAATTATGGCAGAAAACAACCAGGTAAGATACGATGATGACAGTATAAGGTCCTTGGATTGGAAGGAGCATATCCGTCTCCGCCCGGGAATGTATATCGGGAAGCTGGGTGATGGCGCCTCTGTCGACGACGGAATTTATGTGCTCGTAAAGGAAATTATCGATAACTCCATCGATGAGCATATGATGGGATACGGAAAAGTAATCGATCTTAAGATATCAGAGCACCGGGTGGAAGTACGGGATTACGGAAGAGGCATCCCTTTGAGAAAAGTAATAGATTGTGTTTCCAAAATAAATACCGGCGGGAAGTATGACTCCGGCGCCTTCCAGAAATCGGTAGGGCTCAATGGGGTGGGTACAAAGGCGGTGAATGCGCTCTCGAGCTTTTTCAGGGTACAATCGGTAAGAGACGGCAGGCTGAAATGGGCTGAATTCTCGCAGGGTGTGCTGGTACGTGAATCTGACGAGGAAACCACTTCGCTGCGGAACGGCACATCAATGATATTCGAGCCCGACAATACCATATTCAAGAACTTCCGCTATATCCCGCAATACCTCCAGAACATGATCTGGAATTACTGCTACCTGAACGCGGGTCTTACCATCAATTTCAACGGTCAGAAGTACTTTTCCCAGAACGGGCTCCTCGATCTGCTCCGCAACAAGGCCGACCAGGAGTCCATACGCTACCCGATCATCCACCTGAAAGGCGACGACATAGAGCTTGCCGTCACACATGGCAACCAGTACGGCGAAGAATATTATTCTTTTGTGAACGGCCAGTATACCACCCAGGGAGGTACCCACCTGGCCGCATTCCGCGAGGCGTTTGTCCGGACCGTACGTGAGCATTTCGGCAAAGACTACGCGCCGGAAGATATCAGGTCGTCGATCATAGCGGCCATTGCGATAAGGGTACAGGAACCCGTATTTGAATCCCAGACGAAAACAAAGCTGGGATCCAACAATATCGCGCCCGACCCCTCCAGCCCTACCGTCCGGACATTCATCAACGACTTTTTGAAAGAACGGCTCGATAATTTCCTGCACATGCACCCTGAGACGCGCGACGCGATCAAAAAACGCATCGAGCAGTCGGAAAGGGAAAGAAAGGAGCTTGCCGGGATCAAAAAGCTTGCAAATGAACGCGCAAAAAAGGCCAATCTGCACAACCGGAAGCTGCGCGACTGCCGGGTGCATCTGGTAGATGAAAAAAATGAACTGCATAAGCTTAGCACGCTTTTCCTGACGGAGGGGGACTCGGCAAGCGGCTCGATCACCAAATCGCGCGATGTTGCGACCCAGGCGGTTTTCAGCCTGAGGGGAAAGCCCCTCAACTGCTTCGGCCTTACAAAAAAGATCGTATACGAGAACGAGGAGTTCAACCTGCTCCAGCATGCGCTTGATATAGAAGGCGGGATGGAAAGCCTGCGATATAACCGGATCGTCATTGCGACCGACGCCGATGTCGACGGGATGCATATCAGGCTTCTTCTCATGACGTTCTTCCTGCAATTTTTCCCCGACCTGGTCAGGAACGGGCACCTTTTTATCCTGGAAACCCCGCTGTTCAGGGTAAGGAACAAGAAGGAGACGATCTATTGCTACTCAGATATGGAAAAGACGGAAGCTATCGCAAAGCTGGGCGGTAAGCCCGAGATCACCAGGTTTAAAGGACTGGGAGAGATCTCGCCCGACGAGTTTGGAAAATTCATCGGGGAGGACATGCGGCTCGAGCCTATCTTCCTGGACAAGGAGGATTCTATACAGAAGATCCTTACTTATTACATGGGTAAGAATACGCCCGACCGGCAAAAGAATATCATCGAAAACCTGAGGATCGAGAAAAACCAGGATGAATTATCCGGTGCGGCATAACGTAGGCAGAGGCGCGATGCATCGCACCTCTGCCCGAATTTAAAAATTTCAAAAACAACCAGGGTGGATTTAAAAGAAATAAGAAATAAAATAGATGCCGTTGACGACGAGCTGCTGACGTTGCTGAACAAAAGGATGGAGCTCGTAAGGGAAGTGGGCATATTAAAAAGAGCGGAGAAAAGCGTGATCTACAGGCCTGAGCGGGAGCAGGAAATTCTCCACCGGCTGGAACAGCAGAACAACGGCCTGCTTAACAAATCGGCGATCGAAGCCATATTCCTGGAAATATTCGCCGTATCGAGAAACCTGGAGCTGCCGGAGCGGATCGCTTTCCTGGGGCCTGAAGGAAGCTTTACGCACCAGGCCGCCGAAAGCCGTTTCGGGGGCATGAGCGAATACCTGATGCTGCCTACCATCCGGTCGGTGTTTGACAGCGTCGAAACCGGCAGGGCGGCTTTCGGAGTAGTGCCGGTGGAAAACAACCAGGAGGGGATAGTTCCCGAGACCGTTGACCTGCTGCGCGAAAAGGAGCTGCTGATCGCGGCCGAGCTTTATCTCAGCATTCATTTCACGCTCGTATCGAAGGCCGACTCGATCAGGGATATCAAAACCATTTACTCGAAAGATATCGCATTCCGCCAGTGCAGCATATTCCTCAGGGAATATTTTGATGAAAACGAGGTGGAGTTCGTACCGGTCGATTCGACTTCAAAGGCGGCCAGGCTGGCAGCCGGCGAGCCTGCTTCCGCCGCTATATGCTCCAGCATTTCTGCAAAGTTGTTCAAGATCCCGGTGCTGTTCGACAATATCGAAAACAGCGATCAGAACCGTACCCGTTTTCTTATCCTGGGGAAAGATTTTAAGAACCAGCCTACCGATCACGATAAGACTACCATTATCGCTAATTTACCTCATACCAATACGCCGGGCGTTTTGTTCCGCTTCCTGAAAGACTTCAATGACCAGGGCATCAATCTTACCAAAATAGAAAGCCGGCCGTCGAGGAACGGCTCGGATTTCGGGTTCTGGTTTTTCGTCGAGTTTGAAGGCAACCGGCATGATCCGGTGATCGAGCAGATCATGAAGAAGCACGAGGGGGATCTGAAGTGGCTGGGAAGTTATATTCGTATGGGATGATGGGAACAGACAGCCGTAAGGTTTTAGGTGTGAGCTATTAGCTGCCGGTATAAACGGCTAACACCTGACACCTGATAGCTAAAACCTTTTATACACATGAGACTAAGCGTTTTTTCCCGGATACAGTTTTTGGTTTTCGGAACCGGTATACTCTTTTCGCATGCCGGCGTGTCGCAGACCGATACCCTGAGGACTCTCGGGCTGGATATGGTGACCGTCAATGCCTACGGATCGAAAAAGACGATCCTGGAGAGCACGGCATCGGTAGGAGTCCTGACGCCTGCGGGGCTGAACCGCTTCGCACCTGTTACCTGGAGCAATGCGGTGAACACGCTCCCGGGGGTCAGGATGGAGGAGAGGTCGCCCGGAAGCTACCGGTTTTCGGTGCGCGGGAGTATGATGCGGTCGCCTTTCGGGATCAGAAATGTCAAGTTTTACTGGAACGGGATACCATTCACGGATGTAAACGGGAATACCGCCCTTAATATCCTGGATTTCGGCGCCGTAGACCGGATGGAAGTGATCAAAGGTCCCGGGAGCAGCCTTTACGGCGCGGGAACAGGCGGGGTCGTGCTTATGTACAGTCCTGCGGGGGAAGAAGGAAAGAGCGAGCTTACCCAGAGCGCGGGAGCAGGGCAATACGGCTTCCGACATTACAATACAGGGCTGCAGCTGGGCTCCACCCGGATCCAATACGGGCACCAGGAGCAGGCCGGCTATCGCAGCCAGAGCAGCATGCGGCGGGAAGGATTGACTTTTACGACCCGCAATGACTTCGGAAAAAAAGGTACCCTGTCCATACTGGGGTCTTATTCGGACTTATGGTACCAAACTCCCGGCGGGCTCAATAAAGCGCAGTTTGACGCAGATCCCAGGCAGGCTCGGCCCGCAACGCCCGCGTTGCCGGGGAGTGAGGCCCAGAATGCGCGCATCACGTCGAAATACCTGCTGCTTGGCGCCGGGCACAGGCTGGCGCTGTCGGAAAAGTGGAGCCAGGAGATCGGGCTGTACGTATCGACCAACAACTTCGCCAACCCTTTTATTTCCAATTACGAAAAGCGCGAGGAGCACGGTGTCGGCGGGCGCAACAGCTGGCAGTATACGGCGGAGAAAGGCAGCACCAGGCTGATATGGACAAGCGGGTTTGAATGGCAGACGGGGAGATCTGTTCAGCGCAACTACGACAATATGGGCGGAAGCCCGGGCGCTCAGCAGACTTCCGAAGATATTTCGGCCCGGCAGGGATCCGTATTTTCACAGCTGGAAGCCGTATTGCCCGGGCAGCTTACGCTCGCCGGCGGGCTGAGCTATTCGCTTCTCAGCTACCGGCATGAGTCCTACTTCCCGGGAGACTATGCCGACCTGAAAAAGACTTTCGACGGAGCGGTCATGCCAAGGCTGTCGGTCAACAAAATTTTCAGCAGCAACTGGTCGGTGACCGGTTCGCTCAGCAGGGGTTTTTCTCCTCCTACCCTGCAGGAGGTCCGCCCGTCGGCCGGGGGATTCAGAAGAGACCTGGAAGCGGAAGCAGGATTTAACAAGGAGCTTACTTTCAGGTACGTCGGATACGGGTTCTCCGCCGAGGTTACCGGCTACAGCTTCGGGCTGAATGAAACGATCGTAAGGAGGACGGACGAGCAGGGAGCCGAGTACTTCGTCAATGCCGGCAAGACCCGCCAGAACGGCGTAGAGTGGCGCCTGGAATACCCGGTGGTGAAAAAGAGCGCGTGGTTGGAAGAGCTGAGGCTATGGCACGCAGGCACCTATACCCATTATACATTTCATCAATACCAGGCGGGCGACGAAGATATTTCCGGCAATGCGTTACCGGGGGTTCCCAGATTTGAGCAGAGCAGCGGCGCCGACCTGCTTTTCCCTTACGGGATCCGCGTTTTCGGCGTATACCAGTACGGAGGGAGCTTTTTCCTGAATGATGTCAACACCGTCGAAAGCAGCCCTTATCACCGGTTCAACTTGCGTATGACCTGGCAAAGAAACTGGGGGAAACACCTCTTCTCGGAAGTCAGCGCTTCGGCCGAGCGGGTAAAAGCGGAGATCTATTCCCTGGGTTTTGACCTCAACGCTTTCGGGAACCGGTTTTACAATGCCGCTCCCAAAGAGAACTGGTATGGCGGGGTGAAGGTCGGCTGGCGGTGGTAGCCGGACTTTCCCTATCCCAGTTCCTTCTTCTCTTCCCCGCTGTAGGGTACAAAAATCGCGAGCCATGCCCGCCGGGCCATGCGGAAGAAAACAGGCGTCAGGATAATGAAAAGGACAATGAGTATGCCCATCAGGGTCGTGATGTCGAGGTCGAGCCATGTCAGCCCTATCGGCACGATCACCAGGATGACCATCACATAGAAGGCGTAGCTCATGTACATGGCGCCATAGTAAAAGCCGGGCTCAGGAACGAAGTTCTGCCCGCATTCGGAACACGACTGGTTCATTTTATCAAACTCGGTAACAGGCCAGTACGCGCTTTGATGCTTGAAGATTTGTCCCCGGTGGCACTTCGGGCATTTGTTAAACAATATGCTGTAAAGCCGGCTTTTCTTGAGCATGAAGTATGCCCGGTCTCCCGGGTGGTTGGTTTAGCCGCAAATTTACGGATCTTATTAACGAAACGGTATAAAAAGTTTACGGGATTAATGGTACAAATCAACGATCTGTGCCATTAATCCCGTATCCATTTCAAGCTCCGCCCGTTGCTACATGCCGAGTGTCTTGATCTGCATGCCGCGTGTAACCCGGTCGTTGGGTTTCATCCCGTTCAGGATACCCAGCTCTTCCATGCGGTTAGAAGGCATCTGGAGCGCCTGCATGGCCTGCTGGAAAGTGCCGTCCCGATCGACGGTCTTGATGATGATCCGTTCAGGCTTCCGGTTGAGCTTGCTCTGATCGGTCAGCGACCTGAACCCGCCGGCTACCGATTTGAAGGTATTGAACTGGCTGTTAAAGTCGTTCTGGTAAGCCATTCCCTGTAAAACATACATCGCCCCGGCGTACTGTATGATCCAGGTAGCGATCTGTACGGTTGTTTTGGGATCCTGGGCAGTAGTCTGGCCTTGCTGCTGCTCGGCCTGCTGCTGGCTGATCATCACGAGCGCGGGATTGCCGTTTATGGTCTGCTTTGTATTTTCCAGCACTTTGAAATTATACTGCTTGACGATATTCTGAGCCGCTTCTTCGAGCGTATTGCCCGAACCCAGCGTCAGCATCATCAGCGATTTGCCGTCGCTCGGGGCCATCTGGAACTGGATGGGCGAGTTCTCGTATTGCCACCCTTTGGGTACCGGGAACTGAAATTTCAGCTCAGGATGGTAGAAGGCATTATTTTCAACAAACCCCTGCCTGGGGTCGTTGCCGTAAATGATCCCGTTGATCATTTTCAGATAGCCGTCGCGGTTGACCGAGTAGTTGCCCGGGTTGTTGCTCTGGTAGGTCTCGGCCAGCCGCTCTACCTTGTCGTGGCGGTCGCCCGGGTCGGGGTGGGTAGACTGGAAGGTCGGAATGGCCTGGCCGCTCTTGTCGCTGAGCCGTTTCAATGTCCCGAAAAACTGGGCCATTTCCTTCGCGTCATACCCGATCTTGCTGGAATAGGTCACGCCGATCTCGTCCGATTCGGTCTCGTGCGCACGGCTGTAGCTCAGCATCAGCATCTGGAGGCCCTGCACGGCGCTTTCCCCCATGGCGCGTACCTGGGGAGAGAGGATCATGCCGGCCATAAGGGCGCCCTGTCCCAGTATCTGCGAGGTTTGCTGCCTGGCCGAATGCCTGGCGGTAATATGGCCTATCTCGTGGCCCAGTACACCGGCAAATTCGGCTTCGTTGTTGAAATGCGCCATGATGCCCCTTGTAAAATAGACATAGCCGCCGGGAACGGCAAATGCATTCACGACGGGGGAATCTACGATATAAAACTGGTAGGGAAGATCGGGACGGTGCGAGATGGCGGCCATCGCCTTTCCCTTTTCGTTGATGAAAGCCTGTAGCTTTTTGTCCTCATAAAGCCCCATAGTGGCTACAATTGAAGGATGTGATTCTGCGCCCAGTGCGATTTCCTTCTCCTGGGACATAAAGACGATTTCCTTCTTGCCCGTAACAGGGTTTACAGAGCAGCTGAAAATAGCCGCGGCGGCTATCAGCAAAGAAACCGTTTGTATACAGCGCGATAGCATATTCATATAGGTTTGGTATAAATTGTTTATGAAATACTTTTACAAAAGTACTAATTTGAAGATTCAATCATCTTTGATACGAAAATAGGAGATAATAGTCACCGGTTAGCCGGAGTTTGCAATAAACAAATGCCAGGACAGAAAATTATTTACAGTTACTTACCCCGATTCCTGCGGCGGCTCGATTTCCTGGGTTTGTTTGAGAAGGATCCTTTCGGGAATTCGCTCCTACTGAAGCGGGTCATGATCTTCATTCTCGGATGGTCGACCTACTACCGCCTGACGGCCGTGAACCGCCTGAAGATAGAAGGGATGGAGCACCTGGCCGGCTTACCCGACCAGGGTGTACTTTTCCTTTCAAACCACCAGACCTACTTCGCGGATGTGATGTCGTTCTACCATATATTCTGCGCGGCCAAGTGGGGATACAGCAATACGGTATCCCCGCCGTTCTACCTGTTTTCGCCGCGGGCAAGGATATACTATGTAGCGGCTGCCGAAACAATGAAGGAAGGGGGGCTTCTGCCGAAGATCTTTACGACGGTAGGCGCTATCCTGGTAGAAAGGTCGTGGCGGGCCAGCGGCGAGAATGTCAAAAGAGACCTCGACAATACGGGGCAGAACAAAATCGCGAAAGGACTGGGCCACGGCTGGGTGATCAGCTTTCCCCAGGGGACTACCAAGCCTTTTGCACCCGTCAGGAAGGGGACTGCCTATATGATCAAAGAGAACAATCCCATCGTAGTTCCCGTAATCATCAACGGCTTCCGGCGGGCCTTCGATAAGAAAGGGCTCAGGTTCAAAAAGCGTAACACGCAGCTTTCGGTACGCATTCAGGCCCCGCTTCGGTTTGAAGAAGACGAGCCGATCGAAGAAATGGTCGAAAAGATAACCGCGGCGATAGGGCAGACGCCCCCGCAGAATCTTTTCAGGGCCCTGTGAAAGTTATTACTCGCTATCAGCTTTATATCGTTACATCAGGAAAGTAGTATGTTACGCCAGCGGGCAGGTTTTCGTTCTCCTGTGTACGGGTAGCAGTTTAAGTTGGTCTGATTCAACGATTCCAATTATGCAAACAAAGTTGTAAAATACGCATTATGATAATGATCGGATAGCGACGCCGCTTTATCTCCCGTTGCAGTACCATGCGCCGCTGAAAAATAAATCAGAAATACCCGGATATTCCTTGTAAATAAAAAATCGAAATGCTAATTTTGCGCTCTGTTTTCTAAAAAACTGACAAAAACAAGCCACAAACCAATGGCACGTGATCTGAGATTAACAAGAAATATTGGTATTGCCGCTCACATAGACGCTGGTAAGACGACCACCACCGAGCGCATCCTTTATTATTCGGGTGTGAACCACAAGCTGGGTGAAACCCACGAAGGAGGAGCTACTACCGACTGGATGGAGCAGGAGCAGGAAAGAGGTATCACCATTACCTCGGCTGCCGTGACCGTAGGCTGGAATTACCGTGGCGAGCAGTATCATATCAACATTATCGATACTCCCGGTCACGTTGACTTCACCGTAGAGGTAAACCGCTCGCTGCGCGTACTGGACGGACTTGTGTTCCTTTTCAGCGCGGTAGACGGCGTAGAGCCCCAGTCGGAAACGAACTGGCGCCTGGCTAATAACTATAATGTAGCGAGGATAGGCTTTGTCAATAAAATGGACCGTTCCGGCGCTGACTTCCTGAACGTTTGCCGCCAGGTGAAGGAGATGCTCGGATCTTATGCCGTGCCGCTTCAGCTGCCCATAGGTTCTGAAGAGAACTTCAAAGGGGTAGTCGACCTGATCAACAACCGCGGGATGGTGTGGAATGAGCACGACAAAGGCATGACCTATGAGATCGTCCCGATTCCTGCGGATATGGAAGAGGAAGTGGCCGAGTGGAGGGAGAAGCTTCTTGAAGCGGTGGCTGAGTATGACGAAAGCCTGATGGAAAAGTATTTCGACGATCCTGAATCCATCACCGAAGACGAAATTCTGGCAGCGCTCAGGGCGGCCGTTATCGATATGAAAATCGTTCCGATGGTTTGCGGTTCCTCTTTCAAAAACAAAGGAGTGCAGACCATGCTGGATCTTGTAATGGCGCTTCTTCCTTCGCCGCTCGACAGGGAGAGCATCATAGGAACTGATCCCCGCACCGGGGCAGAGGTAGCCAGGAAGCCTTCGGCAGAAGCTCCTTTTGCTGCGCTTGCGTTTAAGATCGCTACCGACCCGTATGTAGGACGTCTTTGCTTTGTCCGCTCTTATTCCGGGATCCTGGAATCGGGCTCCTATGTGCTGAACAACCGTTCGGGGAACAAGGAGAGGATCTCCCGTATCTTCCAGATGCATGCCAACAAGCAGAACCAGATCGAGCGCCTGGAAGCGGGCGATATCGGAGCGGTGGTCGGCTTTAAGGACATCAAGACAGGGGATACGCTTTCCGACGAGAAACACCCGATCGTGCTTGAATCGATGGATTTCCCCGAGCCGGTAATCGGCTATGCGGTGGAGCCTAAGAAAACCGCTGACCAGGATAAGTTCGGGAATGCCATAGCGAAGCTGGTTGAGGAAGATCCCACGCTCGTCGTCAATACCGACCAGGAAACAGGCCAGACCATCCTTCGGGGTATGGGAGAGCTTCACCTTGAAATTATCATCGAGCGTATGCGCCGTGAATTCAAGGTAGAAGTCAACCAGGGAGCTCCCCAGGTGGCTTATAAGGAAGCACTTACCAAAAATTTCGAACACCGCGAGGTTTACAAAAAGCAAACCGGTGGCCGCGGTAAATTTGCCGATATCGTTTTCGAGATAGGGCCGCGTGACGACGATGAACCGGGCCAGGAGAAGAAGACCGGCCTGCAGTTTGTGAACCAGATAGTGGGCGGGGTGATCCCGAGAGAATTTATCCCTTCCATCCAGAAAGGTTTCCAGGAGGCAATGAGCAATGGTCCCCTGGCAGGGTACCCGGTAGATTCCTGCAAGGTCAGGCTGTTCCACGGGTCTTTCCACGATGTCGATTCCGATTCTTTCTCTTTTGAAATGGCCGGTCGTTTAGGCTTCAGGGAATCTGCCCGCAACGCAGGCGCCAGGCTGCTCGAACCGATCATGGCGGTCGAGGTAGTATCGCCGGACGAATATACCGGGCCGATTACCGGCGACCTCAACAGGAGAAGGGGTATCATGAAGGGTATGGATACAAAAGCCGGCTCGCAGGTGATCAAGGCCGATGTGCCTCTTTCAGAGCTTTTCGGATATGTGACCGATCTTCGTACGATCAGCTCCGGTCGCGCAACGGCAAACCTTACTTTCTCTCACTACGACTTCCTGCCGGCTAACCTTGCGGAGGCGGTGATCGAGAAAGCCAAAGGAGGCAGGGTAAACGCTTAACAGGAGTAAAGGTTAAACAGACCAGCGATATAATATAAGGAGTGATGGAATAAATGGTCCTTTCATCACAAGATCCTGAAAATTCAGGGACCAGAAAAAAATAAGATGAACCAGAAAATCAGAATCAAGCTCAAGTCTTTTGATCACAACCTCGTCGACAAATCGGCAGAGAAGATCGTAAAGGCGGTTAAAGCTACAGGAGCGGTGGTAAGCGGACCTATTCCCCTGCCTACGCAGAAGGAAAAATTCACTGTCCTGCGCTCACCGCACGTTAACAAAAAAGCAAGGGAGCAATTCCAGCTTTGTACTTACAAGCGCCTGGTAGACATATTTTCATCAAGCGCGAAGACAGTAGACGCGCTTATGAAGCTTGATCTGCCCAGCGGCGTCGACGTAGAGATCAAGGTTTAGAAGAAGCCGGTTTAAACATAATTCAGGTGAAGGTCCGGGCCGGAAACCACATCTGATCTCTGACCGATAAGTCTATCAGCATAGCTTACGGTCGCTCAAAAAAGAGATCAGATCCCGCATCTGATCTCTTTTTTGTTTACCCGCTCAATAAATAAGATCCGGATAAATTGCAAATAGCGAGAGAGATAGGTTGAATATTGGAAATTCTTTTCCTAACTTTGCGCTCCATTTATAATTAGGTGAATACCTGCTGTTTTAAATTTTTTTTCGAATGTCTGGTTTAATAGGTAAGAAAATCGGGATGACCAGCTTATACAACGCTGACGGGCAGGCTCTGGCGTGTACGGTTATCCAGGCTGGGCCTTGCGTGGTGACGCAGGTCAAGACCAAAGAAAGCGATGGCTATAATGCCGTCCAACTGGGCTTCGGCGAACGTAAGCTGAAGCACACAACAAAACCGCTTCTGGGACACTTCCAGAAGGCGGGCACTTCTCCCAAGAAGAAGCTTGTTGAATTCAAGTATTTTGAGCAACCGCTGGAGCTTGGCTCCGAGCTGACCGTTCAGGATATCTTCGAAGAGGGAGAATTCGTAGACGTCGTGGGTAAAACCAAAGGGCGTGGTTTCCAGGGCGTTGTAAAACGTCATGGGTTCGGTGGTGTGGGCGGCCAGACGCATGGTCAGCACAATCGGGCACGTCACCCGGGTTCTATCGGAGCATGCTCCTTCCCTTCAAGAGTATTCAAGGGACTGCGCATGGCCGGCCGTATGGGCGGGAACAGAGTTACTGTTCAGAACCTTAAAGTTCTGAAAGTGATCCCTGAGCAGAATATTCTGGTAGTCAGTGGCTCAATCCCAGGGGCTAAGAATTCATTTGTAATCATTGAAAAGTAATGCCGATGGAACTGTCAGTTTTGAACATAGAAGGTAAAGAGAGCGGCAAGAAAGTGACTTTACCGGAGGAGATATTCGGCATAGAGCCGAATGAGCACGTAGTATACCTGGATGTGAAGCATTACCTGGCCAACCAGCGCCAGGGTACGCATAAATCCAAGGAGAGGGCCGAGGTTAACTATTCTACAAGGAAGATCAAGCGCCAGAAGGGTACGGGCGGCGCTCGCGCGGGCAGCATCAAGTCTCCCGTGTTTGTAGGCGGTGGCCGTGTATTCGGGCCTCGTCCGCGGGACTACGATTTTAAATTGAACAAGAAGATTAAAGTGCTGGCGCGCCGGTCTGTGCTTTCGGCAAGAGCTAAAGAAAACGCGATCTCCGTTCTGGAGGCTTTCACGTTTGAGCAGCCCAGGACGAAATCATACCTGAGCCTGCTGCAGGCGCTGGCGCTGAACGGGAAGAAGACGCTTCTGATCCTGGAAGGGCACGACAGCAATGTGTACCTGTCAAGCCGCAATCTTCCGAAAACGAAAGTTACTACTGCCGATTCGGTCAACACTTATGATCTGATTAACGCAGAACGCTTGATTATTACCGAAACGGCTCTGCCTAAAATTGAAACCTTATTGTCTGCAAAATCATGAGTGTACTAAAAAGACCCATTGTTACTGAAAAGGTAGCCGGGCTGAACAGCCAGGGGAAATATGCTTTCGAAGTAGATTTAAAGGCCAATAAGATCGAAATCAAGAAAGCTGTCGAGAAACTTTATGGTGTGAACGTCAAGCAGGTGAACACCATGAGGGTGATAGGCAAGTCGAAAACCCGTTCTTCGAGAGGACGTTTTGTGACTGGCAAGACTTCTACATATAAAAAGGCAATCGTAACGGTTGCGGAAGGAGAAATCATAGACATATACGGAGAGGCTTAGTCCTGCGTGACTGACCCCGTTACGATAGATCATTTAAAAAATGGGAATCAAAAAACTTAAACCAACAACACCGAGCCAGCGTTTTAGGGTGGCTCCTGATTTTTCGGCTATTACGACCGCCAGCCCGGAGAAGAGCTTGTTGGAACCGCTGAAAAAATCGGGCGGGCGTAACAGCTCCGGCCGTATGACGGTCCGTCAGAGAGGCGGCGGACACAAGCGCCGCTATCGTGTCATCGATTTCAAGCGCAGCCGCGTAGACGATCCGGCTTCAGTGCTGACGATCGAATACGATCCGAACCGCTCGGCCCGTATCGCTTTGATCCAGTACGGCGACGGCACGAAGAGCTATATCCTGGCGCCTTCCGGTCTTCAGGTAGGACAGACAGTCGTTTCGAGCGCTACTGCCGCTCCGGAAGTCGGCAATACGATCCCGCTCGCTTCGCTGCCTATCGGTACGATCGTGCACAATATCGAGCTTGCACCCGGCAAGGGAGGTCAGCTTGCGCGCAGCGCAGGTACCTATGCCCAGCTGGTGGCGAGAGAGGGAAAATACGGCGTCCTGAAATTGCCTTCAGGCGAAATGAGAATGGTGCTTTCTACTGCAAGGGCTACGGTAGGTACGGTTTCCAACAACAGTCACATGAACGTGACGATTGGTAAAGCGGGCCGCAGCAGGTGGCTGGGCCGCCGTCCGAGAGTTCGTGGTGTGGCTATGAACCCGATCGATCACCCGATGGGTGGTGGTGAAGGCCGCGCTTCAGGTGGACAGCCGCGTTCCAGAACCGGTCTTTTGGCTAAGGGTAAGAAGACCCGGAGCCGGAAGAAGAATTCGGAAAGGTTAATAATCAGTAGACGCAAAAAGTAAGAATCAGATGTCACGTTCCCTAAAGAAAGGACCATACATTGATTTTCGCCTTCTGGCCAAAATCGAAACGATGAACAACGCAGGCAAGAAGTCGGTGATCAAAACCTGGTCGAGACGCTCCATGATCTCACCTGATTTCATCGGGCATACATTTGCCGTGCACAACGGAAACAAGTTTATCCCTGTATATGTGACCGACAACATGGTTGGGCACAAGCTGGGTGAGTTTTCCCCTACCCGGAATTTCCGCGGGCACACTGCCAAAAAGGATAAAGGTAAAAAGTAAAAAGCTGTTCCGGCCCGGCCGGTAACCTCTAAAGATATACAATGGAAGCAAGAGCAATATTAAAGGATGTGCCTACCTCTCCTCAGAAGATGAGGCTGGTAGCCGACCTGATCCGCGGCCAGCGGGTAAGCAAGGCACTGGCAATATTGAAGTTCCAGCCTCAGGCTGCCGCACCTATCATGCACAAAGTGCTGTTGTCGGCAGTAGCCAACTGGCAGCAGGGAAACGAAGATGCCAAGATAGAAGATGCGGATCTGGTCGTAAAGACAGTTTTTGTCGACGGCGGACGTATGTTGAAGCGTCTTCGCCCGGCTCCCCAGGGAAGGGCTCACCGCATCCGTAAGCGGTCCAATCATATCACGATTATAGTTGACGACTTGTCGGAAGCTGGAAACGATTAATTTAATTAAACGAGCAAAATTGAATGGGACAAAAGGTTAACCCAATTGGTCTGAGGCTTGGAATCGTAAAAGGGTGGGATTCCAGCTGGTATGGAGAGAAAGATTTTTCCGATAAGCTGGTAGAAGACGACAAGATACGCAAGTATATGAGCGCTCGTATCCCTAAGGGAGCGATTTCGCGCGTGGTGATCGAACGCACACTGAAGCGGATCACTTTGACAATTCATACCGCCCGTCCGGGTATCGTTATCGGGAAGGGAGGCTCTGAGGTCGACAAAATCAAGGAAGAGCTGAAAAGCATTACCGGTAAGGATGTTCAGATCAATATCTACGAGATCAAAAGACCTGAAATAGATGCCAAGCTGGTAGGAGAGACTGTAGCGCAGCAGCTGGAAGCAAGGATTTCTTATCGTCGCGCCATGAAGCAGGCTATCGCTTCAGCGATGAGGGTAGGTGCCCTGGGCATCAAGGTCCGCGCATCAGGACGTCTGGGCGGCGCTGAGATGGCCCGTACCGAAGAATATAAAGAAGGAAGAGTGCCTTTGCATACGCTGCGTGCCGATATCGACTACGCTATCTCTGAAGCGCAGACCGTATACGGCAAGATCGGTATCAAAGTATGGATCTTCAAGGGAGAACTGTACGGCAAACGCGATCTTACGCCAAGCGCATTGACTGCGGCAACAGAGAGAGGCGGCGATCGTTTCGAACGCGGCGGGTCCGGCGAGGAGCGCGGCGGCAGGGGAGACAGGAGAGGTGATAGAAGAGGCGGTGGCGACGACAGGCGCGGCGGCGGCGACCGCAATAAAAGAGGCGGCGCCGGTGGTGGCGGTAACCGCAACAAAAGGAAATAATTGACGAATCTTCCCGTGTAGGAATTGCATTGGAGTAATTATTTAGATCATGTTACAACCTAGAAGAACCAGATTCAGAAAGCAGCAAAAACTGAAAGGCAGTTTTAGCGGTATTGCTTCACGCGGGCATCAGATCGCTTTTGGTTCATTTGCTATTAAATCACTTGAGTCCGGCTGGATTACCGCACGCCAGATCGAGGCGGCCCGTATCTCTGTAACCCGGGCTATGAAAAGAGAGGGACAGGTCTGGATCAGGATTTTCCCCGACAAGCCGATCACCAAAAAGCCGGCTGAAGTAAGGATGGGTAAAGGTAAAGGTGCGCCCGAGTATTGGGTTGCGCAGGTGAAGCCCGGCACCATTTTGTTTGAAGCGGGCGGAGTTCCCTTGGATTTGGCCAACGGCGCCCTGGCTTTGGCTGCACAGAAACTGCCTATTAAAACCAAGTTCATTGTAAGGCGTGATTATCAGGAATGAGCCGTCGGAAATCAGAAATCAGCCGTCGGCCCGTTTGCACGCAAACCACCGATCAATAAGGGCTGATAGCTGACAGCCGATAGCCGATAACTTTTATACAAGATGAAAAAGCAGGACATTAAGGGGCTCAGCCTCGAGGAAATCCAAGCACAAGTGGCCGAAGAAAGGGAGCGATTGCTTAAGCTTAAATTTGCCAACGCGGTTTCTCCTATAGAAAACCCACTTAGGATCAAGGCGTCGCGCAAGCATATTGCGAGGCTGCTCACTGAAGCTACTATTAAGAAAAACGCCGATAACGCATAAGAAAATGGCTGAAGAAGTATCAAGAAACCTAAGGAAGGAAAGAACTGGCCGCGTTGTCAGTAATAAAATGGAGAAGTCCATCGTGGTGACCGTAGAGCGTAAGATCAAGCACGCTATGTACGGAAAGTTCATGAAAAGAACAACCCGCCTGGTAGCGCACGATGAGGCGAATGCTGCAGGGATAGGCGATGTTGTCCGGATCATGGAGACCCGCCCGCTGAGCAAGACCAAGCGTTGGAGATTAGTTGAAATTATTGAAAAAGCTAAATAGAAATGGTACAGCAGGAATCAAGGCTATCTGTTGCCGACAACAGTGGAGCTAAGGAGGTGTTGGTGATCAGGGTTCTGGGAGGAACCGGCAAGCGCTATGCATCTATCGGTGATAAAGTAGTAGTGACCGTAAAATCGGCGCTTTCTTCCAGCAATATGAAAAAAGGGACCGTATCAAAAGCGGTTGTGGTTCGTACGAAGAAGGAGGTCCGCCGGAAAGACGGAAGCTACATCAGGTTTGAGGATAACGCCGCGGTGTTGCTGAACAACAACGACGAGCCGAGAGGCAGCCGTATTTTCGGACCGGTAGCCCGCGAGCTGCGCGAGAAGCAAATGATGAAGATCATTTCTCTGGCACCTGAGGTTATTTAAATAAATATCGCGTAGGGGTGCTGCCGGCAGCGCCTCAGGATATTCTAAAGAATATAAAAAACATGGCAAATAATCAGAAAAGCCCGGCCAAGCGTCACGTACGCACAGGCGACACGGTGAAGGTCATTTCGGGTAACTCCAAAGGTAAAACCGGCAAGGTCATTTCGGTTCTTACAGACAAGGACAGGGCTTTGGTTGAAGGGGTAAACCTGGTAACCAAGCACCTTAAGCCCAATGCGCAGAACCCGCAGGGGAGCATCGAGAAGCGGGAGGCCGGAATCCACATAAGCAATCTGCAGGTAGTGGATCCTAAAACCGGAGAGCCGACAAGAATCGGCCGTAAGCTTAATGATAAGGGTAAGCTGCAGCGCTACTCTAAAAAATCCGGAGAGTTTATCTGATAAAGCAGGGCTCCGGAAATTCAGATCGGAAAATAAGTGGGTCGGTAATCCACTTCTTAAAAACAGCACAAATGTCAACAGCAAGATTAAAAGAAGTTTACAACAAGGACATTGTACCGGGTCTTAAGGACAAGTTTCAGTACAAGTCGGTGATGCAGGTGCCGAAATTGTTGAAGATCGTGATCAACAAAGGTATCGGAGCCGCGGTAGCGGATAAAAAACTGGTGGATGTAGGAGTAGAGGAGCTGGGGCTGATCACCGGTCAGAAGGCGGTGCCGACACTTTCTAAGAAGTCGGTATCTAACTTCAAACTGCGTGAGAATATGCCTATTGGGGCGAAGGTGACCCTGAGGAACGGCGTCATGTATGAGTTCCTCGACAGGCTTACTGCTATTGCCCTCCCGCGGGTGCGCGACTTCAAGGGGATCAGCGAGAAAGGTTTCGACGGACGCGGCAACTACACCCTGGGTGTTACGGAGCAAATCATTTTTCCGGAGATCAGTATCGATAAAGTCAATAAGATCACCGGTATGGATATAACATTCGTAACCTCTGCCAAGACAGATGAAGAGGCTTACGAACTCCTCAAGCAACTGGGGATGCCTTTTAGCAATTTGAATAAATAACGGAAAGCAATTACATAAATGGCAAAGGAATCTATTAAGGCGCGTGAAAGGAAAAGAAGGCACTTGGTTACCAAGTATGCCGAGAAGCGTGCCAAATTAAAGGAGGCAGGTGATTGGGTAGGTTTGGACAAACTTCCGCGTAACGCCTCTCCGGTGCGTCTGCACAACCGTTGTAAAATCACGGGCCGCCCCAGGGGTTATATGCGCAAGTTTGGTATCTGCAGGGTTGTGTTCAGGGAAATGGCCTCCGAAGGTAAGATACCCGGCATCACAAAATCCAGCTGGTAAGAGCTTTTTGAAGTTTGATTTCAATTACTTAACTTTGCACTCCTTTTTTCAGGGTGCTTAAACGAGTCAAAATAAATGGTAACGGATCCCATAGCAGATTATCTGACACGTATCAGAAACGCCATAAAGGCGAAGCACAGGATTGTTGAGATACCTGCATCCAATATAAAGAAAGAAATCACGAAAGTGCTTTTCGATCAAGGGTATATTCAAAATTATAAGTTCGAAGATACTGGTTATCAGGGAACTATCAAGATTGCGTTAAAATATAATCCGTTGACAAAGCAGCCCGCTATTGTCAACCTGGAGCGTATCAGCAAGCCCGGTCTGCGCAAGTATGCAGGGGTAGAGAACCTTCCCCGCGTCCTGAACGGATTAGGTACAGCGATCTTATCTACTCCCAAAGGAGTGATCACTGACAAGCAGGCGAGAGCCCTGAACGTAGGTGGAGAGGTATTATGTTTCGTGTACTAATTAAGTCTGAGAAAAATGTCACGAGTAGGAAATAAAGTAATAGAGGTGCCGGCCGGTGTGACCGTTTCGGTTTCCGATAAGAACGAGGTCACGGTCAAAGGTCCCAAGGGGACGCTGACCCAGAAGATCGATCCGGATATAAAGATCGCGCAGGACGGCGCTGTTCTGAAGGTAGAGCGGCCCACCGATCAGAAAAGGCATAAGGCGCTTCACGGCCTGTACCGTGCCCTGGTTAACAACATGGTGGTAGGCGTCAGCGACGGATACCGCCGTAACCTGGAGCTGGTGGGTGTCGGTTACAGAGCAAACGTTAACAATAACGTGCTGGAGCTCAGCCTTGGGTATTCACATACAATTTTCCTTGCAGTACCCCAGGAGGTTAAAGTAACCACGCTTACCGAGAAGGGACAGAACCCGAAAATATTCCTCGAAGGAATCGATAAGGAGCTTATCGGCCAGATTTCGGCCAAGATCCGTTCCCTGAGAAAAGTCGAGCCGTACAAAGGGAAGGGCGTGCGCTTCGTTGGCGAGCAGGTACGCAGGAAAGCCGGTAAAGCTGCAGCTAAGAAGTAAGTCAGATAAGAAGAAAGATATAAGCATATGTCAAAGAAGATGGATAGGAGGCAACGCCTCAAGTATCATATTCGTAAGAAGGTATCCGGTACGGTGGAGCGGCCAAGACTTTCAGTATACCGTTCCAATACCAATATCTATGCTCAGGTAATAGATGACGAAAAGGGCATTACCCTTGCCAGCGCGTCATCGCTGGAGCTGAGCGAAGGAGCTCGTTTGAACACCAACGCGGCTGCTGCGGCGGAAGTAGGTAAGAAAGTTGCCGAGAGAGCGAAGGAAGCGGGTGTGACGAAAGTGGTTTTCGACCGCAACGGCTATTTGTACCATGGTAAAGTTAAAGCATTGGCCGACGGAGCTCGTGAGGGAGGCCTACAATTTTAAGAATTTCGCAAGATGTTGAATCAATCGAGGCCTTCCAAGGTCAATGAATCAGAGCTTAAAGAAAGAGTAGTTGCGATCAACCGTGTCGCTAAGGTTGTAAAAGGCGGTAGGCGTTTCAGCTTTTCGGCAGTAGTAGTGGTGGGCGACGGAAAAGGAGTGGTAGGCTACGGGTTGGGTAAAGCCAACGAGGTAACAGACGCGATCGCCAAAGGTATCGACGATGCCAAGAAGAACCTGATCTCCGTACCGAAAGTCAAAACAACCGTTCCCCATCCGCAGGAAGGTAAGTTTGGCGGCGGCCTGGTGCTGATCAAGCCTGCTGCAGAAGGTACCGGCGTACTGGCCGGAGGCGCTATGCGTGCCGTATTGGAAGCCGCAGGAATCAGCGATGTATTGGCCAAGTCCAAAGGCTCATCGAATCCCCACAATGTAGTAAAAGCTACATTCGACGCTCTTCTTAAAATGCGTGCACCTCACCAGGTAGCGATGCAACGTCGTGTAAAGCTGGATAAAGTGTTCAACGGGTAATAAGCCCGCATTGAACGTAACCGATAAAGAAAAATGGCGAAAATTCGTATCACTCAGGTAAAAAGTACTATCAAGCGCCCTGATAATCAGAAGAAGATCATCAAGTCGCTGGGTCTTGGTAAAATCAATCGTTCGGTTGAAAAAGAACAGAACGATTGTCTGGACGGCGCTATCCGCAAGGTAAGCCACTTGGTTAAAGTAGAGAATATTTAAGTTCGATCGTAATGAAGCTAAGTTCATTAAAGCCGGCCGAAGGTTCGGTGAGAGATAATAAGAGAGTAGGACGCGGACAGGGTTCCGGCATGGGCGGCACTTCCACGCGCGGCCAC
The DNA here is from genome assembly GCA_001724175.1 of Cytophagaceae bacterium SCN 52-12. Lineage (GTDB taxonomy): Bacteria > Bacteroidota > Bacteroidia > Cytophagales > Spirosomataceae > Ravibacter. Next base: position 29,503 of record MEDT01000038.1, on the reverse strand, counting down.
AAAGGTGCTCAGTCCCGTTCGGGCTACAGCGCGAAAAAAGGCTTTGAAGGAGGCCAGATGCCGCTTCAGCGCCGCGTTCCTAAATTCGGTTTTAAAAACCCGACCCGCGTAGCGTATAAGGCCATCAACCTGGATACGGTTCAGGCCCTGGCCGAAAAAGCCGGCGTCACTTCGGTCGACGTAGCGCTGCTGCTGGAAAACGGTGTCGTAGGAAAGCACGATCTGGTGAAAATCCTGAATCGTGGCAAGATCACTTCTGCGTTGGAAGTATCAGCACATGGATTCTCGGAAGCCGCCATCGCATCTATCGAGAGCGCTGGAGGTAAAGCTGTTAAACTTTAACCAATTCGGAGGTATCAGGTAGGGTATACCAGCTTGCAGGCGTCCGCTCAGGTTTATTCTTTGAAGAATGAAACGATTCATCGAAACTATTAAGAATATTTTTTCTATCGAAGAGTTGAGGACTCGTATCCTCAACACTTTGTTATTTATAGCTATCTTCAGGCTGGGCTCATATGTTGCGCTGCCGGGAGTAGATCCGTCGAGGCTCGATGTCGCTACAGACGGACTCTTGGGTTTGTTGGATGTTTTTTCTGGCGGCGCTTTTAGTAAGGCTTCTATTTTTGCTCTGGGGATTATGCCGTACATCTCGGCGTCGATCGCGATCCAGCTTTTGACAATGGCGATGCCCTATTTCCAGAAAATGCAGAAGGAGGGAGAGTCAGGGCGGAAGAAACTCAACCAGATCACCCGGGTGCTTACCATCTTTGTTACCATAGCCCAGTCGCTGACCTACCTGAATACAACGGTACCGGCAGACGCTCTGCTGGTTTCGAGGCTTCAGTTCACAATAATAGCGGTTATCGTCCTTACGGCGGGAACCATGTTTTGTATGTGGTTGGGCGAAAGAATTACCGACAAAGGAATCGGGAATGGAATTTCAATGCTGATCATGATCGGGATCGTTTCCCGTTTCCCGGCCGCTATCCTCCAGGAACTTGATTCCCGCGGGGGCGGCGGCGTGCTGCTTTTCGTACTGACGCGGGTAGCCCTCTACTTCGTGGTAATGGGCGCCGTGGTGCTGACGCGTGCAGTAAGAAAGATCCCGATTCAATATGCCAAGCAGGTAGTAGGCAGCCGCGGAGCTGCGGTAGGGCAGAGGCAGTATCTTCCGCTCAAGGTAAATGCTGCGGGTGTGATGCCGATCATTTTTGCTCAGGCCCTGATGTTCGTACCCTCGACCGTCGCTTCTTTTTTTGCAGATCGCAGCGATGTTGCCGGCAGCATAGCGGCAACCTTTGCCGATTATACCTCGTGGGAATACAACCTGCTGTTCGGCCTGCTGATCCTGGTTTTTACATTTTTCTATACCGCGATTTCCGTGAACCCAGTTCAGATAGCAGACGAGATGAAGCGGGGCGGAGGTTTTATCCCGGGTGTCAAGCCGGGCAAGGATACTTCCGATTATATCAGCAGCGTGCTCGATCACATAACTTTCCCCGGGGCAGTCTTGCTGGCCATGGTAGCGATCCTGCCTGCCATAGCGAGCCTTTTCGGTGTAACGTCGTCGTTTGCGCAGTTTTTCGGGGGAACCTCCCTGCTGATCATGGTAGGTGTTGTCCTGGATACGCTTCAGCAGGTTGAAAGCTATCTGCTGATGAGAAGATACGAAGGCCTGATGAAGTCGGGAAGGGTACAGGGACGTTCGGCAGTATTACCTGCCTGACAGAACAACTTGATTGAAAATAGCTGTTAGCATATGATTTACCTGAAATCCGACGAGGAAATAGACCTGATTAAAGCGAGTGCGCAGGTTTTGGGTAAGGCACATGCGGAAGTGGCAAAATGGATCAAGCCGGGCGTTTCGACGATCCAGCTTGACAGGATTGCGGAAAGCTTCATCAGGGATAACAACGGCATCCCGTCTTTTAAGGGCTTTGGCGGCTCAGGACGGATCCCCAGTTTTCCCGGCTCATTATGTATCTCTGTCAATGAAGTCGTGGTGCATGGTATTCCCGGCGCTTACGTTTTAAGAGACGGCGACATCATATCGATCGATTGCGGCGTAAAGCTGAATGGTTACCATAGCGACAGCGCCTATACTTACCCGGTCGGTGAGGTGGCGCGGGAGGTAATGGATCTCCTGGTCGCAACCAAAAAATCGCTTTACCTCGGTATCGAAAAAGCCCGGGAAGGATTCAGGACCGGAGATATCGGGCATGCAGTACAGTCGTATGTGGAGCGCCAGGGGTATTCTGTCGTTCGCGAGCTGGTGGGGCACGGAGTGGGGAAAGGTCTCCATGAAGCTCCTGAAGTACCCAACTATGGCAACAAGGGCAGAGGAGTGGCGCTTCGGGACGGCATGGTCATAGCGATCGAGCCCATGATCAACTTGGGCAGGAGATCGATCGTCCAGGAGAGCGACGGGTGGACGATCCGTACCGCCGACAGGAAGGCTTCTGCACATTTTGAGCATACAGTAGCGGTGAGGAAGCACCATGCGGAGATTCTGACTACTTTCGATTATATCGAGGCAGTCACTGCAAACAGCAGCTTAATGGTGAGTGCTTAATAACTAGTCAATTATACACAGCGAATGGCAAAACAGGCGTCTATAGAACAAGACGGAGTAATTGTGGAAGCATTGTCCAACGCGATGTTCCGGGTGCAGTTGGAAAACAAACACGAGGTAATTGCGCATATATCCGGGAAGATGCGTATGCACTATATCAAGATCCTGCCCGGCGACAGGGTGAAGCTGGAGATGTCTCCCTACGATCTGTCGAAGGCCCGGATCGTTTACCGTTACAAGTAACGGCTGCGAAAGGTTGTTTAATCGGGAAAGCGTAAAATATATATAACAATGAAAGTTAAAGCATCTGTAAAGAAACGTAGCGTTGATTGCAAGGTGATCAGGCGCAAAGGCAAGATTTATGTGATCAACAAGAAAAATCCAAGATATAAACAAAGACAAGGATAAAAATCAATTATGGCACGTATAGCTGGTGTAGACATTCCTGATAAAAAACGGGGAGAAATTGGGTTAACTTATATCTATGGTATCGGCCGCAGCTCGGCCAAAAGGATCCTCGAACAGGCGGGAATCGATGTCAATAAAAAGGTGAGCGAGTGGAATGATGAGGAATCCGGAGCGATCCGTTCGATTATTGCCAACGAATTCAAAGTAGAGGGTGCTCTTAAATCTGAAGTTCAGTTGAGTATCAAACGTCTTATGGACATTGCATGCTACCGGGGCATCCGTCACCGGAAAGGCCTGCCGCTGCGTGGCCAGAAGACCAAGAACAACTCAAGGACCCGTAAAGGGAAACGGAAGACCGTAGCCAACAAGAAAAAGGTTGGTAAGTAACCTGTAGCACAGATTATCTAAATTAAAAATTCCCGCTCAAGGGGTTTGAAATGGCACAAAACAAAAGAAAAGACAAAGCCAAAAAGAGAGTAGTGATAGTAGAGCCTGTCGGACAGGTTCATATTAAGGCCTCTTTTAACAATATCATTATCTCCATCACCAATTCTTCAGGACAGGTGATTTCATGGGGCTCAGCCGGAAAGATGGGCTTCAGGGGTTCTAAAAAGAACACTCCCTATGCTGCCCAGACTGCTGCCCAGTCGGCCGCACAGGTAGCGTATGACCTAGGGATGAGAAAGGCGGAAGTATTTGTAAAAGGCCCCGGCTCAGGCAGGGAGTCTGCTATCCGTACCATCCAGAATTCCGGGATCGAGGTAACGACCATCCGGGATATCACGCCGCTGCCGCACAATGGCTGCCGGCCTCCCAAACGGAGAAGAGTTTAATTTTTTTTTTCAGTAGTTCCGTCCAGTCTTAGTTTAGGAACTTGGGGCTAACGAATGGCGGAATGTAATTTCAAACAATCATAAATGGCACGTTATACAGGTCCAAAAGCAAAGATTGGCAGGAAATTCGGAGAACCGATATTAGGAGCCAACAAAACGCTTGCGAAGAAAAATTACCCTCCCGGTATGCACGGCAAAGGCCGTCGGGGGAAAAAGTCGGAATATGCTCTTCAGCTGTCTGAAAAGCAGAAAGCCAAATATACTTACGGTATCCTCGAAAGACAATTCCGGAGAGTATTCCAGAAGGCGCATGTTAAGCCCGGCATTACCGGCGAGAACCTGTTGAAATTCTGCGAAGCCCGTCTTGACAATACAGTTTATCGTTTGGGTATTGCGCCTACAAGGCGTGCCGCCCGTCAGCTGGTTTCCCACAAGCATATTATGGTCGATGGCGAAGTAGTGAACATTGCTTCCTATACGCTTGTTCCTGGTCAAATTATATCAGTTCGGGAGAAATCCAAGTCCCTGGAGGCTATCACCACCAGCCTTGCCGGCCACAGCAGCAAAAGGTTCGCCTGGCTGGAGTGGGACGGAAAGGAGTTGACTGGAAAGTTTGTGTCTTATCCTGAGAGAGCTGATATTCCTGAAAACATCAACGAGCAGCTCATCGTCGAGTTGTACTCTAAATAATAGTTTGATTGAATAACCCGGGCGGTCCTTCCGCCCGGGAATCTCTGGCCTTCGGGCCATTTTGCGATCGCAATAAAATAGTAAAGACGGACTGATCAACCGTCAATTACTCAAAAAAAAGGAACATAGACCATGTCAATATTAGCATTCCAAATGCCCGATAAAGTCGTAATGGAAAAAGCAAACGATTTTCACGGGTTGTTTGAGTTTAAACCCTTGGAGAAGGGATATGGTGTTACGATCGGTAATGCCCTCAGACGGATCCTTCTGTCTTCCCTGGAGGGTTATGCCATTACTAGTGTTAAGTTTCCGGGAGTGCTTCATGAGTTTTCTTCTATCGAGGGCGTCGTAGAAGACGTTACGGAGATCATTCTGAATCTCAAGCAGGTTCGTTTCAAGAAAGTTTCCGACCTGGTTGAAAACCGTATCATTGTTAACCTGAAAAATATTTCTGTGTTGACTGCAGGCGATTTGGGAAAATTCACCAACTCATTCGAAGTGTTGAACCCGGAGCTGGTCATTGCTCATGTTGACGACAAGAAGGAGTTTGAGATGGAATTGTTCCTTGATAAAGGACGTGGTTACGTACCTGCCGACGAACCGAGAGGAACGGAGCTTCCTTTCGGCCACATCGCGATGGACGCTATCTATACACCCATTAAGAATGTAAAATATAGCGTCGAGAACACAAGGGTTGAGCAGCGTACCGATTACGAAAGACTTCTGATCGATATCCAGACAGATGGTTCGATACACCCGGAAGATGCGCTGAAAGGCGCCGCCAACATCCTGATCCAGCACTTTATGCTGTTCTCGGACCAGACGATGACGTTCGAAAAGCAGAAAGCCGAGGAGGAAAACCAGGTAGACGAGGAAATGCTGCGTATGCGCAAGCTGCTCAAAACGCCTCTTGCCGAACTCGACCTGTCCGTCCGGGCTTACAACTGTCTGAAGTCTGCCGATGTAAGATCGTTGGGAGACCTGGTCAAGCTGGAAATCTCCGATATGATGAAATTCCGGAACTTCGGTAAGAAATCGCTGACGGAGCTGGAGCAGCTGGTACAGGACAAGCAGCTGAGCTTCGGTATGGACGTAAGCAAGTACCGTCTGGACGAGGACTAGTAGCCAGGAGGTTTTAGGTATTGAGTTTTAGCTGTTAGCTATGGGCTAAAACCTAACAGCTAAAACCTGATACCCCAAAAAAACAATTATTCACAGGTTACCTTTCTGGAGCGCGGTAAAATAGCTTCGCTGCTCGAAACGGACCGCCGGGGGAAACAACTGTAAAAACAGCCCCGGTAAATTTCAAAAACAATGAGACACGGAAAAAAAGACAATCATTTAGGCAGAACCTCATCACACCGCAAGGCGTTGTTATCTAACCTGGCAGGCTCCCTGATCCAGCACAAAAGGATAGAAACTACTTTGGCAAAAGCAAAGGAGCTACGGAAGTATGTCGAGCCTCTCCTTACAAAGGCGAAGGACGACTCAACGCACAGCCGCCGTGTGGTTTTCTCTTACCTGAAAGATAAGGAGATCGTAAAGGAGCTTTACAATGTGGTAGCCGACAAGATTGCAGACAGGCCGGGCGGTTATACCCGTATTATCAAACTTGGTAATCGTTTGGGTGATAACGCTGAGGTAGCGCTTATTGAGCTCGTTGATTTCAACGATGCGTTGCTGCTGGCCAACGCCGAAAAACCGGCCAAAACCCGTCGCAGCCGTCGTGGAGGCAGCGGTAAGAAAGGCGCTGACGAAGCAGCCGCGCCGGTCGCAGCAGCCGAAGTGATCGAAAGCGTAGTGGTGGAAGAGGCTCCTGAAGTCGATGCGCCTGCAGCCGACGACCTTGAAAAAATCGAAGGAATCGGCCCTAAAATAGCCGAGGTACTGACTACGGCCGGTATCGCCACTTTTGCTCAGCTGGCTGAAGCCGCGCCCGAGCAGATCCGCGAGATCCTGGATAACGCAGGCGCTCAGTTTGCGATCCACGATCCTGCTACCTGGCCTAAGCAAGCTGAGCTTGCTGCCGCAGGCAAATGGGATGAGCTGAAGGCATGGCAGGATGAATTGCTGGGCGGCCGCAATGCCTGATCAGGATTCTTTCACAATTGCTTGAATTTGGAGGGTTAAACGTTTTCGTTTAACCCTTTTTTTGTCCAACTTTGCACCCGGTTTGCCGGGAAGCCGGTATCGTATACTGACAGCATCACATGGGATGATATCCCTCTTTATAATCAGGTTATACAAATATGTCGCAATCAAAACAGGCGTTGTTGGTTTTGGAAGATGGAACCTCTTATCGTGGTTCGCACGTTGGCCAGGAAGGGACAACCGGTGGAGAAATTTGTTTCAATACCGGGATGACGGGTTATCAGGAAATCTATACAGATCCGTCTTACTTCGGTCAGATTATCGTTAATACTACCTCGCATATCGGCAATTACGGAGTCCGGCTGCTGGAAGAAGAGGAGTCGGCCTCGATCAAGATAAGCGGCCTGGTCTGTAATTCCTTTTCGCACGGATATTCCCGCCAGCAGGCAGATACTTCCTTGCAGGCGTATTTTGAAAGCGCCAATATCGTCGGGATCAGCGACATCGATACGCGCCACCTGGTCAGGCATATCCGGGAAAAGGGCGCGATGAACGCCATTATCTCTTCTGAAATACTGGATGAAAAAGAGCTTCGCGACGAGCTGGGAAAGATCCCTTCCATGGCCGGCCTGGAGCTGTCTTCGGTAGTCAGTACAAAGGAAGCTTATTATGTAGGAGATGAGGCTACTGCGAAATGGAGAGTGGCCGTAATGGATTACGGGGTCAAGAAGAGCATTTTAAACCACCTTGCCAGCCGGGGCTGCTTTTGTAAAGTCTTCCCGGCCCGGACCGCTACCTCCGAAATACTGGCTTGGGGGCCTGACGGGTATTTTATTTCAAACGGACCGGGTGATCCCGCTTCCATGGATTATGCGGTCGTGACAATGAATGACTTGCTGGCTACCGGAAGGCCTCTGTTCGGGATCTGTCTGGGGCATCAGCTTCTTGCCCTGGCAAGCGGCATCGGTACCTACAAGATGCATAACGGCCACAGGGGGCTGAATCATCCTGTTAAAAACCTGATCACCGGTCGGAGCGAAGTCACTTCCCAGAATCACGGTTTCGGGGTGATCGCGGATGATGTCTACGCAGCGGAGAATGTAGAAGTGACCCACGTCAATCTCAACGATAAGACGGTGGAAGGTATTCGTCTGAAGGACAAGCCTGCGTTTTCGGTACAGTACCACCCCGAGGCGTCACCGGGCCCGCACGATTCGCATTACCTGTTCGATAATTTTACCGATCTGCTGGCCGCTTACACAAAGTAGAGCAGTAAGGGAGGTGTCTTCTCGTTAATCTGATGTATGAAGCTAAAGACATCTCCCGAAAATGTTTTTGAATGGCTTGCGCTTCGGCTAAACCTTGTACCTCTTCCCCTGCTCCACGGGCAGATGTTCCCGGTTATAGCCAAGGCGGTCCTCCTGGCCGCCGATAAAGGAGTTTTTCATGCGGTGGAAGCGGGTTTGGAAAGTGCGGAAGCAGTCGCAGCGACCTGCGGTCTTCAGGTTGCTCCCGCCCGTCAGCTATTGAACGTATTAGCTTCTTCCGGCTATCTTAGCTGTAAAAATCACCGTTACCGGCTCTCGCCTATGGCCCGAAAATGGGTGGGTTCAAAGAGCCGGTCAGACTTATCCGATTTGCTTGTCTACAATAACCGGGTGGTCTGGAAATGGATGGAGCACCTGGAAACCTATCTCGAAACAGGCTCGGGGGTTGATTATCACAAATCTTTCAATAAAGAAGAATGGGATCTGTACCAGAACGCAATGCGGGCTGTAGCCAGGTCGGAAGTGGAGGAATTTGCCCGGAAATGCCCGGTGCCTGAAAAAGCCCGGCTGATGCTTGATATCGGAGGTGCTCATGGCTTGCATGTAAAGGCGTTGAGGGCGCGTTATCCGGCGCTGGAGGCGCATATACTGGATCTGCCCGGTGCATTGGATGTTCAGGAAGAACCCGGGGAAGATAGCATAACGACTATCCAGGGAAATATCCTGGAAACCGATCTGGTACCTGAGAGCTATGATCTGATTCTCATGTCGAGCCTGGCACATCATTTCAGCTGGGAAGAAAACAGGTTTATTGCAAGAAAAGCGGCCGATGCATTGAAGCCCGGCGGCGTATATGTGATCAATGAGTTTGTAAATCCGGAGCACGCCGATAGGAAAAGCGGATTGGTAGGTACCAGCAGCAATTTGTTTTTTGGCCTGACGAGCACTTCGGGAACCTGGACAATCGCCGAGACGCAGGACTGGCAGAAGGAGGCAGGGCTAAAGCCGCTGAAGCCAATAGGTTATGCTGCGATTCCGGGAAGATTCCAGATCCCGGCGAGAATAGCCTCCGCTAAAAACCCGGGCTAATTCTTTCCGCCCTAATTCTGCCGAAGGCTTTCGATAGGATTTACCGATATCCCTTTCAGGGTGTGGTATATAATCGTGCTTATGGGGATGAGCAGGATAATGCCAGCGGCTGCCAGGTAATATGTCCATGAAACAGCGATACGGTAGGCATAGCTTTCCAGCCATACCGATACGAAGTAATAGCTAAGCGGGATAGAAATTGCGGAAGCAAGGATCACTACCGCCACATATTCTTTGCCAAGCATGCTTACAATCCGCAAGAAATCCGCTCCGAAAATTTTTCGTATGGCAATTTCCCTGGCTCTCGTTTTTAACGAGTAGGCTATTAGGCCGAATAGTCCCAAAAAGGCAATCACCATAGCCAGGCCGCTAAGCGCGTATAAAAGCTGAAGCTGCTGCTGTTCACTTTTGTATAGCTTTTCGTACAGTTCGTCAACAAATGTATATTCAAACGGGTATTGTGGAAACAACCGGTTCCATGTTTCATTTACGGCTGCAATGCTTTCGCCGATCTGGTCGGTCGACAGCTTTACCAGGAATGTCCGCAGCCATAGCGGTTCAAAAACCATCACTACCGGATCAATCGTGTTCCTGAGGGTTTCCTGGTGGAAATCTTTGACCACGCCTGTCACCGGGCCATCCCGTAAAGCATACCCCCCGGCTTGGCTCCAGCTAATTTTGCGGCCGATAGCTTCCTGCGGGTCGGTCCAGCCCATTTTACGCATTGCCGTTTCATTAATGATATAGGCCCTTCGCCTGCCGGAAAAGTATTCCTGTACGGCTTCAGGGCTCGTAAGGTCGGGAATGGATTCGTAGTGCAGGCTTTTCGGCAACCGTTCGCCAGCCAGCAGCTTCAGTCCCATCACGTCGATGAAATCATGGTCGATCGCCTGTATATCCATGTAAGGAGCGTCATCTTTTGTGATGGTCATGCCTTCATATTCCACGGTGCCGCCATCGCGGATCTCGCGCGAAGGAACTTCGAGGCATGCGCTCACGCCTGATATGCCCGGCTTTTTTTCAAGCTCGTCTTTGAAAATTTTAAACTTGTCCGTAGCCATGCCCGGCATACTCGTCAGCGCCAGGACCTGTTCTTTTGTCAGGCCGAGATTCTTTTCATTCAGGTATTTGAACTGCTTCCTCGCCACAATGGCGCTTCCAATCAGCAGCATGCATAAAGCAAACTGACCAGTAACCAGTATTTTTCTGAAACCAAAGCCATGCCCGCCTTTTGCCAGCGACAGGCTTTTAGCGGTTTTCATCACATTCAACGGAGACAAGGACATAAGTATAAAGGCAGGATAGAATCCTGACAATACGCCTGTAAGCAGGGCCAATGTTCCCATACCCAGCGCGATGGTTCGGAAAGGCAACAGGTTTTCCATTGCGACTACATTTTTCATAGAAGGGAGCAGCAGGTACACCGCACCGCAGGCAAGCAGCGCCGCGATCAGGCTCAGCAGTACCGATTCAACAAAAGCGTAAGCTGCGAGCTGGCGTTTGCGTGCTCCCAACATTTTGCGCAGCCCGATTTCTTTTGCCCGGCCAATGGCTATCACGCTGCTCAGGTTCATGAAATTAATCATCACAATAAGCAGTATAAAAACAGCCCCCCCTGAAAACACCTTCACAAAAAGAATATTGCCATTGGTTTTTATTTCGCGCGCCAGATCGCTGTAAAGATGGATCCGGGTTAAAGGCTGAAGCACATATTCCGTTCTTTCCCGGCTTTGCTCTCCTTCGTTTTTTACCATCAGGTTTTCAATTTTTTCCCTGAGATCTTCAGTGCTGGCGTGTTCATTCACCAGCAAATACGTATAACCCCACCATGACCGCTCTGCTTCGTTGCGAAAGGATGTGAGCATGTTAACAGGCAGATGAGTATTTGAAGGAGGATCTTCCAGGATGCCTGTTACCTTATAGGTTTCTTCGTCAACGCTCCAATAGCCTGTAATAATCAATTCCTGGCCGAGCACATCTTCCCGGCCGAAATATTTCTGTGCCAGTGATTTGGTAAGCACGACTGAATACGGTTCCTGCAACGCGGTGTGGGGATCTCCTTTCAGCAGGGTGAAATCAAACACTTCAAACACGGCGGCATCAGTGGAATAGGCATAGTCCGGCCTGAATTTTTCCTGGCCTATACGCACATATTTGGGCTCATTGTTTTGAAAGCGGATAAGCCGCTTTACTTCCGGAATTTCATCGGGGATGGTTTTCGTCCAGTCGGCATTTACGCGGGCAAAGTGCGTGTCGTAACCGGTACCGGAAGTAAAGTGCACCGTCAGGCGATAAATGCTGTCTGCCCTGGTATGAAACCGGTCGAAACTGGTTTCATGTACAAGGTATAATGCAATAAACAGGAAGGCTACGAATCCGGTGATAAGGCCTGCAAGATTCAACAGGTTATAAATGCGGTTTTTGTTAAAACCGCGGGCAGCGATTTTGATATAGTTTTGCAACATAGTGATGGGCTATATCTTTCCTCAACGGGGTATAAGCTGCATCTGTTGCGCCTTTAAGAAAGATTAACTTTTGATTGATAAGAATTTACGATCTGCTTACCCGGCAATTTCTTCAAGTCCCGCATGCTTACCGGCAATAAAGCCGGTGCTCCAGGCATTCTGGAAATTGAATCCGCCCGTAATGCCGTCTACATCGATTACCTCTCCCGCGAAGAAGAGCCCTTTTACATTTCTGCTTTCCATGGTCTTAGGGTCGATGCACTCCAGGCTTACGCCGCCGCATGTTACAAATTCTTCCTTGAACGTAGTTTTTCCCGAGACGTCGAATGTGCCGTCGGTGAGCAGCATAGCGAGCTTGTTCAAGGATTTGTGAGGCGTGTCGGCCAGCCGCAGCTCTCCGGTAATGCCGGCCTTTTCGGCCAGCAGGCGCCAAAGCCTTGCGGGGAGATTGTACTGTGCATGAGCAGCCAGCTGTTGTTTGGGGAAGGAGCTTTTTAACCCGTAAAGCGTTTCCCGGACCTGGTCGAAGTGGCTGCCGCCGGTCCAGTTGATGCGCACCATAAAGCGGTAATCCGAGCCGGCCAATTCCCGCGCGCCCCACGCCGACAGCCTGAGGATGGCCGGGCCGCTGAAACCCCAGTGCGTGATAAGCAGCGGGCCTTCCGATTTCAGCGACGTGTTGGGAATACTGACTTTGGCGTGCTGAACCGAGACGCCCGCGAGCGGAAGGAGATAGCTTTCAGGCGTGTTGAAGGTAAATAGCGACGGTACCGGATGGATGATCGGATGCCGGTGTTCTGCCAGCCAGTCGAATCCCTGGAGTTTGGGCGCGCCGCCGGTTGCAATGATAACGCGGTCTGCCATGATCCGTGAGGCGTCGCTGCTCCGCAATTCGTTATTCCGCGATTCGTTCCGGATTTCCAGCTGAAACTGGTCTCCTGTTTTTTCAAAGGAATGGACTCCAATGCCGGTACGGACCTCGACCCCCTTTTTCCGGGCATTTTCCATCAGGCAGTGAATAATGGTATCGGACGAATCGGTAACGGGGAACATCCTGCCGTCGGGCTCTGTCTTGAGCCTGGCTCCCCGGCTTTCAAACCAACTGACGGTATCGTCGGCGCTGAAGACGGAAAGGATCGATTTCAGAAATTTCTCGCCTCTCGGGTAGTTTTTGGCAAAATGATTGGCGCTTGACGGCTGATGCGTCACATTGCATCGTCCCCCGCCGGAGATCCGGACTTTCGACAGCACCTTCCCGGATTTCTCCAGCACCGTAACTTTGCTCCCGGGAAAGGACTCAGCAGCCGTAATGGCCGCCATGAACCCGGCGGCTCCGCCTCCTATGATCACTATATGCATTTCTAACCTTATCCAACGTGATTAAATCGTACCTTCGCGGTAAAGATACGCTGGTTTGTTTTTGGTAATTACTTCGCATGTTTGGTTTTCTTAAGAAAGGATTTGGTAGGGGAGGTAACACGCTGATATTGCTGGGAGTCTTTTTCGGACTGGGACTTTTTCTTCATTTCAAAGACAGGTTCTTCCCCGACGGAAAGCTTTGGGAAACCATCGAAGCCGTTTCTTCGGCGTCTGTAGTCGATAAAATCGAAATATTGTCAGGATTGCCCGGCGGCGGGTCTGCCGGTATGATCCCCGTTTCCGCAGATGCGTCGATCGAGGAGATCCTGGCCCGGAAGGATTTTGTTTTCCCGGCTAATCCCGGGCCCGACAGGCTGCAGCTGGTGGAGCACACCGGCTTTTCGCTGGGGTACAACGAGCGTTACGAACAGGCTTCCTGGGTAGCTTACCCGCTCGTGCGCGAACAGGTATCGGGACAGGGTGCACGCGATCGCTTTTTTAACCCCGACCCGAAGGTGAAAACCGGCTCTGCTCTTTTTTCAGACTACACCCGCAGCGGGTACGACCGCGGTCACCTGGCGCCCGCAGCCGATTTCAAGCATTCGTACGAGCAGATGAGAGAGACCTTCTTTATGAGCAATATCTCGCCGCAGGACAGGGAGTTCAATGCAGGCATATGGAATGACCTCGAGAAGCTCTTGCGGGCCTGGGCCTATAAATATGAAAAGATTTATGTAGTAACGGGGCCGGTTTTGAAGCCGGGACTGAAGACCATCGGCAAAGTAAACAAGATAGCGGTGCCCGAACAATTTTACAAGGTCGTTTTATATGCCGAACCGCCCTACTTCAAAGGTATAGCCTTCCTGCTGCGCAACGAGCCGTCGTCAATGCAGCTGTCGAAAGCGGTGGTAAGCATTGATTCTGTCGAGCATCTTACCGGGATTGATTTTTTCCCGCTGCTGCCGGATGATATTGAAGATCGTGTTGAAGCGAAGAGTATTCCGGGGGAATGGTTCAGGTTGAAATAAGCTGATATTGTCGTCTCTGCTAAACCTGTATCCGTTTAACCGCTCGCATTTTTTTATACCCTCAGCATCACAATGCTCGTACCTCCGATATGCTCCAGTCCTTTGAAAAGGGGTCGGGTCTGGTAATATTCGTTCAGGGCCTGGCGGACGCCGTCCCAGTTGGTATAGTCGTGCCACAGGATAACCCCACCTTTGCGGATCAGCTTCAGGGCTGCTTCCGTATCATTTTTAACATACTCGTAGGCGTGCGATCCGTCTATAAAGGTCAGGTCGATCATGCCGAAGTAAGGGCTAAAGTCAAAGCTGGCCGAGTCGCCGAAAAGCTGCTGTATGTTTTTCCCGGCGGGATGGTTATGAAAGCGCTCGCCCGATACCTCTTTCTGTATGTAGGATTCTTCTCCTTTCGCTATTTTGAGCCTGGTGTTTTCAAACTGGGAAGAAGGCAGGTCGAGCGTATAGATCTGTGCTTCCGGAGCGTTGAGCGCCATGTTGAGCGTCGTCCTTCCCTGGAACGTGCCGATTTCGAATATGCGCTTAGGCTCGTACTTCAGCACCAGCTGGCAGATCACCTTCAGCTCGAATTCGGTAATGTGGCCGAAGCCGCAGGCATCTACCCCGTTGTAAAGGGCTTTATCATTGCCCGAAAGCGCCAGGACGTCCGTTTTGGGGATAATGTACGGATCGACAGGAAACTGAGGCTCATCGGGCACCGGCTGAGCGGCGTTGTAGAGTTTCAGCAGCTCCTCACGACTGTTTGATCTTAGAAGTCCGAGTGTCAACGTATATAGTGTACGACGGGCGGTCCCAAGATAAAGCGTAATAGCGTCTTTCATAAATGTTTCAAGGCATTCGGGTAAGAATAAAGGGTGTAATTAACAAATTTTTTTTTAATACAAAAAAGGCCCCGGGGTTACCAGGGCCTTTTTGTATGGGAATCTGAATGTCGCAGCTTCTAAGAAACCAGCCTGATCTTAAGCGCATTGAGTTGGCTTTTCAGGGAAGCATCTACCTGCTTGTCGCCGACCCGCAGGATGTAGCCTCCTACCAGGCTGTCGTCCGTCTTTTCTTCAAGCACAATGGTTTTGCCGGTAGAAGCGGTTAAAGAATCGATAAACTGCTTTCTCACTTCGGGCGTGAGCGCGGTGCTGGAAATGACGGTAGCTTTCTGTATGCCTTTGTAAATATCGTATTGCTTAATGAACTCGTCAGCAATGGCATCCAGGATGGCTTCGCGGTTTTTACGGGTAATAATATCGAAAATGCTGAAAGAAACCGGGTTTACCTTGTCCTGGAATAACCCCCTCAGAATGCCCAGCTTTTTTTCATGCCTCACAACCGGGCTCCCCAGCACCTTCATCAGGATCCGGTTTTCGGACGCGGTTCTGCTGAAGAGCACCATATCTTTATAGACTTCCTCCACCAGGTTTTTTTCTTTGGCAAGCTCTATCAGAGACTTGGCGTAGCGGGAGGCAACTGTAGCGATTGACATCTTTTGTTATAAGTTACTTTTTCTTCCAACAATGACCGGTATGCTGCCGGCGGCGCAGAGCCGGTTTAGTTCAGTTTTACGCTGTCTTTAACCAGGTCAGCCACCAGCTGTTCCTGCGCGCTTTTGTCGTTCAGCTCGCGGCGAAGCACTTTTTCGGCGATGTCGATCGAAAGGGTAGCTACCTCTTTCCTGATCTGGGCTACTGCGGCAGCCTGCTCGCTCCTGATGGTTTCGCGCGCACTTTCAATGATCCGGTTTCCTTCGGCCGTAGCCTTGTCCTTGGCAGCTTCAACCAGCCGGTCGGCCGCTTCTTTGGCTTCTTTGATGATCCGGTCGCGGGCGGCATTGGCTTCTATGATCAGGCGCTCATTGTCGGATTTCAGCTGAGCCATTTCTTCCTTGGTTTTTTTGGCCAGGTCCAGCGCACCCTGGATCTCATTTTCGCGTTCTTTCAGGCCGTTGATGATCGGTCCCCAGGCGTACTTGGAAAGGATGAAAACCAACACTAGGAATACGACCAACATCCAAAAAATAAGTCCGGGACTTGGAGTTAAAAGTGACATGCTGTCTTTATGTTTAAGATTTTAATGACGATACGGTCTTTTGTTTCAATAGTGCGGGAGCCTATTGCTCCCGCAGGTTTCTTTCCGGGCTTTAGCCGGGGCCTATTGCCGCCGGAGCCCCTGCTCTGTCTTATTTGAAAGAAATAAGAAGACAGATAACCGCTGCAAAAAGAGCAACCGCTTCTATAAGAGCAGCTACGATAAGCATGGCAGTCTGGATACGGCCGGCAGCTTCGGGCTGACGGGCAATACCTTCCATAGCGCTTGCACCGATTTTACCGATACCAAGGCCCGCTCCGATAGCAGCGATACCTGCACCGATAGCGGATCCTGCGAATGCAATTCCGAGACCACCTTGTTCAACTGCCTGAAGCAAAATTTGAGCTAACATAATTGTGATGTTTGAAAAATATATTTGAAAACAAAAGATTAAAATCAGTGCCCGTGATCAGCGTGGCTATGCTCTTCGATGGCGCTCCCGATATACATGGAAGACAGCAGCGTAAAGATAAAAGCCTGAATAAACGCTACCATGATCTCGATAAAATTCATGAAAAGCGCGAAGGCTGAAATCACAGGTGCAAGCAGGAAGCTTTTGAAAATGAAAATCAGGCTGAAAAGGCTCAGCAGGATGATGTGCCCGGCGGTGATGTTGGCGAAAAGCCGGATCATCAGCGAGAACGGCTTCATGAAAACCCCGATGATCTCTACTGGGATCATAACCGGGAGCAATGCCGGAGGCAGGCCGTCGGGCGCTACCAGGTGCTTCCAGTAGTGCCTGTTGGAGTTGACATGCGTAATGATAAAGGTAAGAACGGCCAGAACCATCGTAATGGCGATATTCCCGGTCACGTTTGCGCCGCCCGGCAAAAGGCCGAGCAGGTTGTTGATCAGGATAAAGAAAAACAAAGTGAGCAGGTAAGGCAGGTATCTGGCGTAGTTAGGCCCTACGTTCGGCTTCACCACCTCGTCTCTTATGAAGAGCACCAGCACTTCCATTGCCGACTGGAATCCTCTGGGCGCCTTGCCTTTTTCCCTCTTGTAGGCTTTCGCTACCGAAGTGAAGACCAGGATGAGAATGATGGCGCCAAGGATCATCGAAGCTACATTCTTGGTGATCGAAAAATCGTAAACGGTACGGCTTTCGTCGACAGGAACTATTTTTTCAGCATCTCCATGCACGAGATGATACCCGTTGTACTCGTGGTGATCGTTATGAAAACGGGCAGAAGAAAAAACTTCAATGCCGCGATCAGGTGAATAAAGGATGACAGGAAGCGGTATGCTGAAGCCTTTCGAAAATTCCCACTCATGCGAATCGCCGATGTGGTGCATGATCAGTTTGCCGGTTTCGAATTCCTCCTCTTCCAGGGAAACATGCGCCCCGGCGTCATGATGGGAATGGTCCTGGGCGTATAACGGGCTGAAGCCCAGGAGAGTGGATAGCGTTATAAAAGTTAAAACCTGACGGAAAAATCGTGACATTTTAGTCGAGTTACTTGAGTCCTGTTCAATTGGCGCGCAATTTACGATAGACGCCCCATATTTCAAAACATGTATAAAATAAATAGAGTGCAAAAAAATTGGCTACGAACAAACCGGCGTCAGGAACTTTGCGGTACAGGAATACGCCGACAAATACCAGGCTGAGAATGAACCTGACCACCGAAACCGAGAGGTAAAACTGTACGAATTTTTCACGGTTGTTCCTGAATCCCTGTAACATCAGCTGATCGATCAGGAACGAAAGGGCCATGTAAAATGTGAGGATGTACCATATTTTCGGATGCAGGATCCCGGCCGGGTTCCCCAGCGAATCGACTATAAAAAATACAATTCCGATAATGACGGTCGCAAGCGTGGATCTGAACACCTGGATAACTTAAAAGCTTTATGGTCAGTCGGCGCACGGCCGTACAGGCTTATTTGAGCGCGCCTCGTATAAATAAATACAAAGATGCTGCAATAGAAATTAACGACAAAGCCAGCGTCCAGCCCGGGATGTGATTTTCCTGCCATTCATCTATTTTGTAGCCCGCATAGGTGAGCGCCAGGATGGTGCCGAGCATCTGGAACGCAAGCGCCGAATATTTCGCATAGGCATTGGGTTTCGGATTTCCCTCTGGTTCATTTCCGGACATTTTCTCCGCCATTTGAATTAGTTATTTCCCCTTTCGGCCAGGCTCAGGGACGATTCATAATTCATAACTCATAATTCCCCTTTGATCAGCTGGGGCTTGCGGTTGAAGAGATCCCAGACCAGCTCCCCGAAAAGGGTATTGGCCCATGCAAACCATTTCCTGGTGAACTGCCCCGGATCGTCTTTATGAAAGGATTCGTGCATGAACCCGGTGCCGCCGTGGGTGGCTGTCAGCTGCTTCAGGCATTTCCTGATCTCCTCATCACTATGGCTCGTCAGCGCCTGTATCGTAATGCTGATAGGCCATATGGTGTCGGTCCCGGTGTGCGGGCTGCCGATACCCTCGCCTGCCCGGCCTTTGAAGAAAAACGGGTTGTAAGCCGAAAGCACCAGCCTGCGGGTGTTCCGGTAAACCGGGTCCCCGGCGGCGACAGCGTCGAGATAGGGCAGCGATAAAAGAGAAGGGACATTGGCGTCGTCCATGAGGTGAAAGCTTCCGTAGCCGTTGACCTCGAAAGCGTATACCTTGCCGAATTGCTCGTGTGTGGTAACCGCATACCTGGCCAGGGCGGCGCTCACTTCGTCGGCCAGCCGGCTGCATTCAGCCGCCAGTGTATTGTCGCCGCTGATCCCGGATACCATTTCGGCCGCCTGCCGGAGCGAGATCACTGCAAAGAAATTGGAAGGAATAAGGAACGGGAACAGGGTGACATCGTCGCTCGGGCGGAAAATAGAATTGATCAGACCTACCGGTTTGGTCGGGTAGCCGTAGCCGCTGATAGGCACGCCGTCGGTGGCCCATGACGTTTCCCGCTCGAATTGATAGGGGCCTTTGTTGCCGTCCTTTCGCTGCTGCTCTTTAAATGTCCTGACGATAAGGGCGATGGCTTCCTTCCACCGGCTGTCGAAAGGAGAAGTGTCATTCGTGATCTTCCAGTACCTGTACGCCAGCCTGACAGGGTAGCATAGGGAGTCGATCTCCCATTTACGCTCGTGGATACCAGGTTTCATTTCGGTCCGGTCGGTCTTTTTCCATTCGCTTTCCTTTGTCCCGTCCTTAAAGAAGGCATTGGCATACCGGTCGAGATGGATACAGTAGGTCTGCCGGTTGATGACCCCTGCTACCAGCTTTTGCAGCCGGGCGTCATTTTTTATCAGCGAAAGGTAAGGCCAGACCTGCGCGCTGCTGTCCCGGAGCCACATCGCGTCGATATCGCCCGTAATCACGTAGGTGTCGGGCCTGCCGTTCTTTTCTTCAAAATAAACGGTAGTATCGAGCGTATTGGGAAAACAGTTTTCAAAAAGCCAAGCGAGCTCTTTGTTTGGAACGCCGGATTTTACAGTTTTGATGGCATTTTCTACGGCCTCGCTTACGAAATGCCTGTCGGCGGCAGCGGGCCGGTTGGATTCGTAGACTGCGCGCGCGATGGCCTGGCCCCCGTACAGAACGGTCCCCGCGGTAGCCAGGGCGCTTGTCCGGATGAATTCTCTCCTTGTTGATGTCATTATCAATGAATTTTATGTATTGTATTTGCCGATCCGGAAATAACCTGCGGTACCCGGATACCTGCCGGTTATCCGGCTTTAAAAATATTTATAAATAATTGGATTAAAATAAAGGATTTTGACCATTCATAGTAGAGAGGGAAATGAATTTGTTTGAGACAAGCCTTAGACCATGACCGATACCGATCTTTGGAATGCATTCCGGAAGGGTGAGCGTGATGCTTTCCGCCAGATATATGATCGCTATTCCAGGGAGCTGATGAGCTACGGTTACAGGATTACCGATGACGATAGCCTGGTTGAAGACGCCGTTCACGATTTGTTTATCGAACTGTGGCATGCAAAAAAGCTGAGCGAAACCGATTCTATCAAGTTTTATCTTTTTGCTGCGCTCCGCAGGAAGCTCGCCAATCTGATAAGGAGCAGGAATAACCTGTATGGAAACGGCTTCGAAGCCTCGGAGCCGGGTCTCCAGGCTTCTCCGATCGAGGACGATCTTATCGAAAGAGAGGGTGAGCAGCA
This sequence comes from Cytophagaceae bacterium SCN 52-12, assembly GCA_001724175.1. Classification (GTDB taxonomy): domain Bacteria; phylum Bacteroidota; class Bacteroidia; order Cytophagales; family Spirosomataceae; genus Ravibacter. Next base: position 9,480 of record MEDT01000038.1, on the reverse strand, counting down.
ATTGCTGGAGCAGCTGCACCGCAGCTATCTTCTCCTGACCGACCGGCAGCAGCAGGCCCTTCATCTCAGGTTTTATATGCATTTCAGTAACGAAGAGATTGCCCGCATTATGGGCGTCAACTACCAATCGGCCTGTAAATTTATTTATACCGGGCTGAAGGCCCTGCGGGAAACGGTCCGCATTTTATAGCTATGAGCTATCAGAAATCGGCTATCGGCACAAGTTTGATTGTACACAAACCATCTATCAGATAAGGGCTGACCGCTGATTGCTGAAAGCTGACAACCTTTTATACACATGAGCTACTATCATTATAAGGCGGAGGATTTTGCTGCAGACGACGATTTCAAGAAGTGGGTCTGCACGCCGGATAGCCTGTCGGAAAAATTCTGGAAAGAATTCCTGGCAGAAAATCCCGAGAAATATTACGCCGTTATGGAAGGCCGCCGGCTCGTTGCCGGGCTGGGGCGCCTGCCCGGTCATGCCGGCGCCGCAAAACGGGCCGAAAAGGTTTGGGAACGGATAGAAAGCACTGTTCATCGCAGTGAACGCCCGTCTATTATGCGCCTTTTGACCCTACGGGTGGCAGCAGGAATTCTTTTGACCCTGGGGCTGGGCTGGTGGTGGCAATCGGGTGCTTTCCGGGAGGGCAGGGAAGGGAACGATCCTTTTGAAGAAAAAAGATTAAGCCGGGACTGGGAAGAAGTGGTCAACAGCACTTCGGCCTCTATCCAGCTGAGGCTCTCCGACGGGAGCCTCGTCGTGCTGGAAAAGAACAGCCAGCTAAGGTATGAGAACGAGTTTAATGATTCGCTGAGGATCCTGTATCTGAAGGGCGCGGCATTCTTCGACGTCAAGAAGGATCCGGGCCGGCCCTTTATGGTACATGCCAACGGGCTGGTAACGAAGGTGCTGGGTACCAGCTTCAGCATCCAGGCCCGCGAGAGCGATCCGAACGTAACGGTATCGGTGAAAACAGGGAGAGTGTCGGTTTACTCGGAAAAAGCTGCAGTTCAAATCGATCCGGAAGAGGGAGGGGTCGTGCTTACGCCGAATCAGAAAGCGATATTTGAACGCAGCAGGGAAACACTAAGCAAGACGCTGGTGGAAAAGCCGGAATTACTTCATAGCCATGTTCCTGCGTCATTTGCCTTCGAGTCGGCGCCGGCAAAAGAGGTATTCGAGGCTTTAGCGAAGCATTACGGGATCGAAGTGCTTTATGACGAGGAATTGTTGAAAGATTGCTCGCTCACCATTGACCTTACACGGGAAGACCTGTTTCAGAAGCTGGAGGTTATCTGTAAAGTATTAGATATTCGATATAAGCTGATTGAGACACAAGTGATCATATATGGAAACGGATGCTCGTGAATAAACATAACCTGTCTTGTAGCCTAAGTATATTGTAACTTAAACCAGTGTTCCCTATGAATAAATTTTAACCATCGTAAAAAGCGTCAGAGGTGGTCTCAACACCGCTGACGCCGTTTCTTCTTTCCTTTTGTAGTCTTCAGGTACAGCGCACATCATCAGGTTGATGTGAAGGAAAGATGTTTCCATTCCAGAATTCATGAAAACATGTAAATCTAATGAAAAGACCGCGATTCTTAAATCCATTTATTATCCGCCTTATGAAAATCTCGCTTATTCAAATGTTTCTGGCGGCGATTTTTGCAGGTGTTTCCCTGGCGCATAGCACTTCGGCGCAGGAACTGCTCAGCCGGAAAGTTAATCTGAAATCAGAAAATGAGCAGATCAGAAAGGTGCTTACCGAGATTGAACGGCAGGTTCCGGTCAAATTTGCCTATCGTCCGCGTACATTACCTGCAGACCAGAAAATAACGATTGATGTTATAAACGAGCCGCTGGCGGAGGTACTGGAGAAGATTACAAAACCCCTGGGAGTCAGCTATGAAGTGATAGGGCAACAGATTATTCTGCAGCCATCAAAACGGGGTACCTCTTTTTCGGAATATCCAAATTCTCATTCTGAACCGGCTGGTTCTGTGGATAAGACGGTATCGGGCAGGGTTACCGATGAAGCCGGAGAAGGACTGCCGGGTGTAAATATATTGGTTAAAGGTACCCAACGCGGGACGATATCACTGTCAGACGGAAGGTTTGAGCTGGTCGTTCCCGATGGAAATAACACGCTGATTTTTTCTTTTGTTGGTTATTTGACCCGGGAGATAGAAGTAGGGGCCAGGAGTACGATAGACGTTAGTCTGAATGTTGATCAGAAGAGCCTGGAGGAGGTGGTGGTCGTGGGGTACGGCACCGTTAAAAAGTCGGATCTGACGGGTTCAGTGGCAAGCATAAAAGAGGAAGATATCAAAGCTACACCTATGGTAGCGCTGGATCGTGCGCTTCAGGGAAGAGCGGCCGGCGTGATGGTCACCCAGAATTCTGCCCGGCCGGGAGGAGCAACCACTATCCGGATAAGAGGTACCGGCTCGGTAAACGCCAGCAACGAGCCGCTCTATGTTATCGACGGCTTTCCTACTACGGGAAATCTCAACTCGATTAATCCGAATGATATCGAATCTATCGAGATCCTGAAGGATGCCTCGGCGACGGCTATTTACGGGTCACGCGGCTCGAACGGAGTTGTAATGGTTACGACGAAACGGGGGCGCGAAGGGCATTCAAACGTAAATTTTGAAAGCTATTACGGAGTTCAGACCGTTCGTCGGAAAATCCCCTTGCTGAATGCAAGAGAGTATGCAGAGTTTATCAACGAAGCCAGGGTGAACGGTGGCGGAGCTCCTTATTTTGACGGGTCGTCGGCCGACCGGCCGTCAGTTTCGTCACTGGGCGCCGGGACCAACTGGCAGGATGAAGTGTTCAGAGAGGCGCCTATCCAAAGCTACCAGCTAAGCTTTACAGGCGGTGAGACTAAAACCCGCTATGCCATTTCCGGAAGCTACTTCAACCAGCAGGGAATTATTCTGAATTCATATTTCAAGCGCTATTCTCTCCGGGCCAATCTGGACCGGGAAGTAAAGCCATGGCTTAAGATAGGGCTTTCGATGCAGGGAGCTTATGGCGACGTCAACAACGCCCGCACAGAAACGGAAGGAGGTATCAATTCCGGCGTGACGAATGCAGCGATCAACTTTGCGCCCACTTTTCCGGTCTACAACGCGGCCGGTAACTATTACCGGGACCAAGGGCCTTTGAATGGAAACAATGTGGATAATCCGCTCGGAATTGCCAGTGAAATAACAGATGCAGTGCTTACTACCCGCATACTTGCCAATGTGTTCGCCGACGTTTCATTGGCCAGGGGACTTACTTTCCGTACCAGTTGGGGAGGAGATCTGTTCAACTCAAAATCCAACTACTATGCAACGCGGCTGATCGCCCTCGGGGCAAATACCAATGGCCGTGCATCGGTCAGCGCATTCCAGACTATTGATTGGCTGAATGAAAATACACTGACCTATTCCCGCGGGATCGGGACCAGCCATGCTCTGACGGCCCTGATAGGATATACAACACAGGCATACCGTAACGAGGGTGTGACTGCAAACGCGGTTGACTTCAACGACGATTTCGCTCTTTATCATAACCTGGGCGCCGGCGCTACCCTGCAGGTACCCGCATCGTCGGCCGGCAGCTGGTCATTGATTTCCTATCTGGCCCGGGTCAACTACGGGTTTGATAACCGGTTTTTATTGACTTTGACGGCAAGGCAGGATGGATCTTCCCGGTTCGGTCCGTCCAACAAATACGGTTTTTTCCCATCGGGAGCATTGGCCTGGAGAGTTATCAATGAGAAATTCATGCAGGACCAGCGATCAATTTCCGATCTGAAGTTCCGGTTTAGCTACGGCTTGACCGGGAACCAGGAAATCGGCGACTATCGCTATCTTTCCTCGATTGCGGTGGCGGCTTATGCGTTCGGCGGAGCCAACCCCGTAAGGACAAACGGCGGAGCGCCCAACGGAGTGAGCAACCTGGACCTGCGCTGGGAAAAAAACGCGCAAACAGACATAGGCTTCGATCTGGGCGTGCTGAATAACCGCGTACAGCTTACTGCGGATTATTACATTAAGACAACTTCGGATTTATTGTTCAATGTGAATATTCCGCTTTCGACGGGGTACCCAGCTTCTCTGATGAATATCGGTAAAGTCCGGAACCGGGGAGTGGAGTTGTCGCTGAGTACCATTAATATTGATAAGGGAGCGCTGCGCTGGTCGACCGAAGTCAATTTCGCATTCAACCGTAACGAAGTGATGACGCTGGACGGCCGGCCTGATTTCCTGACCGGCGACGGCGCTAGCCACCTGAACGTTTCCAATACGGTCCAACTTAAAGTAGGAGAACCTTTGGGGAATTTCTACGGGCGCGTGTTCGACGGGATATTTCAAAACCAGGAAGAAATCAATAATTCGGCTCAGAAAGCCGCCCATCCCGGAGATATACGCTATGTTGATTTGAACAGCGACGGCGTAATCGATGACAAGGACCGTACCGTTATCGGCAATGGCTACCCTGAATTCTTCGGTGGGATTAATAATACGATCAGCTATAAGGGCTTCGATCTTAATTTCTTTTTTCAGGGCTCCTATGGGAATGCCATTCTGAATTATGGCCGGTTCGACCTGTACAGTCTGAATGGTAACAATAACCAGTCGAGAGAGGTGCTTGACCGTTGGACGCCCGCCAACCCCAGCAACAGTATTCCCCGGGCCAATTCTGCAGGGGGGCAGCGGATATTGTCTTCGTTTCATGTCGAGGACGGCTCCTACCTGCGCCTGAAAACTCTTTCGGTAGGTTATAATCTGCCTAAAACCCTGCTGAACCAGGCGAAAATCCAGTCGGCGAAAATCTATTTCTCTGCCCAGAACTGGCTTACGTTTACCAGATACCAGGGATACGATCCGGAAGTCAGCCGTTACGGGACATCCTCTATAAGCCAGGGAATGGACTATGGCGGCTATCCCACGGCTAAAACGGCACTGATCGGGATCAATCTTACTTTTTAACTGCTATTAATCATGAGACTCAGATACCTGCTTTTTATTTTGCTGACAGGCTGGCTGCTTAGCTGCCAGCCCGACCTTAATTTGTCTCCGCTGGGAGTCCCGGCGACAAGTACATTCTATAAAACCGCGAAAGATGCGGAATCGGCTGTAACGGCTGCTTATTCGTCACTTCGGACTATTTACAGCGATGAAAATATAGTCACTCCTACCACGGTAGGGTCGGATGACGGCATCCCGTTCCTGACAGGAAATGCCGACCGCGTAGCGCTGTGGAAATATAACCTTGTTTCGACAAATACTTTCGTCAATAATATTTGGAGCCAGGCCTATGCAGGGATACAGCGCTGCAATGTAGTCATTGCCCGGGTGCCTGCTATTGATATGGACCAAAACCTTAAAGAGCGATATCAAGGTGAGGCTAAATTCCTGAGAGCGCTGCATTATTTTAATCTGGTCCGCTTTTTTGGAGGAGTGCCCCTGGTGCTCGATGAAACGAAATCGGTCGGAGGCGTTGATGTGCCCCGTGCAACGACTGAAGAGGTATACACGCTGATCGAGGAAGACCTGGCGTATGCTGCGGAGGCGCTGCCTTCCCGATATAGCGGATTGGATCTGGGCCGCGCCACTTCGGGTGCAGCGAAAGGACTATTGGCCAAAGTGTACCTCACCCGCGCCGGCGCGGTCGACAATTCTCCCTATTGGACATTAGCCGCTGCGAAAGCAAAGGAAGTGATCGATTCGGGACTGTATGATCTGTGGGATAATTATGCGGACGTATTTGAGCTGAACAACCGATGCGGGAAAGAATCTCTTTTTGAAGTGCTGTACATCACGGATCAGATGGGAAACGGTCATACCACACACTGGGCTCCCCGCAGCGCTCCTATTGTTCCCAGCAACGGCTTCGGTACCATCCGGGTAACAAAAAGCCTGTGGGATGGATTTGCTGCCGGCGATAAGCGTCGCGACGCCACATTTCTTACCTCTTATGTTCATCCGGCAACAGGTCAGTCCGTAAATCTTTCAATAGATACTTCCGACCCGGCGTTGGCGATATCCCTCTGGAAGCTGGCCGATCGTACCGCGAGAACATCCGGAGGAAAAAGTTTTCCATACCTGCGTTATTCGGATATATTGCTTATTTATGCGGAAGCCACGAACGAATTCAATAACGGGCCGACTCCCGATGCTTATGCAGCTTTGAACCGGGTTCGCAGCCGTGCCGGTCTTCAGCCTCTTGGCGGCCTTGACAAATCGGCATTTAAGGATGCCGTCATCCGGGAAAGGCGCCTGGAACTTTGCTGGGAGGGCAACCGCTGGTTCGATCTTGTACGCACAGGGCGGCTTCTCGATGCCGTGAAGGCAGAAAACTCATTTGGAAGGGATGCAACGATTCTTGCGCATAATGTACTGTTTCCGATTCCGCAACGTGAAAGAGACACTAATCCGTCCCTTACCCAGAATACAGGATATTAAGTCATACCCCAAACAGGCCGAAAATGTAATTGTTTAACTGTTTTATATATGAATTCTTTCTTTTTCAAGCTTTTTCTCGTCCCGCTGTTTTTACTTCCTCTTTCAGGCAGCGTCCGGCAACCCCGGCAGGCGGCAGATGTTATCGTGTATGGAGGTACGGCAGGAGGGGTTACTGCCGCCATAGCCGCCGCCCGTGAGGGTGCTTCCGTTCTGCTCATTGAACCCGGCAGGCATCTGGGCGGTATGCTGACGGGAGGCCTTTCCAATACCGACTACGGCGACAGGGCAGTGATCGGCGGTCTTGCTTTGGAGTATTATGAACGGGTCGCCGCAAAATATAATAAGCCGCTTTTCTTCTGGCGGGGGCCGGAGCCGACGGTAGGCGAAGAGATCCTGCGCGATTGGCTGAAAGAATCGAAAGTACAGGTGCTTTTCGGTGAGAGGATCAAATCGGTACAGAAAGAAAAACGGGAAATCAGGAGCATTGAGCTATCGTCAGGTGCGACGCTCACGGCATCCGTTTTTATCGATGCTTCCTATGAAGGCGACCTGATGGCCCGGGCGGGGGTGGCCTATGCGATCGGCCGCGAAGGTGTAGCCCAATACCGGGAATCTTGGGCGGGTCGCCAGCCGTTTTATCCCGATAATCACAACTTTCCTATACCTGTATCTCCTTTCGTGAATGGAAAGGGCGGGGAATTGCTGCCCCTGATCAACCCCAGGGCCCAGGTTGGAATAGGTGAAGCAGACAGTGCGGTGCAGGCCTACTGCTTCAGGCTGATCATGACGAATAACCCTGGCAACAGGGTCCCGATCGGCCGCCCTGAAGGATATGACCCCGCGCGTTTCGAGCTGCTCAGAAGATACCTGGCGGCGAGGAAGCCTAAGAATTTGTCGGAGACAGGGGTATTCAGACCGATCATCAATCTGCCCAATCAAAAAGCCGAGATCAATTCCGTCGGCCCGATATCAACCAATCTTTACGACGGCAGCAACTGGCCTTACCCGGATGCCGGTTACCAGGAGCGCGACAGAATCTGGAAGGATCATTTGCATTACACGCAAGGACTGCTTTACTATATCAGCCATGACCCGGAGGTACCGGAGAATATCCGGCAGGAAGCGCAGCAGTGGGGCTTGTGCAGGGATGAATTCTCCGATACGGGACACTGGCCGCATCAGCTTTATGTGCGGGTAGCCCGCCGGATGATCGGCGAGTATGTGCTTACCCAGCATGATCTGGAAAAGGATACCACCAAATATGACGCCATTGCAATGGGGTCTTATAATATAGACGTGCGGCATACTCAGAGAACTTATCATCTCGTGTCACGATTCCCTAATCTGCCGGCCGAGACGATAAACGAAGGGTATTTGTCCATACCGGTCGCTCCTTACGAAATCCCCTACCGGTCGATCGTGCCTAAACATGAACAATGTGCCAACCTTCTTGTCCCGGTAGCAATGTCTGCTTCAAACCTGGCTTACGCATCAGTACGGATGGAGCCGCAATTCATGACGCTCGGCCATGCAGCAGGGGCGGCGGCGGCGTTTTCGGCCAGGCAGAAGGTACCGGTGCAAAAAGTGGATATCGCGGCCTTGCAGAAGAAATTGGCGGGTCAGAAGCAGGTGCTTAGCCTGGAAGAGAATCCAAACGGTATTTTTTACCAGGATCAGGCAGTTACCGTGGATGACGACATGCACAGGTTCGTGGAAAGGATAGGTACATGGAAGCATTCGGAAAACCCCCGGGTCGCCCGTCATGCATTTTCCTTCCTTTGGGCCTCCAAAGGTGAAAGCGCTTCGATAATCTACCGGCCTTACCTGCCTGAAGCCGGGAACTATAAAGTATACGGATGGTGGCCTGCCGGGCCGGATTACGCTTCGAATGCACCTATCGAAGTTCATCACGCAAACGGGGTTCACAGGTCGGTGCTGGACCAGCGCAATAAAGGAGGTCAATGGATACCCGTCGGAACATTTACATTTGAAAAAGGGCTTAAGTCCTATCTTGTTTTGGATACTAAAGATGCTAACGGGAATGTAGTTGCAGATGCATTCAAATTTGAAAAAATAAAATAAAGCTCCCGGTAAGGGAGTGACGGATACATCTGAATCTTCTTTTTAACGGCCGTATAGCGCTGACTGCTACCGATCAGCGCCTTTTGCGACCGGCAGCGCCGCTTTGCCCGGAGGTATCCGTCCGGACAAAGCGGCGCTGTGTAATGAAGAAAGCATAAAATATAGATCATAAATTATTAATTTTAATAGTGAAGATTTGCTCCCGGAACCCGGGGTTAGCTGCCGATTACCCGAAGTCTTATACAAGTAGTCAATAGGCAGCTAATTGACCGGGGTTATGAAAACATGTAAAGCCAAATGAAGAGACCACTATTAGTAAATTCGCTTATGAGACGCGTAATGAAAATCTCGCTTATGCAAGCTGTTCTGGCTTTGATTTTTGCGGGTATCTCTGCGGCAAATGATTCTCCGGCAAAGGAATTGCTTTCGGGGGAAATGATTCTGCCTGCAAAAAATGTAAGGTACTCCCCGGCATGGATACGGCTTGCGGCTGCTGACGTATCCATAACAGATAAAACTGTTGCCGGGAAAGTAACCGACGAAAAAGGCGAGGGCCTCCCGGGTGTTAATATCCTCGTGAAAGGAACTCAGGCCGGGACGACTACCAACCAGGAAGGGAATTTTAACCTGGCAGTACCCGATGATAAGTCCATCCTGGTATTCTCCTTTGTAGGCTATATCTCGCAGGAGGTAGAGATAGGGAACAGGGCTTTCGTGGAAGTTTCGCTGAAAACAGACGAGAAAGCGCTGGAGGAGATAGTGGTGGTAGGCTACGGTACGCAGAAAAAAGTGAACCTGACCGGAGCTATTACGGTTGCGGATCCTGAAAAGCTGGCCAACCGGCCTATTACGACATCTTCACAGGCGCTGCAGGGTTTAAATGGATTGTATGTCAACCAGAATACGGCCCAGCCCGGCAACGACCAG